>NZ_JBIWEX010000001.1:0-396628 GCF_044762745.1 Psychrobacillus sp. NPDC096426 | reverse complement strand
ATCTCATTAACAATCGACCAAGGAAATGCCTTGGCTGGACAACTGCATACGAGGCGTTTCAGGAAGAACTGTTGCACTTAATTTGACAAACGGTCATATAATATAAATAGTACAAAATGTGAAGGAGGGATATGCGTTGACTATTACCATTTATGATGTAGCAAGAGAAGCAAATGTGTCGATGGCAACTGTTTCACGTGTAGTTAATGGAAACCAAAACGTAAAGCCAGCAACTCGCCAAAAAGTGTTGGCTGTCATCGAGAGATTGGACTATCGACCAAACGCAGTAGCTAGAGGATTGGCTAGTAAGAAAACAAAAACTGTGGGGGTCATTATACCGGATATATCCAACGTATTTTATGCAGAACTAGTGCGTGGTATAGAAGATATTGCAACGATGTATCGTTATAATATAATTTTAACGAATTCTGACCAACAGGCTGATAAAGAAGTGCAGCTACTATCTACATTATTTAGTAAACAAGTGGATGGTATTGTGATGATGAGTGATGAAGTGACAAAGGAGATGCTAAGTGAAATGGAAAGATCAGACGTTCCGATTGTTTTAGCAGGTACAGTCGAAACATCGGAGTCTTTTCCTTCAGTTAATATCGAATATCACGATGCAGCAGTAGATGCTGTAAATCGCTTAATCCAGAATGGTCATACGAGGATTGCGTTTGTCTCTGGAAATATGGAGTCGACAATTGATCGTGTATATAAACGTTCTGGTTATGAAAAAGCATTAAAAGAGGCAAACATTGAAATTGATAATGACTTGATCGTTGGTGTGGATAATACATACGATGACGGTCTTGCTGCATGGGAAGAATTATGCCAGCTTACCAATCCACCTACTGCATTTTTTGCTGGTAATGACGAGATCGCAATTGGATTGATTCATGGCTCTCAGGATAGTGGACTTAATGTACCTAATGACATCGAAGTCATCAGTTTTGAAAACTCTAAACTGGCAAGAATGGTACGACCACAGCTAACAAGTGTCGTATTACCTTTATACGATATCGGTGCAGTTTCCATGCGATTATTAACGAAATTCATGAACAAAGAAAAAATTGACGAACAAATTGTTGTTCTCCCTTATCGAATTGAGGAAAGGGACTCCGTCAAATAACAAAAGCGCAATCGCCTGTCTCTGCTCCGACAGGCAAATGGGAAAAAGCGAGGAGGCAGCTCTCTAGCCACCACAGCTTTTTCCCATTTGACCCCTAGGAGCAACGTTCTTCTGCGACGAGATGTGCGCAGGAGCAAGGCCGCTGGAGTCTGGAAGTAGAATCGCTCGTAGAAAGGTACATACAAGTCATATATTTTATTATTTCCTAATTAATAATAAATC
This sequence comes from Psychrobacillus sp. NPDC096426, assembly GCF_044762745.1. NCBI lineage: Bacteria > Bacillati > Bacillota > Bacilli > Caryophanales > Bacillaceae > Psychrobacillus > Psychrobacillus sp. NPDC096426. The sequence continues at coordinate 395,271 of NZ_JBIWEX010000001.1, read as the reverse complement.
ACCAGTAGCCAATGGCTACTGGTGATTTTTGTATAATCGCTGATTGCGAAGCGCGTATAGTGATTTTTCGAGCATTTGTTTATTTTTTTCCGTTATTTCCGCTTTACGTGGAATTGGTTCGTATAATGGATTTGGATCCATCCAAGTTGGGATAAATGGGACTGGCGACTCTTTTGACCAGCGATCAAGCCAAGCTTTTGGTAAGTTACCTTGTGGTGTTTTTACATCATTCATTTCCATCCAAAGAAGCGACCAAGCACGAGGAACAACACGCCAAATATCATAACCGCCTCCACCAACAGCTATCCATTTTCCATCGCAATACTGATGCGCAAGCTCATGAGCAAGTTTTGGAATCTCTCGGTAAATATTCATCGTTCCATATAAATGGGTTAACGGATCAAAATAATGTGCATCAACACCATTTTGGCTTAAAATAACATCCGGTTTGAAGGATTCTACTATCTCTCTAAGTGCTGTTCGATAAATTTCCAAAAAAGATTCGTCCTCGGTAAACGCATCAATTGGGAAGTTAAAAGAGGTACCATACCCTTTTCCAGTTCCTCTTTCTGTAATATTACCAGTACCAGGGAATAAGTATCTGCCGGTTTCATGTATCGAGATAGTACAAACATTTGGATCATCATAAAAGCTCCACTGTACGCCGTCCCCATGATGTGCATCTGTATCGATATAGAGAACGCGTGCATTGTATTTTTGCTGCATATATTTAATAGCTACGGAACTATCATTATAAATACAAAATCCTGAGGCTCGTCCTTTAAATCCGTGGTGGAGACCTCCACCTAAGTTAAGTGCATGGACAGATTTTCCTTCCATCACGTAATCCACTGCAGTTAGCGTACCACCGACAAGACTTGCGCTTGCTTCGTGCATATGAGGAAAAATAGGGGTATCTTCCGTCCCGATACCATAGCTTTCATAGATAGTAGTATCACTTGTTTCCAAGCCCGCTTTTTTAACGATTTCAATATAATGGGGATCATGTACTAAACTTAACTCTTCATCTGTTGCAATACGAGGTACTACGATATCCGATGGTAATAAAGCGTTCATTTCTTTCAATAGGTCGACCGTTAGGGTTAGACGTTTTTGATTGAATGGATGGGTATCCGAAAATTTATAGTCTAACTGATCTTCTGAAAAGACAAACACGGCATTTTTTTTCATATCATCGTTCCTGGATGATTTGGCCATAATACTTCGAACCCTTCAGCTCGTATAGCTTCGATTAATTTGAGTGGATTCATCGTTTTTACGCGAAGCACTAAAATTTTATAATCATCATTCGCTTTATCGGGATATACAAGTACACTTAATACATTCACTTTTTGCTCATAAAAAACTTTTGAAACTTCAAATAATATACCTGTTTTGTTTGGGACACGAACTTCAATTTGGGAACCCGGTTGATGTGAGCCAGTAAGTTCAATAAACTTATACAATAAATCGGATTCCGTAATCATCCCGACTAGTTTTCCTTGTGACACAATAGGTAAACAGCCTATCCGATTATCATAAAAAATAGTAGCGGTTTCTTCTATGAAATCTAATGGATGGCCGACAATTGGATTTTGGGTCATTATTTTTTCTAACGGTAACTCATAAACTTCGGGATTGTTACTGTTCAATAGAGTAGACGGAGTTGCTTCTTTTAAATCGCGATCGGTCACGACACCAAGGACTTCATGCGCGGTGTTAATAATTGGAATGTGGCGAATTCGTTTTGCCTTTAAAAGCAGTAACGCATCATTAATCGTATGCGTAGGTGTTAAAGTTGGTACTGAGGTATTCATAATTTCCTCTACAAGCATTTGCATACACCCCTTTAGAAAATATATTGATTTTCTATTTAATACATAAACCGGTTCATAAAGCGCAACTGATCGAACTGTTGTACTGACTCACTGTTCACTCGACTTCCTATTTTGGCCATTAAACAATTAGCAGGATGCGAACTAATCTCGGGATCATCCGTTGCAAAATATTCAAGTCCACCAGCTTGCATCATTTTCTCCATCACTTTGCGATACTCCCAGACATTTAAACCAGTCCCTTTTAAATCCCAATGCCAATAATATTCTGTGGTAATCGTTATATAATCTTCCATTGCATCATCCATCATCGAAACGCGTAAAAGTGTCTTACCAACGCCAGTTCCGCGGAATTTCGGAATTACTTCAATAGCTCCTAACTCTATTAAATTTTCCATCTTCCCTTTTGACCATCTTTCCAAAGGGTCTGGATAGAGAAATGTACAGTAGCCTACGATGGTTTGTTGATCTCGTACAATAATAATTCTTCCTTCTGGCAATTTGGCAATTTCAATAATTGCATTATGCTGCTGTGCAGGTGCACGGAAAGCTACTAAGTCTTCATGAAACGTGAAATTTGCTATTTGATCCGAAGGAACTGGACCTTCTATAATGACGGTGCCATGTTTTGTTTCTATTTCCAACGCATTATACGTTTTTTTGTGTATCACGAGTTCACCACCTATAAAAATAAACGCATTTGTAACCATTATACATGATTTCCACGAAAAGAAGATGCATGTATAAAGAACATAGCGAAATATTCTTAAAAGTAAAAAGATTGACAAAACTGTGAACAGATATTGTAGAATAGAAGTGTATAGTTATAGAAAGGGTGATTAGGATGAAAGTAGTAGAATTGTTACCGGTAGAACAAGGGGATTATCAGTTAAAGGATTATGAAGAAACAGCAAGAACATTTAAGTGGGAAGACGCGGAGAAAAATTTTTCATGGTATGAAACTGGAAAATTAAATATGGCATATGAAGCAATTGATAGACATGCAGAGTCAGAGAAGAAAGACAAAATCGCACTTTATTATCAAGATGCAGACAGAAAAGAATCGTATACGTTTTCGGATATGAAAAAGTGGACAAACAAAGCTGCCAACATATACAAAGAGCATTCTGACTTAACAAAAGGGGATCGACTATTCATTTTTATGCCCAGATCTCCGGAATTATATTTTTCTCTTTTAGGTGCTGTGAAAATGGGTGTTATTGTAGGGCCTCTTTTTGAAGCATTCATGGAAGGGGCAGTATATGATCGTTTATTAGATAGTGAAGCAAAGGCAATTGTGACAACTCCAGATTTATTGGGAAGAATTCCTTTAGATAAATTACCACATTTAGAGACGGTATTTTTAGTTGGGGATAACATAGAGGAAACAGAAAAGTTTATCGACTTCAAAAAAGCATTACATAATGCTTCGGAAGCTTTTGATATTGAGTGGGTAGATAAAGAAGATGGGTTAATTTTACATTATACATCAGGTTCTACAGGTAAACCGAAAGGAATTTTGCATGTACATTATGCAATGGTTCAACAATATCAATCGATGAAATGGGTTATGGATATTCGTGATGAAGATGTATATTGGTGTACAGCTGATCCGGGATGGGTAACTGGTACTTCTTACGGGATATTCGGACCTTGGTTAACTGGTGCTACGTCACTTGTTCTTGGTGGGCGTTTTTCACCAGATGCTTGGTATAATGCGATTGAAGACTACAAAATAACAGTATGGTATAGTGCGCCAACTGCATTCCGTATGCTAATGGGAGCAGGGGATGCAATCGTCGAGAAACATGATTTATCATCCCTTCGTCATATTTTATCTGTAGGGGAGCCTTTAAACCCAGAAGTAGTAAAATGGGGGATGCAAGTGTTCCATTTACGCATTCATGACACTTGGTGGATGACAGAGACTGGAGCGCAAATGATTTGTAATTTTGGTTGTCTACCGATTAAGCCAGGCTCTATGGGGAAACCACTACCTGGAATAGAAGCAGCGATTATTGACAACCAAGGTAATGTTGTTCCACCATTTACAATGGGGAATTTAGCGATTAAAAAAGGTTGGCCATCGATGATGCGTCAAATTTGGAATAATAAAGAAAAATATGAATCTAGTTTTATGAATGATGAATGGTATTTTTCAGGGGATTCTGCTTATATGGATGACGAGGGCTACTTCTGGTTTCAAGGACGTGTAGATGATGTCATTATGACATCCGGTGAACGAGTTGGACCATTTGAAGTGGAGAGTAAATTACTTGAGCACCCTGCTATTTTAGAAGCTGGAGTGATTGGTAAACCTGACCCTGTGCGCGGGGAAATTATTAAAGCATTTGTTGCATTAAATGAAGGGTACGAACCTTCGGAAGAACTGATTGCGGATATCCAGCAATTTGTGAAAAAAGGACTTGCTGCGCATGCAGCGCCTAGAGAAATTGAATTCAAAGACAAGCTACCAAAAACGAGAAGCGGTAAAATCATGCGCCGAGTTTTAAAAGCTTGGGAGTTAAAATTACCAACGGGTGATTTATCTACAATGGAAGACTAATGAAAAGCCACAGCGACCTAATTTAAAGGTGCTGTGGCTTTTCTAATTATCTTTTTGAAGTTGTTGTTTCTCCATCTCCGGGGGAATCTTCTCCATCCGAAGGGGGAGTTGTTATTTCGTCTTCTGTCGTGTCATCTCCGTTTTCTGGAGCAGTTGGAGGTGTTACAGGTTCAACTGGTGTTTCTGGTTGTTGAACTTCTAGCGACACAATATTGGAAGCGCCTGATTGTAAACCAGTGATGTCAACAGATACTATAATGTATTGACCAGGACCGCTAACTGTAAAGCTAGGTGACTCAGCTTCTCTTTTCGTTGCGACAAGTACTCGTTGGCCATCAACAACTTGAAACACACGATAACCAACGACATCAGATGAAGTTGATTTTGACCATGTTATAGACTTTCCAGATAATGTGGCATTGACTGCAGCGGGTGGACTACCATCCGCTTTAAATACTTCTTCTGACACAACATTGCCACCGAAACTAGAATCCTCTGGGAAAAGCTTACTCGCATTTCCTCCAAATCTTCCAAGCATTCGTGTAATAAAGTCTTCATTCACCCCATAGCCCCCTTGAACAACAAATTCACTAGGAGTAGCATCTAAGGCGCGATATCTATTGCTGTTTATCACCACGTAAGATGAGGAGATTAAACTATCATCTGCAGCGGTTGGTAACATAGCAGCAGCGTTAAATAAATCGGATTTAACTAATCCAGCTTTTGCACATGCATCGGAAGGAGCTAGTCCTGAAATTCCGCAGAAAGATCTCGTTACGACACCTTCGGGAACTTGGAAAGCGTTCGGTGCATCGACTAGTTCTGGTGATACATCATACATAGCATTCATCATATTAGACCATAACATATTTACGCGCACACTCGGATGGTTATAACGATTATTCATATAAAATAAAGATTTTGTATTATCATCGTAGCCAAGCCATACACCTAAAGAGACATTAGGATTGTATCCAACGAGCCATGAGTCATTATGATTTTGGGTTGTTCCAGTTTTAGCAGCGAAATCGGACTGGAATTTAAGTCGTGAGTTCGCTAGCTTTGCAGTACCGCCAGATAATACGTCACGCATCATATCTGTTATGATATAAGCAGTTGCAGGACTGAAAACTTGTACCGGTACGGTTTCGTGTTCGTAAATAATATTACCTTCCACATCTTCAATTTTTTCAATCATATAGGCATCGATAAATTGACCGTTATTTGCAAAGGTGCTAAATGCATTTGTATTTTCTTCCACTGTAGCACCATTTGTCATCCCACCGATAGAAAGCGCATGGTTTGCATATTCGTTGTCTTCAATATGTTCAAATCCCATTTTCATTAAGAAATCAGTAGGTTTTCGATCCATGATTAAATCATATAACCGAATGGTGGATAAGTTTTGAGAAGTCATAAGCGAATCACGTGCTGAAATAATCCCTTTTTCTTGCGCAATTGTATAGTTGGCTGGTGATTTAGCCCAAGTCGTTCCTTTCAAATTGTCCAGTTTAACATCAACCACTGGACTTCCAGCACCAATGACTCCATATTCGATTGCTGGAGCATACACAAGTAAAGGCTTCATCGTTGAACCAATTGGTCGAACAGCTTGTGTTGCATGATTGAATTGTACTAAATTATAATCGCGTCCACCAAGGAATGATAAAATTTTTCCGGTACTATTCTCGATTAACATACTTCCAACTTGAACAGGAAAATCTTCTGTAATGATCTCGCCGGTATTTGGATCTTCTACTTCTTTCGTGTACGTATGTCCATAATATTCAAATTCATCTTTTACTTTTAACATTGCTTCAAACATTTCTCTATTAATCGTTGTATGAATTCGATAGCCATCTGTTCGAATAGAACGTTCGGCCATAATATTATATTTCTCTAATAATTTAGGTTCTTTTGCTAGTCTTTCAGGGTCAATTCCATCTGCACTAGCTAATTGCTTTCTTAAAATTTCTTTTACACGGTTTTCCACTTCGGATGTTAACCATGGATATTTCTCCTCAGCCACTATTTCTGGCTCTCTAAAATCCTGTGTAATATCATAATTTACCGAAGAATCATATTCTTTTTGTGAAATATAACCTGTTTCTTTCATTCGGTATAATACCTTTTTCATTCGCTCAATACCGGGTTGTAATGCTTCACCCTCTTTTTTCTCCCCACCTTGTCTAAAAGGGGTATAAGTAAATGGGGCTTGTGGAATCCCTGCAATATATGCGGCTTGCGGTAATGTAAGATCCTTTGCTTTTACATTAAAGATGCCGTTTGCAGCTGTCTCGATTCCTGCAATATTTCTCCCGTTTGCATTTCGTCCATATGGGATGATATTTAAATAGGCTTCTAATACTTCCTCTTTTGTCATGAAATGTTCTAAGCGCATCGCCAAGAGAATTTCTTTTGCTTTTCGTTCGTACGATACTTCATTTGTTAAAATTTGATTTTTTATTAATTGTTGCGTCAAAGTGGATCCACCAGTTTGTGTATCTGAATTTGAAAAGTCTTGGAGTAAACCACGGAAAATAGCTTTCGGTACAATTCCATTATGTACTTCAAAATACTCATCTTCTGTTGCAAGTACCGCGTCAATGACATATGGGGAAACTGAAGAAAGCTTTGTTTCCGTACGTTCAAGATCAGTTCTTAGTTTTCCTAAATACACATTCTCTGCAAAATAGATTTCAGACGTTTCTTCATAATTAAACACATCCGCTCTCATATTTTCTTTATCGCGAAGTGGTTCTTCTTTTACTAGTGATGCAAAATAACCAGCACCAACAGAAGCGGCAAATACTCCGAGAGCAACGAATATTACGAGGAATAGTAAGCACAAGTTCCATAAAACACTAGAAGAAACGCGCAAACCTTTGGCCCATTTAGTAGATTGCCACTTATTCATTTTATCTGTATAAAATTGGAATTTCTCCATCCGTTTTTTCATTGATTATTCGACCCCCAAATCAAGAATTATTATACCATAATCGCATATCAGTATACGATAGATATTGACATCCGGTTTAAATTAGGTAAAATAGGTATATAATTTAACGAGGAAAAGTCCGAAGTAGTTGTTGTATCTACTGTTTAGAGAGCTAGCGCTTGGTGAAAGCTAGTCAGTGTACAAGGATGAATTACAGGCTTGGAGTTAGACGTCTTCACAACGATATCGTGATTGAAGCGGAAGGTGAATTCCTTCAAGCTGGGTGGTACCGCGCTAATTAAACTTAAGCGTCCCTGCATGATTTATTTCGTGCAGGGATTTTTTTATTCTAAAGGAGGATTCATTATGACAAACGAACTACTTGAAGATTTAACTTGGAGAGGGTTAATTTATCAACAGACAGATGCAGATGGATTAAAGAGCTTGCTAAATAACGAAAAGATTTCTTTATATTGTGGAGTAGATCCAACTGCAGATAGTATGCATATTGGGCATATTGTGCCATTATTAACGCTTCGTCGTTTTCAGCTTCACGGGCACCGTCCTATTTTGTTAGTTGGTGGAGCAACGGGTATGGTTGGAGATCCTTCTGGGCGTTCGGAAGAGCGAATATTACAAACAACCGAGCAAATTGATAAAAATGTAAGTGGGATTAAAACGCAAATGGAACGTATATTTGACTTTAAAACAGAGAATGGTGCCAAAATGGTAAATAACCATGATTGGATTGGACCGATGTCTGTCATTGAGTTTTTACGTGATTATGGGAAGCTTATCAATATTAACTACATGCTAGGGAAAGATTCCATTGCTTCTCGCTTAGATTCTGGCCTTTCTTTTACAGAATTCGCCTATACATTAATCCAAGGTATTGATTTCAATCATTTATTCAATACTTACAATTGTAAAGTACAGGTTGGAGGATCCGACCAGTGGGGGAATATTACAACGGGTCTTGAAGTGATTCGTAAAACGCATGAGGAAGAAACTAAAGCATTTGGTATTACAATCCCATTAGTGACGAAAGCGGATGGGACAAAATTTGGAAAATCTGCTTCGGGTTCTGTATGGTTGGATGCGAAAAAGACATCCCCATATGAGTTTTATCAGTTTTGGATTAATACTGCAGATGCAGATGTTATTAAATACATGAAAATTTTCACTTTCTTAGAGCGTAGCGAAATTGAAGCATTCCAAGAAACAGTGGAAAATGAACCGCATTTACGAAAAGGTCAAATTGCGCTTGCTGAAGAAATGACTCGACTAATACATGGTCAAGAAGCGCTAGATCAAGCAATTCGAATTTCTCAAGCATTATTTAGTGGCAACTTAAAAGAATTAACAGCTACTGAAATGAAAGATGCATTTAAGGATGTACCGTCTGTAGAAATGTCTAAAGAGGCGAAGAATATCGTTGATTTCATCGTGGAAGCTACTGTATCTCCTTCTAAAAGACAAGCGCGTGAAGATGTAACAAATGGTGCTATCTCAGTGAATGGAGAAAAAGTAACGGATTTAGCATATGAGGTAGGAGATAGTGATCGTTTAGAAGATGAGTTTATGATCGTTCGTAGAGGTAAGAAAAACTACAAAATGATTAAATTTGTATAAAATGAAAGCTACTTCCCAATACATAGGGGAGTAGCTTTTTAAAAAGTATGAGCAATCGTTAAAATCCACCACGTTCATCCACATGATGATTGTTTTGTCCATCTTTTACTTGTAGTTTTTTCTTTTCATGGTCCGTTAATTTTTCAGGTTCATTAAAATTTGTACTAACATGTTTATTATTCATTTTTTTATTTGTCGATGTATGGGTTTTATTATTTTTCATGTACATACCCTCCAATTTTTGATCATTTCAGTTCTTAGTATTTACGTCGATTAGTAAAATAATCATGAATTTACTAAGAAATATAAAATTAAATGTGAAATGGGATGAAAAATAAGCGTTAAATAGTATAGAATAATAATTGGAATAGAATTTTCAACAATATTAATATTTTTACTTTATAGGTTAATTATTTGGATCGAGGGGCTGGCGCAATGGCTACAAAAAAATACATATTAGATCGTTTCGACGACTTTTTTGTCGTTCTATTTGAGAAAAATAACAAAGTAAACAAGCTCGTTATTCTAAAAGATAAGTTTACGATAGATGCAAAAATAGGAGATTTAATAGAAGTTCATATGAAAGAGGATAAATCAGGATATGATTTCACAATACTAAAAGAAGAGACCAATCAGACTAAACAACGGTTACTAGATTTAATCGAAGGAATGAAAAAAGAATAGGCATTATTGTCTTCTAAAGAAAGCGTTTTTCTATTCAATTAGACTGGCGCTTTTTTGTTTGCAGAAATACAGATTTTATATTTTAGGGATATGTGTCTTAGAAAAGTTCTGTTAAGAGATCGCAATGATTTTCGCTGCAGGCGGACGCTTTATCTTTAAAATACGATTCATGCTTAGACTTTCATGCGAGTAATCAATAGAATAGAAAAAGCCTCCAAAACCCTGAATTATAAGGGTTTTGAAGGCTTTTAATATCACTCTTTGAAGAGCAATAAAATTAACGAGAGTAGAACTCAACGATTAGAGCTTCGTTAATTTCAGCTGATAATTCGCTACGCTCTGGAAGGCGAACGAAAGTACCAACTTTGTTGTCTGCGTCAAAAGTTAAGTATTCTGGAACGAAGTTGTTTACTTCGATTGATTCATTTACAACGTCTAGGTTTTGAGATTTTTCACGAAGAGAAATTTCTTGACCTGGTTTTACGCTGAATGAAGGAATATCAACACGTTTACCATCAACCATAACGTGACCGTGGTTAACTAATTGACGAGCTCCACGACGAGTACGAGCAAGACCTAAACGATAAACAACGTTATCAAGGCGAGTTTCAAGAAGGATCATGAAGTTTTCACCATGTTTACCTTGCATTTTACCAGCTTTGTCAAAAAGAGTACGGAATTGACGTTCGTTAACACCATAAGTGTGACGAAGTTTTTGTTTTTCTTGTAATTGCATACCGTATTCTGTTAATTTTTTACGTTGGTTTGGACCGTGTTGTCCTGGTGCGTAAGGGCGTTTTTCTAATTCTTTACCAGTACCGCTTAGTGAGATACCAAGACGACGTGATAATTTCCATGATGGACCTGTATAACGAGACATGTATGTCTCCTCCTTTATATTGGTTTTATTTTGTTGTAAAATAAGACCAGATGTATTCAAACTAGCAGACATTTTGTTTTCATGTATCATCGCCCTAGCAGCCGAGGGTTACGGGATACACCATCTATTTAAAAAATAAGAGGAACAAAATGAGCAATCTAGGCCATACAACTGCTGCATTTATTTTACACAAAATCGATTGTATCGTTTTATGTTGAGAAAGTCAATCAAATTCGTTTCTTAGAGAAAGGGACAGTTATAAATTGTGAGAAACAATTGACAAATCTAAAGTAATATAGTCAAATTGAATTATAATCAAAGTGTGATAAAAGTATCAATTTGCTCTTAGAAAACTGAGAGGTGTAACGATGAAAAATGATGGAATAATGACGCTTATAAAAAGTCGTATTTTAGATGTGTATAGTGAAAATTTACTTACCACTGGAACTACAATAAAATGGTTTAATGACTTAAAAAATATACTGTCAGAATTTTTTGATGTTGAAAAGGTTCATTATTTTATTTTTGACATAGATACATTTAAACCATTGAGAAAAAATCATAGTTACTCGAAAAAAATGCATTTGATTAAATGGCTTGAGGTAGAGGCATTTTTTTATGAAAAAGATTTTACCGAAACTCCTTTTTGGGATATGGAAAATGACCTGAACAAAGTAGTTAAAATTTTACTTAGGGATTATGACAATCAACCAATAGGACTGCTTGTCATGGATTCAACGGTGAGATGGAAAGAATTCGCCGAGACGGAAAATATAAAGGAATTTGTTTCCACCATTACGAAGCTTGTGAAAACAATTAGACAATCGATTGTTTTAATACAGCAAGAAAATCAATATCGAAATTTATTTAGTGTAACAAAAGCGTTTAACTCCACACTCGATTCGGGGGAAATATTAAATGGAACTTTATATGCTATAACTAATGCGTTTCCACAATTAGAGCCTACATTAATATTATCGAATGACCAAGATAGAAAAACTTCTGTTCCTTATAAGTTGTTTGATTATACTTCTGAACGACCAGCCACAGTAGATGCATATGTTTCAGGCGAAATTACTACAGAACTTGTACAAGAGTTAGGTGTACGATTAATAAATGTACCGATAAAAGGGAAACAAGGAATTTATGGTATATTACAGCTTACCACCACTGAGGATTATATTTTCTCTACTCGACAAAAAGAATTTGCTACATCGCTATCGGAAACGACGGGAAATGCACTTGAAAATGCAAAATTGTATATCCAGTCTCATAGGTTAGTTTCAGATCTGCAATTAATAAATGAAACTTCACATAAATTAAATACGAATATTTCTTTAGAGGAAATGTTAGTCTTCTTAAGAAATCAATTAATAAAATCTTTCCACCCAGAGCAAATCTGCTTTGTTTTTATCGAAGAAGAAGAATACAAAATTTCCACGTCGAGTAATGATTACTTCCATACGAATGAAGGTCAATTTTACATTCAACATGTTGCTAATCATTTTAACAAAGTGAAGGACTCCTTGTTTATAGCTGACTTTAACAGAATAACAAAGTTAAAAAGTGGTTATCGCTCTCTAATTGCTGTGCCATTAAAAGAGCAAAATACGATTACAGGTTTTAGTATAGTGCTCCATAAAGAACCTTATTTCTTTTCGTTTGATGCCTTTAAATTAATGCAATCTCTCATTCAACATTCATCACTTGCAATAAGTAACTCTGCGCTACGTAATAAATTGCAGGAGATGGTGAATCGCGATCATTTAACAAATCTTTTTGCACGAAAGTATTTGGATAAATATGTGGAAAATTCCATGAAAATAGATGACCGTGGCGTATTTGTATTAATTGATATTGATGATTTTAAACAAGTAAATGATACGTTTGGTCATCAGGTTGGAGATGAAATATTAAAGCAAATTGCTTCCATTATACAGAAAAAAGTTGGAGAAAAAGGAATCGGTGTAAGATGGGGTGGAGAAGAGCTAGCATTATATTATGCTCAAATGACACTCGAAGAAGGAATAGAGATGTGCAAGCAATTATTGGGATCAATTTCATCCGAAACTAATCCGAGCGTGACAGTTTCAATTGGTGTTTCTAGTTGGCAACAACAAGATAATATAAATTTTCACCATCTTTTTCAACAGACAGATATCGCTTTATATGAAGCAAAAAATAAAGGGAAAAATCAACTAAGTATTATGGAGGTATCTCATCATTTGTAAAAGAGATGCCTTTTCTTTTTTGTTTATTCAGTGTAAAATAAATGTAAGCGTTTACAATGAGGAGTGTTAGTACATGAATGATGAAAAAGTACAAAAGGAGACGGCATACATTCATAAGGGCTATCAATCGGCCGATCATCAGGATAGCCTAGCAGTGCCTTTATATCAAACCTCTACATTTGCATTTGATACGGCTGAGCAGGGGGCAAGAAGATTCGCTGGAGAAGAGAGTGGCGGCGTTTACTCTCGTTTAGGAAATCCGACTGTTCGGGTATTAGAAGAACGAATGGCTGCAATAGAATATGGGGAAGGTGCATTAGCATTCGGGTCTGGAATGGCTGCAGTTAGTGCGATTTTAGTTCACTTAACAAAGTCGGGTGATCATATTCTTTGTACACGAGGGATCTATGGTTGTACATTTGGTCTCCTTAATTTATTGAAGGAAAAATATAATGTTTCACATGATTTAGCATTATTAAATTCAGAAGAAGCTATTGAGGCAGCTATAAAACCAAATACTGTTTGTATTTATATAGAAACACCTATTAATCCAACAATGGAAATGGTAGATATCGAATTAATAACGAGAATAGCAAAAAAACATCGCATTCGTGTAGTAGTTGATAATACATTTTCATCTCCTTATTTACAAAACCCATTAAAACTTGGAGTAGATTTTGTTTTGCATAGTGCGACCAAATATATTAATGGACATGGAGATGTTATTGCAGGAATCATTGTTGGGAGTAAAAAAGAAGAAATAGAAGCTATTCGGTTGTCCGTTCAAAAAGATTTTGGCGGTATTATTTCACCGTTTGATGCTTGGTTACTAATTAGGGGAATCAAAACGATGCATGTAAGGATGGATCGGCATACAAAAAATGCAGAAGAAGTTGTGGCGTATTTAAAAACAGCTGCTTTTGTGGAAAATATTTACTATCCGTTTGATGCAAGCAATCCACAATATGAAATTGCCCAAAAGCAAATGAAAGGTGGAGGTGGGCTAATATCATTCACAGTTACCGGTGGATTGAAACATGCGCAAAAGCTCATGAATGAATTGAAGCTTATCAAAATCGCGGTTAGTCTAGGGGATGCCGAAACATTAATCCAACATCCAGCAACGATGACTCACTCGGTCGTACCTGAAAAAGAGAGGCAGGAAATGGGCATCACGGACGGATTACTCCGACTATCTGTTGGTCTCGAGAACTCTATGGACCTAGTAGAAGATTTAAAACAAGCATTCGCTAAACTATAAAAGCAGAGGGGATCAACTCCCTCTGCTTTTCTTAAATATGTTTAACTAGTACTTGAACAAATTGTTCTAAGCCTTTTGCATCTTGTTCCGAAAAACGTTCTTTAATCGGGCTATCAATATCGAGAACACCAACCAATACTCCGTCTTTTACAAGTGGTACTACAATTTCCGATTGGGAAGCTGCATCGCAAGCTATATGACCTGGAAAAGCATGTACATCAGGAACGATAATCGTTTCTAATGTTTCAGCGGCAGTTCCACATACCCCTCTACCAACGGGAATTCTTACACAGGCAGGCAAACCTTGAAACGGTCCTAACACCAATTCGCCATCTTCCATCAAATAAAATCCAACCCAGTTAATTTGATCAAAAAACTGATTTAATAACGCAGAAGCATTACTAAAATTTGCAATCGCATTAGTTTCACCTGTTAAAAGTGCATCTAACTGCTTCGACAACATCGTATAGTTTGCAGTTAAATCTTCTGAATAAGTCGTTTTTGTAAACATAATTTCGTCTCCATTCTACAAATAAATGTGTAAGTCATGATAATACTGGTGTAAGTCTTTTGCTTGGTGAGCATCAGATCCAAAAACTAACGGGATTTCTAATTGCTTTGCTATTTGAATATAAGCTGGTGCTGGATAGCTTTCTAAACAATACGGTTTTGCAAGACCAGCACTATTTACATCTAATTGAAGCTGTTGATTTTTTATCTCCATTAAAATCGATACTATTTCTTCATGGTCATCGACTGTTTCTGGCAATGTATGTTGAAATTTATGAACGAGCGTAATATGACCTATTCGTTTAGGTTTATAAATTCCTAAATCACTCGTTATTGAATCCATCAATGTTTTATAATACAATTTATACACAGCCATCGGATTTCCGACATGTTTCATAAACATTAAAAAAGTGGATTTAGAAAAATCAATACATGTGTAGGTGTTTCGAAAGGCTAAAAAATGTACTGATAAAATCGAATCATCCAAATACATGCCATATGTATTTAAGAAAGAAATAGTGTCTTGTTCAAAACCAGAGATAAAATCTATTTCCAATCCCGTTGATATAACAATATCCTTTTCATAATGTTTTTTCAAACGATCTAAATCAGCAAAGTACGAATCGAGTTGCTTCAAATCCATACAGCTGTCCTTATCGGGTGTTGGGTCAACAAAATTGACCGGTAATGGAGCATGCTCGGTAAATGTAATTTCATGAAAACCATTTTGAATTGCTTTTTCAATATATAAATGGAATGGGTCAAGCGTTCCATGTGGGCAATAGGGCGTATGAATATGACCATCCTTTTTCAATCAAATCTGCCTCCTTTTGATGTTGAAATAGCATTATTTCAAATAATTCATTGCTTTTCTCTTGTTTTATGAAACAATAACATAAAAAGCATGGTAATATATAGAGTAACATTTGAATTAGAATTTTTTGATTTTGGAACAGGGGGCTTACGATGAAGTATATCATCCCAGCAGTCATTATACTTTTAGTAATTGCAGTTTTTGCGTTTATAATAAGAAGAAAACATAATTCAGAGATTGAACGTTTAGAGCACGAAAAACAGCAAATTCAAAACAAACCAATTTTAGAGGAAATGACCAAAGTAAAACAATTGAATATGAACGGTCAAACGGAAGAAATGTTTGAAAGATGGAGAAATACATGGACAGAAATAATGGATGTCCATATGCCAAAAATCGATGTTCTTTTATTTGATGCAGAAGAAAGTATAGACAAATTTATTTTTCCTAAAGCTACTAAAATTGAAAAAGAAATTCAAACATTAATCTCTTCTTGTGACGAAAAAATGTCAGAGATATTAAAAGAACTGGAAGAATTAATAGGGAGTGAAGAGAAAAATAGGATTGAGATGGAGCAGTTAAAAGAGCAACATCGAGCTGCTAGGAAGACATTGTTAGCCCATCAATATTCTTTTGGAGAAACAGTTCCGGCATTAGAAGCAGGATTAGAATCATTTATACCAGATTTTGAGGAATTTGATAAATTGACCGAGACAGGAAATTATTTAAGTGCACGGGAAATTGTGATCACTCTGCAAGACAAGGGGAAAAAGTTCTTCCCTAAATTGCATGATATACCTACCATACTTACAGAAATACAAAATAAAATACCCGCTACTATCCATGAATTACGAAATGGTCAGAAAGAAATGGAAGAAAGTTCTTATTACTTGCAACATCTTGAAATGACAAATAAATTAGAAGAAATTGAAGCAGAGTTAATCGAATTGAAGGCTGCAATTGTAAACCTTCAAGTGGAAAAAACAATCGTAAGAGTGGAAGAAATAAAAGATGAAATGGAAACTTTCTATGATTTATTAGAAAAAGAAGTGCTTGCTAAAAAATACGTTGATCAGCATAAAGAACATACAGCAAGTCGTCTTAAAGAAGTAACAACGGTTACTCGTGCAGTGAGTGAAGAAGCCGCTTATGTCCAACAAAGCTACCGTTTACCAGAGAAAGAGGCTGAAATTCCACAAAGCTGTTTAAAGGAATTAGAAGTGTTGGAGAAAAAGTTTGACCTTCTCTCAGCACGTGTAGAAGAAGAACAATCTGCATACTCTAGCTTACAGGAAGAACTAAACGAAATTGCAGAAGAGCTAGATCGATTATATGAGGAACAAGATCTTTTTGCCAATCGATTAAAAAATCTACGAATCGATGAAAATAAAGCTCGTGAAAAGCTCGATGAATTAAAACATATTTTACACGACACAGATCGTATGTTACAAAAAGCGAACATACCGGGAATACCCGAAGATATGGATGTTCGATTAGAAGAAGCTGAGGAACATATTTATATTGCTATGCAAAGCCTTCAAGAAGTGCCTCTAAATATGACGTTAGTAGATAATTATTTAGAAAAAGCAGAGGCTTGCATGGAGGAAGTGCATAGACGGGCAAAAGAAATGTTAGAAAATGTATTGCTAACGGAAAAGATTATTCAATACGGTAATCGTTATCGTAAAAGCCACCCTACTATACATGCGCGCTTGTTAGAAGCAGAAGAAGCCTTTAGACAACTTAGATATGCAAAAGCGCTAGAAGATGCAGCTACCGCTGTTGAGGAAGTAGAACCAGGCGCATTAAAGAAAATCGAAGTATTAGTTAAGGAAGAGGCATGGCGTACATAACTAGAAAATCTAGTGCATTCAACCCTAGAAACGACAAATGGTTTTGTATACAAACGTGAACCACCTCACTATAAAAGTGAAGGTGGTTTTTTTCCGAAAAGGAGAGGGAAATACAGTGATTTATTTTGATAATAGTGCCACAACGAAAGTGCATCCCGAAGTGATGAAAACCTTTGTAGCAGTAAACGAAAAGTTTTGGGCAAATCCAGCTTCCATACATGAATTCGGTCATCAAACGAACGAATTATTGCAATCAGCTAGAAAACAAGTAGCGGAAATTTTACATACTTCGAATGACAAAATTTATTTTACATCCGGAGGAACCGAATCTAATAATTTAGCCATTTTTGGCTTAGCGAATAAATATAAAAACCGTGGAAGACATGTACTGGTATCGGAAGTTGAACATCCTTCCATACTGGAAGCTGCAAAACAACTAATGAAATCTGGATTTGAGGTACAATGGATTCCAGTAGATTCGGATGGTGTAATTGCGGTGGATGCTGTAAAAAGTCTTCTACGTGCCGATACAATTTTGGTAAGTGTTATGCATGTTAACAATGAAACAGGAGCGATTCAACCAATTCAAGAGCTTGCCGCGTATATAAGAAAGAATAGCCGAGCGTTAATCCATGTGGATGCGGTGCAGAGCTTTGGAAAACTACCGGTACATTTTCAAATCTTAGATGTGGATGCTATAACGATTTCTTCTCATAAAATTCACGGTTTAAAAGGTTCAGGTTTACTTGCATTAAAAAAATTTATCGAAGTGGAACCTATCCTTTTTGGAGGTGGACAAGAATTTGGTATTCGTAGCGGAACAACACCAGTACCTTTAGCAGTTTGCACCGCAAAAGCTGTGAGACTTGCCAATGATAACTTGGAAGCAAACGCCGAGAAGATGAAACAGCTGACAGAAGATCTTATTCCTTTTTTAAAATCTTTTCCTTCGATTAATATAATTTCATCTTCGAATAGAGCACCACATATTGTTTCCTTTTCTGTGCGAAAAATAAAAGGAGAAGTTCTTATTAATGCTTTACAGCAAAAAAATGTTATAGTTTCTACAAGTAGTGCTTGCTCATCTAGACAGACAAAAACAAGTCATGTTTTAAAAGCAATGCATTTACAGGATGAATATATAAAAGGAGTTATTCGCCTAAGCTTTAGCTCACTCAATACACAAGAAGAAATAAATCAGTTCAAAAAAATATTTACAAATGTAATGAATGTCATTAAAGGAGATTAGTTTTTATGAAATGGGAAAAAATATTAGTAAGATACGGTGAATTGTCAACAAAAGGAAAAAACAGAAAACAGTTTATATCACATCTTCGAAACAACATAAAATTTTCTTTTGTAGATTTACCAAATATTAAAGTACATGCAGAAAGAGATCGAATGTTTTTAACATCATCAGATGACGCAGAAATAGAAGCATTAATAGGGCGATTACCCAAAATATTTGGGATTCAATCATTTAGCCCAGTTGCTTCATGTTCAAAGGAACTAGAAGATATCCAAGCAACTGCACTTCAAATAATGGAAAGCTTAGATAGTGAAAACAAAACATTTCGTGTAACCGTGAAGCGTTCCGATAAAAAGTTTCCACTGGATACATATGAATTGCAAACGACAATAGCAAGTCACGTATTAAGACAATTTCCATCTTTAAAAGTACAATTAAAAAAACCGGAAATAGATTTACGTATTGAAGTGCTAGTAGATGCTGTGTATATGATGGCACAAGTAATCCCTGGAGCAGGCGGGATGCCACTTGGCTCAAATGGTCGTTCGCTTTTGATGCTTTCGGGTGGAATTGACAGTCCAGTAGCAGGATATATGCTTTTAAAGCGTGGAGTAAGATTAGATGCAATCCATTTTCATAGTCCACCGTTTACAAGTGAGCGTTCCAAAGAAAAAGTGATGGATCTTGCAAACCAATTAAGCCATTTTGGAGCAACTGTAAGGCTTCATGTTATTCCATTTACAGAAATCCAACAAAGTATAGCGGCTCAAATTCCAGAAAATGTATCTATGACTACGACAAGAAGAATGATGTTGAAAATTGCTGATTTGGTACGAGAAGAAATTGGCGCGTTAGGAATTGTAACTGGAGAAAGTTTAGGTCAAGTAGCAAGCCAAACACTCGAAAGCTTGACTGCCATTAATGCAGTGACATCCACTCCAGTATTTAGACCACTCATTTCAATGGACAAATTAGATATTATAGATATTGCCCGGGAAATAGGAACTTATGAGACGTCTATATTACCATATGAAGACTGCTGTACAATATTCACTCCTTCTTGTCCTAAAACAAAACCTAAGCTTGAGAAAGTGGAATACTACGAGAGCTTTAAGGATTACGATGACTTAATAAAAGAGGCAGTAGAAAATAGAGAAGTTTATTCATTCCCTAATAAAAAGAAAAATGAATTTGAAAATCTTCTTTAAAAAGTAGAAAAATATACCTTTTCACCTCATGTATGAATTTAGAGAAAACGACCATTCTAAATTCACAAGGAGGTGAGAGACATGTCAAACAACAATAATAACTCAAATCAACTTTTAGTTCCAGGAGTAAGACAAGCGATTGATCAAATGAAATATGAAATTGCTCAAGAGTTTGGAGTACAATTAGGAGCTGACGCATCATCGCGTGCCAACGGATCCGTAGGCGGAGAAATTACAAAGCGATTAGTGCGACAAGCCCAATCACAAATGGACGGTTATAGTAAATAAGAAAGCAGGTAAACCGGTAGCTTAGGCTACCGGTTTATTGTGTGTGAAATGAACAGTATAGAGATAATGCGTCCGCGTTGCAGCGGAGATCCAAGCGGTAACTAACTATGACACACTATTCCTGAAAATGGTAACCGCTATATATTCAGAAAGTTATTTTTATATTTAACAATCTAATAACATCCTTTATAATTAGTATAATATGTAGAGGAGGAATAATTTTGAACAAACAAGATTTGATCGCACCAGCGCATTATAACTTAGTAACTGAGTTTGAAAAATATAGTATAAACGAAGAAAAATTAGCGCTTATTTGGGAGTCCGAAAAAGGAGAAACAAAAAAGAGCACTTATAAACAGTTAATCCAACGAGCGAACAAAATTGCAAATGTATTTACTCGAAATGGCCTTAAAAAAGGGGATATCGTACTAGTGATGGTACCTCGATTAATAGAAGCATACGAAGTATACGTAGCAGCTTTAAAAGCCGGATTAGTTGTTATACCGAGTTCAGAAATGCTAAGAGCAAAAGATATTGAATATCGACTTGTTCATAGTGGAGCAAAAGCGATTATTGCATATGAACCATTTTTGGACCAATTTAACGAAGTATCAAACTTAGACGATAAACTATTATTTGTAATTGGAAATAGTCAAGATTGTTGGAAGTCCTTAACAGATGAAATGTCTAGTGAAGATGATATTTTTCAATTAGTAGATACACTAAAAGACGATATGGCATTCATTTCATATACAAGTGGGACAACTGGAAATCCAAAAGGTGTGGTACATACGCATGCTTGGGCATATGCACATTTACGTACATCTGGACCAAATTGGCTAAGTATACAAGAAGGAGATGTCGTTTGGGCAACTGCAAGTCCAGGGTGGCAAAAATGGATTTGGAGCCCGTTTCTCGCGGTTCTTGGAAGTGGTGCAACTGGATATGTATACAACGGGAAATTTGAACCAAATACGTATTTAAATAATATTCAAAAGAAAAAAGTAAATGTGCTTTGTTGCACCCCAACCGAATATAGAATTATGGCAAAAGTAGAAGGCTTAACGAATTATGATCTTTCTTCCCTTCATAGCGCAGTTTCTGCTGGGGAACCACTAAATAGAGAAGTAATTGATATTTTCGCAAAAAATTTCAATCTTGAGGTCCGCGATGGATATGGTCAAACAGAAAATACATTGCTCGTTGGAACGATGAAAGGAATGGAAGCTAAACCGGGTTCTATGGGGAAACCGACTCCAGGGAATACAGTAGAAATTATTAATGAACATGGAGAAATTTGTGCCCCAGGTGAAGTAGGAGATATTGCAGTGCATATAGAAACACCAGCACTCTTTAAGGAATATTTAAAAGATCCTGAACGTACTGCGATGCAATTTAGGGGCGACTATTATGTAACAGGTGACCAAGCAAAAAAAGATGAGGATGGCTATTTTTGGTTTGAAGGTAGAAGTGACGATATCATTATTAGTTCAGGCTACACCATTGGACCTTTTGAAGTAGAAGACGCTTTAACAAAACATCCAGCAGTGCAGGAATGCGCTGTAATTGGTAGTCCAAATGAAATCCGAGGAACAATTGTAAAAGCTTTTGTTGTCCTACTTGACCCGGCTAATGAAGGTTCACCTGAATTAGTGAAAGAACTCCAAGATCATGTGAAAACTATCACTGCTCCATATAAGTATCCTAGAGAAATAGAGTTCGTAAAAGAATTACCGAAAACAACTTCCGGAAAAATTAGAAGAGTCGAGTTAAGACAAAGAAAACAATAAAAGCACCTATTATAAAAATAAGAAAACGCGGAGGACTAATGTTCTCCGTGTTTTTCCTGTTTACTTTAATTCGTTAAAGCAATATAATGAATCTATTATTTTCGCGTGGAAAAAATAAGGAGATGGGGAAGTGCAAAAAGAAGAAAAACAAGGAATTATTATAGTTGCAGTTGCATATGTTTTATGGGGATTCATGCCAATCTTTTGGAAGTTACTCAATCATGTGTCGAGTGATGAAATCTTAGCAGGTCGTGTTATTTGGTCCTTCGTATTTACTTTGTTACTTGTTGTCATTGGTCGGAATTATAAGCAGCTCGTAATGGATATACAGGAATTATGGAAGGACCGAAAAGCTTTTTGGAGTTTAGTGCTTGCTTCCTATTTAGTAACTGGAAATTGGTTTATATTCATCTACGCTGTGAATGCAGGATACATAGTTCAAACGAGTCTAGGTTATTACATTAATCCATTGCTTTCCGTCTTACTCGGAATTATCTTTTTAAAAGAAAAATTATCAAGAGCACAAGTATTAGCCGTAATAATTGCAGCTATCGGCGTACTCATTTTATCTATTTCCTATGGTCAAGTACCATGGATTTCTTTTTCATTAGCGATTACATTCGCTTTTTATGGATTGATTAAAAAGACGTTAAAAGTGGATGCGCTTAGAGGGTTAACGATTGAAACTTTCTTCGTCCTACCAGTAGCACTAATATATTTTGCATACTTAGTTGCGACCGGGAAAGCTGTATTTTTTTCAACGGATATGCTGACAGTGATATTGCTTTTGTTAACAGGTGTTGCAACTGCTGTTCCACTTATCTTATTTGCTAAAGGAACAAAAAAAATTCCATTGTACATGTCTGGATTTATACAATACATAGCACCAACGCTAATGCTTTTAATCGGTGTCATCATCTATAAAGAACAGTTTAGTAAAATCGAGTTTTTGTCTTTTTCATTTATTTGGTGTGCACTTATATTGTTTACTGCCTCGAAAATTATGGAAGTGCGGAAACGTAAATAGAATTTATTTTAACGATTTGTGAAACATTTAGCTATTATTTACGTAAGTAAAGAGAATACCAAAAGGAGGAAAATAGTATATGAATACAAAACGATGGTTTGCTATTTTAGGAGCATCTGTATTATTAGTTATTTCTTTAGGCGTCAATACGATGTCTAGTATATTTTCAAAGGACTGGAGTACTATGTTAGATGAGTTTGCGGCTGTTTCTAGTGCCGATTTTTTCGAAACGGTATTAGAAGATGGCAGTATGAATGAGCGTATCGCATTATTAAAAGTCGATGGAGTAATACAAGATACTGGGAGTACTACTTCTCTTTTTGCTGCAGAAGGATACAATCACCAATTCTTTTTACAACAATTAGAACAAGTAAAAGCGGACGACTCAGTAAAAGCAATTGTCCTCCAAGTTAATTCTCCTGGTGGTGGTGTTGTAGAATCTGCAGAAATTTACCGCGAAATTAGAGAAATACAAGAAGAAACAGAAAAACCAATTTATGTATCGATGGGCAGTATGGCAGCATCAGGAGGATATTATATTTCAGCATCAGCTGATAAAATCTTTGTCAATAAAGAAACGATGACAGGATCCATTGGTGTTATTATGCAAAGTATTAACTATGGAAAATTAGCTGAAAAATACGGCGTCGAATTTGTAACGATTAAATCAGGTCCTTATAAAGACATTATGAGTCCAACGAGAGAAATGACAGAAGTAGAAAGAAATATGATGCAGGAAATGCTAAATGATTCTTATGAAGAATTTGTCGATATTATTGAACAAGGTCGAAATATGACGGAAGCAGAAGTGAAAAAAATAGCAGATGGTCGAATCGTCAATGGTCGACAAGCCATCGAAGCAGGACTTGCTGACGATTTTGGATTTTTAGAAGACGTAATTGCGGCGATTAAAACAGATTATGACCTAGAAAATGCGGAAGTGTTTGAATATAGTCATTCCCAAAGTTTTGGTTCATTATTTAAGATGAAAGCACAATCATTATTAGGTGTTGATATGGAAACAAAACTGATCGGAAAGTTAATCGCTGATAATAATGCACCTAAAATGATGTACCTATATGGAAATAATTAAGGAGGGATTTAAATGAGTGAGATTATACAGCCAGATGAACAAAACGTGCAAGAAAAAGCACTGCAAACTGAGCAAGTAGTTGTTCATCGTACGGTGGAATATGAGCATAAAGCTGCTGGTTTTTGGATTCGATTTTGGGCTTACACGGCGGATATCCTCATATTAGCTTCCATCGGTATGTTGATCATCAAACCTGTATTTCGACTTTTCTCATTAGAGCTAAATAATCCAGTTTGGTATGCGCCATTTAGCCTTATTACTGCGCTTCTTTTCTATGCCTATTTTGTTTTAATGACTAAATTTTGTAGTCAAACAGTTGGGAAAATGATATTCGGTATTCGTGTTGTTTCAAAAAATGGAGCTAAACTAACATGGGGGACAGTTCTTTTTAGAGAATGGATCGGGAGACTTATCTCTATTATTCCTTTAAATCTTCCCTATCTAGCAGTCGCGTTTACACCGAAAAAACAAGCAATTCATGATTTTATCGCAGATACGTTAGTTGTTCACGAATCAGTCTATGATAAAACTGAAAAACATGTATATGAACATCCTGCGGTTGCAAAAGAGTTGCAAGAACAGAACGTATTCTAGTAAGATGAAGGTAATGAAAAAGGAGGCTACATATTTATGGCACAAGTAACATTTAAAAACAATCCTGTAACTTTAGTTGGTCAAGAAGTAGTAGTAGGAGAAAAAGCACCTAACTTTACGGTGTTAGCAAATGATTTATCACCTGTAACGCTACAAGATTCTGCAGGTAAAGTACGTTTGATCAGTGTAGTCCCATCTTTAGATACAGGTGTTTGTTCAATACAAACAAACAAATTCAATGAAGCTGCTGCTAGTTTAGGTGATGATGTGGTGATTTTAACAATCTCTGTTGACTTGCCGTTTGCTCAAAAACGTTGGTGTGGTGCAAATGCTGCAGATGCTATTCAAACGCTTTCTGATCACCGTGACTTTTCATTCGCAGAGGCATTCGGTGTTGGTATGAAAGAATTACGTTTACTAGCACGTTCTGTATTCGTAGTGGACAAAAATGATGTTGTTACTTATGCAGAATATGTTAGCGAAGGAACAGAACATCCAGATTATGATAAGGCGTTAGAAGCTGTAAAAGAAGCAACAAACAAATAAATAAAAAACAAACCCACTTATTCAATTTTGTATTGGCAGTTTGAGGCTTAGACTAGAATTAGCAGGGAGCTTAAGCTCCCTGCTAATTCTAGTTAAGTGGGTTTTATTTGAGGGATGTATATATGCACACAAATGTAGAACAAATTTTTACGTTTATTGATCAAGAAAGCACGTTTATAGAAGAACAACAATCTGCTACCTATTTAGAAGGGATAGTATATGCACTAGAATTATGGCTAGAAGAGAAAAAAGTACCAGTAGTCGCGAATCCGACGAAAGAACAAATTCGAAAAGCAATTCAACTGGCAATTTTAAAAGGTATGAAGACAACTGCTCAAGTGAATCACCAAATGAC
The DNA here is from genome assembly GCF_044762745.1 of Psychrobacillus sp. NPDC096426. NCBI lineage: Bacteria > Bacillati > Bacillota > Bacilli > Caryophanales > Bacillaceae > Psychrobacillus > Psychrobacillus sp. NPDC096426. Next base: position 369,917 of record NZ_JBIWEX010000001.1, on the reverse strand, counting down.
ACCAGATGCAATTGGACTTCTAGTAAGTTATTTCGTAAAAGAAATGACCAAAAGTAAAAAAGACTTATCCATTTTGGATCCAGCATTTGGAACAGGAAATTTGCTTTATACAGTGATGAATGCACTGTCTACTGAAAATGAAGCATACGGTGTAGAGATTGATGAGTTATTAATTCAATTAGCTGCCCAAACTGGTGAATTGCTTGCACATGATATTCAACTCTTCCGACAAGATGCTTTAAAACCATTATTGATAGATCCTGTAGATATAGTAGTAAGTGATTTACCAGTTGGATATTATCCAGATAATGAAACAGCCCAGGACTATTTTTTGCATAGTGAAGAGGAAATGTCTTATGCACATCATTTGTTCATCGAACAATCGATGAAGCATGTAAAGCCAGGTGGATATTTATACTTTTTAGTGCCGAACACTATTTTTGAATCTAAACAAGCGCCACAACTTCATAAATTTATTAAAGAAAATGGATGGATTCAAGCGGTCATTCAATTCCCAGCTTCTATTTTTAAAACAAAAGGACAAGAGAAAAGCTTGTTGATTTTGCAAAAGAAAAGCGAAGAATTAAAAGCTCCACGGGAAGTGTTGCTTGCAAAAGTTCCGAATATGACGAATAAAGAAGCGATGGAATTGTTCTTCCAAAAAATAGACATATGGCAAGAAGAAAACGCAAAATAAGAAAGTATAGCATTACTCGAAAAAAGTGTGTAGAGATGTGTTAAAGACGCACCCCTACACACTTTTCATTTATAACAACCAATGCGTTTTCAATTAATCCGGTATTTCTTCTGTGCGAACTACTAATACGTCGCATGTTGCTGAGCGTACGATATACTCAGATACACTACCGATTAGAAATCTTTCCATTGCATTAAGACCAGTAGCACCACAGATAATTAAATCTGCTTCCACTTTTTTCGCAAGGTCTTTCGAAATCATTGTTTTAGGTGAACCATAGTCCACAATAATATTTACATTTTGCACTCCGACAGCATTTGCCTCTGTTTTATACTTATCAAGCAAATCCTCTGCAAACGCTTGCGCTCTTTCTGCAATAGAGCGATCATATGCTTCTATGGCAGCAAATGATCTTGTATCGATGATATTTACTAGATTTAATGTTGCATTGTTTCGTGCAGCAATAGAAGCTGATTTTTTAAATGCATATTCCGCCTCTTTTGAACCATCGACAGCAACTAGAATTTGTTTATATTTCAATGTCATGATTAAAACCTCCTTGTTCTTTATATATTTATATTTCGATATTAATTAGCATATTCCTGCTTTTTTCATTATTTATTTTTATAGAAATAGGTATATGAGATTTTATTATTTAAATTATTGAAGCATTATGAATATAGAAGTGATAAAATGGAATTGTTCGAAAATGATTTACGTTGCTAGACGAATCATTCATCCAACAATATCGTATTACATAGGGGGATATAGAAATGCGTATTGGAATTCCAAAAGAAACGAAAAACAATGAAAATCGTGTTGCAATGACACCGGCAGGGGTAGTAAGTTTAACGCATTTTAATCATGAAGTATATATTGAAACAGGTGCTGGATTAGGTTCAAGCTTTACAGATCAAGATTATACGGATGCCGGGGCAACTATTGTTCAAACGGCACAAGAAGCATGGGACCAAGAAATGGTGATGAAAGTAAAAGAACCAACACACGAAGAATTTGATCTTATTCGAGAAGAATCTATTCTTTTCACATATTTACATTTAGCACCAGAAGAAGATTTGACAAGAGTACTTCTAGAAAAGAAAGTAACAGCTATAGCGTACGAAACGGTTCAGCTTTCTAACAATACACTCCCATTATTATCACCGATGAGTGAAGTAGCTGGGCGTATGGCAACTCAAATTGGTGCCCAATATTTAGAACAGATTAACGGTGGGAAAGGGATACTGCTTGGTGGGGTGCCAGGAGTTCCAAGGGCGAAGGTAGCTATAGTAGGTGGTGGTATTGCTGGAACAAATGCCGCTAGAGTGGCTTTAGGTATGGGCGCACAAGTAACGATTATTGACTTAAATCCAGATCGCCTTCGTCAGTTGGAAGATTTATTTGGAAGTAATGTACAAACATTAATTTCTAACCCATATAATATTGGAGAAGCAGTAAAAGAAGCGGATTTAGTTATCGGAGCAGTTCTTATTCCGGGGGCAAAAGCACCGAAGCTTGTTTCAGAAGAAATGATTAAATCGATGACTCCAGGGTCTGTTGTTATTGATATTGCCATTGATCAAGGTGGAATTTTCGAAACCTCTGACCGAATTACAACACATGATAATCCAACATATGAAAAGCATGGTGTTGTGCATTACGCTGTAGCAAATATGCCAGGAGCAGTTCCTAGAACGTCTACAATGGCACTAATTAATGCCACTGTTCCTTATGCACTTCAAATTGCAAATAAAGGGTATAAACAAGCTTGTTTAGATAATCTAGCTTTACAAAAAGGTATTAATACATTAGCAGGACATGTCACGTTCAAAGCAGTAGCAGAAGCACAGGGGTTACCTTATGTAGATGTTGCAACTCTTTTGAACTAATAGTAGTATAAATTATCGCCCAAGTCTTTAAAAGGATTTGGGTGATTTCTAATTTTGCACAATAATGGAGTTGGATAAATGATTTATATTTACGTAGGTTTAGCAGGTGCATTAGGTGCAATTTCACGATATTTAGTGGGGCTCATCCTTTTTCCAGATACTCATTTTCCTTTTGCTACATTAGTCATAAATTTAGTTGGTTGCTATACTCTAGCATATTTAACTTCTAGAGTATTTCGAATTTCTAGTCAGTTAAAGACCGTGATTGGGAACGGATTTATAGGAGCGTTTACGACTTTTTCTGCATTTAGTGTGGAGACCGTGAAGTTATTTGAACAAGAAAAAGTGTTATTTGCTTTCGTTTATATCGTTTTAAGCATAGTTGGGGGAACAGTCATGAGCAATTTAGGTTGGAAAAAAGAGGTGGAAGAATGAATTTTTACTACATGATTGCCGTAGGAGCTGGTGGATTTTTAGGGACAGTAGCTAGATACTATATGTCCCAAAAGTTGAACAAAACACTTGAGCATCGTTTGCCTTTAGGAACACTTACTGTTAATCTCCTCGGTTCATTCCTCCTCGGATTTATCATGAGTATTGGCTTAAAGGATATTTATACTTTACTTATTGGGACTGGTTTTCTAGGTGCTTTTACCACTTTTTCTACTCTCCATAAAGAACTGTTCATCCTTCAAAAATATCCGCGAAAATGGTTGATATACTTTGTCATTACTTACGTAGGAGGATTGGCGCTTGCATTTCTTGGCTATTTTTTAGGTAGATAAAAAGCACTCTGCGCAGAGTGCTTCATATGTATTAAAGTATTTGTAATTCCTTTGGAAACTTCGTTAAAACTTCGACACCGTCTTCTGTTACAACGACGTCATCTTCAATGCGAACGCCCGTTATTTCAGGATGATAAATACCAGGTTCAATGGTGAATACCATCCCAGTTTCCAACTTCATCTCATTCACACCTGTAATCGATGGAAACTCATGTACAGAAATTCCAAGTCCATGACCTAAACGATGAGTAAAGTATTCCCCATATCCTGCGTCCGAAATGACGTCACGAGCAATTTTATCTAGTTCCATTGCAGTAATTCCTGGTTTTACAGCTTGTACAGCAGCTTCTTCTGCACGTCGAACTGTTTCATAAATTTCTCGTTTGTCAGTTGTTGGTTCCCCAAATGCTACCGTGCGTGTGATGTCAGAACAATAGCCATTATAAACTACGCCAAGATCGAATAAGATAAAGTCGCCTTTTTGGATTTTACGCTCCCCAGGTGTTCCATGTGGAGAAGCAGTTTTTGGTCCACTTAGAACCATTGTATCGAAAGACATCTGGGCAGCACCTTTTTCTTTTACTGCCAATTCTATTGCGTTTAGTATTTCTAGTTCCGTTTTTCCTTCTGCAATTTCTTTACATCCAACTTCAATTGCATAATCTGCAAGCTCAGCCGCTTTTCGCATATTTTTTAATTCTTCTTCGGATTTTATCACGCGAAGTTCGTTTATTTTTTCATCAATTCTTGAAACTTGTAAGGTAGGAATTCTTTCCACTAAAGCCTCAAGTCTTTCTACTGTTAAATGGGCCTTTTCCACTGCTAACGTCGTAATATCGCCAACTTTTTCTTTAATCGTTTGAACGACAATATCCCATGCGTTTTCTGTATCTTGATGTCCAATAATTTCGCCTTTCCATCCGGAAGCTTTCGCATCGGGGATTTCCATTTGCGGACATATGATAAAAGGCTCCGCTTCTTTAAAAATAACGACACCAAGTAAGCGTTCATGGGGATTACTTCGGAAACCAGTGAAGTAAAATACATTATCTGGAGTGGTGATGAAAGCTGCTTCTATCTTGTTCTTTTGTAAAAAGTTTTGAATTTTCTCTACTTGATTCATACTGACACCTCTTCTTAAATTTATAAATTAAGAATAGCAGATTAAAGGAATTATCGCATCTTTCGTAGAATGAATATATAAGGAGTATAAAAAAATTTAAGGAGAGATGACGAAATGCAAATTAGTTATCATGGACATTCTGTAGTAAAGATTAAAACAACTTCTCATACAATATTGATCGATCCTTTTATAAATGGAAATGGGCAAACAGACTTAGTGGCTTCGGAAGTAACCGCTGATGCCATTTTATTGACACACGGACATAACGATCATGTAGGGGACACAGTGGAGATCGCAAAGAGAAATGATGCCATAGTGATTGCACCATTTGAACTTGCCGAATATATAGAAAACCAAGGCGTGAAGGTGCATGCAATGGGGTTAGGTGGAGCAAGAGAATTTGAATTTGGAACAGTGAAATTTACGCAAGCCTTCCACAGTTCTTCGTATACAACCGAAGCTGGTCAATGGGTATATACAGGGATGCCTGCTGGAATACTATTTACGGCAGAAGGTAAAACGATATATCATGCTGGCGATACTGCGTTATTCGGAGATATGAAGCTAATCGGAGAAAGAAATAATATCGATGTTGCATTTTTACCTATCGGAGATAATTTTACGATGGGGCCAGAAGACGCTGCCTATGCTACGGAGTTAATAAAACCGAAAATTGTAGTACCAATTCACTATGATACATTCCCGCCTATTAAGCAAAATCCAAATAACTTTAAAGAACTTGTAACAGCTGCGGAAGTTCAAGTGTTACAAGCAGGGGGCAGTGTTCAACTTTCGTGAGAATAGAAAAACAGGGAAATGTGGTACAATAAACGTATAACAATCGTTTGGATGTGACTACATGACAACAAAACACGAACAGATTTTAGCATATATCGAAAAACTTCCTGTTGGAGATAAAATATCGGTTAGACAAATTGCAAAAGACTTAACAGTAAGTGAAGGAACTGCATACCGTGCTATAAAAGAAGCGGAAACTAGAAGGCTAGTTAGTACGATTGAACGAGTAGGGACGATAAGAATAGAACTAAAGAAAAAAGAACATTTTGAACGGCTAACATTCGCAGAAGTTGTAAATATTGTAGATGGACAAGTTTTAGGTGGGAAATCGGGTCTTTATAAAACATTGAATAAATTTGTGATAGGTGCCATGCAATTAGAAGACATGATGCGTTATGTAGAGCCTGGTAATTTACTAATCGTTGGAAACCGCTTAAAAGTTCATGAGACCGCACTGCAAGCGGGAGCGGCAATACTTGTGACAGGTGGCTTTGATGTTCCAGAACCTATCAAAAAACTAGCGGATGAACTGGAATTACCAGTCATCTCAACGAGCTATGATTCATTTACCGTAGCAACGATGATTAACCGAGCGATAGATGATCAATTGATCAAAAAAGATGTGCTTCTTATTGAAGATATTTATATTCCTATAGAGAAAACAGCGTTTCTTCGTACTACCGATCATGTGAAACAATACCGAGAATTGAATGTTGTAACAACACATGGTGGATTCCCTGTGGTGGATAAATCCAATAAATTAGTTGGAATCGTTACAGCTAGAGATGTGATTGGGAAAACGAATCATGATCTGATTGAAAAAGTGATGACGAAAACACCTATATCGATTACGATGAAGACGAGTGTTGCATCGGCAAGTCACCGGATGATTTGGGAAGGAATCGATTTGTTGCCAGTTGTAGGTGATAATAATAATCTGGAAGGGGTTATTAGTAGACAAGACGTGTTAAAAGCTTTGCAAGCTGCGTCTAGACAGCCACAAAATGGAGAAACAATTGATGATATTGTGAAACAACAAATAAAAGCAATTTCTTCTGAGGAATTTATCTTTGAATTCGAAGTAACCCCTCAAATGACCGATCATTTTGGCGCAATGTCTTATGGTGCATTTACAATATTAGTAACGGAGACTGGATCCCAAACGTTAAAGATTCGAAAAAGGGGAGAAAGTGTCGTGGAGAACATGACGATCTATTATACAAAACCAATCCAGTTGGAAAGTGTTCTCCGTGTACATGCTCGCGTTTTAGAAATGAGTAGAAAAGTGGCAAAAATAGACATTGAAGTATTCAACGAAAAACAATTAGTAGGAAAAGCAATGCTCACCTATCAACTATTGGAGAGATAAAAAATGATGCAGCTGCTAAGGCTGCATCATTCTAGTACTTATTGATTTAACGTCAGTTCCTCTTGAACAAACTGTCCGTAATGTTTGCTCGCTTTATAATTGTGATACATAAAATAACCACCAAGTAATACAAACAATCCAGTAACAGCATATGTAACAGAGGATTGGTAAAGAAATAGAAAGTTAATACCAAAGAAAAATACAAATGCACCAAGGCATACAGACGCTTTTGCGGCAAACCATTTTTTTCGAATCGGCAAATTCGTCCGCAACTGCTTCGTTTTAAAATAGAAATACCAAACAAATGAGATAACTATTGCACATATTAATATTCCATTAAGAATCATTATGAACCTCCATAAAATTGAAACTTCCATCATATCCTTCTATCATTGTAATAGTAAATTTCAAAAAATGCGAATGGTAAACTTGACTAACTGAGGAGAAATAAAATGAAAAGACAAATCATCGACATAATCGAACGCTTCGACAAAATTATTATTCACAGACATGTGAGACCAGATCCAGATGCTTATGGATCCCAAATTGGACTGAAAGAGTTAATCTCTTTAAACTATCCGGACAAAAAAGTATTAGCAACAGGAAAACATGAACACACGTTAGACTTTCTTGCTCGTCCTAACACAGTGATGGATGAAGATTTTACAGATGCATTAATCATTGTTACGGATACAGCAAATACAGAAAGAATCGATGACGAACGCTATAAACTAGGAAGTTTTCTTATAAAAATCGATCATCATCCGAATGATGATGCATACGGTGACTTACTTTGGGTTGATACAAATGCAAGCTCTGTAAGCGAATTAATCTGTGAGCTATTTGTAGAAGCTAAAGACTATAAAAACTGGAAAATGGACGCAACAGTTGCAAGACTTCTTTATGCCGGAATTGTTGGAGATACTGGTCGATTCATGTTCCAAAGTACGACAGAGCAAACGATGAAATTTGCGGGTCATTTATTATCATACGGGTTTGATCGTACAGAACTATTTAATGGAATGTATGAAGTAGAAAGAAACTTATTACAGTTAAAAGGATATATTTATGCAAACTTTGAAATGGATGACAATGGCGTTGGGTATGTGAAACTAACGCAAGAATTGTTAAAAGAATACAATGTATCCGATTCAGAAGCTTCCTTATTAGTGAGTGTGTTAGCAGATGTGAAAGGGATGAAGTGTTGGGTATTTTTCATAGAAGACACAGATACCATTCGAGTTCGCTTGCGATCAAAAGGTCCTGTTATTAATACAATTGCGAAGAAATATGGTGGTGGAGGTCATCCTCTTGCTTCCGGTGCTTCCGTACAAACTTGGGAAGAAGCTGACTTAGTAATTGAAGATCTAAAAAAGCTGTAAATTGAGGTGTGTTATATGGAAACAGTATATCCACAAATTGTGACATCAGCGGATATGCTGAAAAGTACAATTCAATTGGAGCCACTTATTGAAAAGCTAAAAAGCAATCATGCAAAGGCAGTCGCCATTACAAACAGTACTTTGTATGGCATAATGCCTTTTTGGCATGAAATGAAAAAACATCATATTCATCCGGTTATCGGACTATCGATCAATGTCCAATTAGACGAAAAGTGTGTGCCAATCGTGATTTACGCGGAAAATAATAAAGGTTATGAAAATCTATTGAAAATTTCAAGTGGCTTAGAAACGAGAGAATTAGCAGAACTTCCAAAGAAATGGCTCTCAGCTTATAAAGATGGCATTATTGCAGTTTATAAAGGAGATAAGAAGTATTCTCAAGAAGCATTAATGGAGCTAAATGACTTATTTGGAAATACAAATTTGTATATTGGGGTAGTGCGAACAAACGGAGCAAAGCAAGATTTCGAAGACGAAATAATAGAAGCATCGAAGCAATCCACCATTAAAATGACTATCTTTCATATGAGTCGCTATGTACAAAAAGAAGATGCATTTGCATTTGAAGTATTAAACGCTATGGATCAATCATTAAAAATGGCCGATCGTAATCGGTTAAAACCTACGGAGGATTCGTATCATGTGTTGACAACGAAAGAGTGGACAGAATGGTATTCGGACGTTCCAGAATGGTTAGAAAATACGAAGACAATGTTAGATAGATGCCATATTGATTTCGATAGACAGGCGCATATTATGCCGAAATTTCCTTTGCCTGATCAGGGAAGCCCAAAAGATTATTTACGAGCACTTTGTGAAGAAGGATTAAACATTCGTTTAGATGAAGTGACGCAGAAATATAAAGAACGGCTTCATTATGAACTTCAAATTATTAGTGAAATGAATTACGAAGACTATTTTCTAATCGTGCAAGATTTTATGAAATTTGCTAAAAGAGCAGGTATTTTAACTGGTCCAGGTCGAGGTTCATCCGCAAGTTCACTTGTCGCCTATTCTCTTTTTATAACGGATGTGGACCCGCTCCGATATGGGCTTTTGTTCGAACGATTTTTAAATCCGGAACGAATAACAATGCCTGATATTGATATTGACTTTGCAGATTCGAGAAGAATGGAAGTTATTCGATATGTTGCTGAAAAATACGGGAAAAACTATGTTTCACAAATTATTACGTTTGGTACATTATCCGCAAAGGCAGTAGCGAGGGAAGTTGCTAGAATTTTTGGTTTTGAATCTTCTACATTAGAAGCTATTTCTTCCTTTATCCCAAACAAAAACGGTATCACATTGAAAGAAGCGTATGCACAATCACAAAAGCTACGCGAGTTTATACAAACAGAAGAAATACGAAAAAAATGGTTTCAAGTTGCGCTTGCTCTAGAAGGATTACCTCGAAATGCATCTACGCATGCTGCTGGAGTTGTGTTATCACCGATCCCCTTAGTAGACGTTGTCCCAATCCAAATGGGTCACGATGGTCTATTTTTAACGCAATGGCCGATGAAAGAGGTAGAGCAGGTCGGTCTATTAAAAATGGATTTTCTTGGATTAAGAAACTTAACAATTATTGAACGAATTTTAAAGATTATCCATAAAAATCAGGGCCACTCATTCACACTATCTACGATTCCTATGGATGATACGCATACTTTTCAGCTATTACAAAACGGAGATACAACAGGTGTCTTCCAACTGGAATCAGCAGGAATGCGGCAAGCATTAAAACAAATACACCCGACAAAGTTCGAAGATATTGTAGCCGTAAATGCCCTTTATAGACCAGGTCCGATGGAGAGTATCCCACTCTATGCAAAGCGAAAATTAGGACAACTGCAAGTGACATACGAACATCCTGTTTTACAGCCAATCCTACAAGAAACGTATGGCATAATCGTCTATCAAGAACAAATTATGCAAATCGCCTCCCAAATGGCAGGCTTTACTTTTGGAGAAGCGGATTTACTAAGGCGGGCTGTGAGTAAAAAAAATCGAGATATATTGCAAAAAGAAAGAACGCATTTTGTACAAAAAGCACTACAACTGGGTCATTCCGAACAGGTAGCTTCTGCTGTTTATGATTTAATCGTTCGCTTTGCCGACTATGGTTTTCCAAAAAGCCATGCTGTAGCATACAGTGTCATCTCGTATCAGATGGCCTTTTTAAAAGCACATTTTCCTGTACCTTTTTATTGTGCGTTACTTAGCACAGCAACTGGTAACCAAGAAAAGATTAATCAACTAGTAATGGAAATGAAACAAAAAGGAATTCCAATACTTCCGCCTTCCATTTTTAATAGCCAAGCTTTTTTTACAGCAGAAGATGGTGGGGTGAGATTTGGTTTGCAAGCTATTAAAGGTGTTTCGCATGCATTTATCCAAAAATTATTGCACCAACGAAGAAATGAAGCAAGGAAGTGGGAGGACCTTTTTGATCTAGCTGCTGATTTATCAGCAATCCATTTTACTAGGAAAAATATCGAACCACTTATAAAAGCAGGAGCACTCGATCAATTCGGGGAAGCGCGGTCCACTTTACTTGCAACGCTTGATGCTGCTGTGAAATATGCGGAGCTTGTTAGTCCAACAGAAGATACCGACTTATTTGAAGGAAATGTCACCCATTTTGGAAAGTCAAAATATATTCGAACGGACGAATTGCCATTAATGGTAAAACTTCAGTTTGAAAGAGAGGTACTAGGTCAATACTTTTCAGAACATCCGACGGTATTAAAGAAAAAGAATATGCCTCAGAAAGTAGCGAATATTTGGGATGTCGTACAATCTTCGAAAGATTGGAAAGTAACTGTAGTCGGATTAATACAGGACATAAAAAAAATTCGAACGAAAAAAGGAGAATCGATGGCATTTGTCACGATACAAGATGAAACGGGAAGTATATCTATCACCTTATTTCCAGAGGATTATGCAAAGTACAATTTCTTATTAGAAGAACATGCTATCATTGTAGTGGAAGGTAAATCAGAGCATCGCAATGGTAGAACTCAAATAATAGGAAAACTAGTTTCGCAATAAAACTGTACGCATCTAGTACAGTTTTTTCTTTACGTTTTCTTCATTTTTTTGTATGCTAATAACTATGAGTGGTCAGACCACTTTGTAATTAATGGAAGAGTGAGGATTGGATGAATCCAAATAATAACTCGAGAAAAATGTTTTTAGAAATAGTGAAACAACTAAGACAACTCATTCATGATGAAAACATTCCAGTAGGTGGCAAACTACCATCCGAAAGAGAACTTGCTGAACGTTTACAAGTAGGACGCTCAACGGTAAGGGAGGCACTTAGAAGTTTAGAATTACTTGGAATAATAGAAACACGACGAGGAGAAGGAACTTTTCTTTCTGATTTTCGTAAACATCAGTTAGTGGAATTATTATCTACTTTTATATTACAGGATGCTACATCCAAAAAAGATGTGCATACAACGATGCATGCATTAGAAAAAGAGGCAATTCGGACAATATGCCAGACCGAACAACTTCAAAAACAATCGATTTGGGACGCTTTTTTAGATAAATTGCAAGAAGAAATGCTTCAAGAAGACATTATCCGAGAAATTATTATTATATCTAATAATAGATTAGCCTTGAAAATATGGTTTCTATTAAAACAGTTTGCAGGAGAACCATATAGTAGTTTTATGGAGGTTGAAGAGAAAACAGCTTGGAAACTGCTTTTGGACAATTTAAAAGTCGGGAATGAGCAACAAGCAATATCCTATTACAATGAGTGGAAATGGTTAATGAATAGGGGAGAAAATTAAATGATTCGAGATATATTTAGAAAAAATCAAAAAAAGAAATATGCAACAATACCAACTGAAAAAGCTAAAAACGATGTACCAGAAGGAATTATGATGAAATGTCCGGAATGTAGAAAAAACGTCTTCACAAAGGACTTGATGAAAAATTTAAAAGTCTGTCCTACTTGTGACCATCATATGAAAATGACAGCGTATGAACGGGTGGAAATCTTTTTAGACGAAAATACATTCGAACCAATGGATGACCATTTAGAAACAGTAAATCCATTAAATTTCCCTAGCTATACAGAAAAAATTAAATCAGATGCAAAGAAAACTGGTTTAAACGAAGCGGTACTTACTGGTATGGGCCAATTAGAAGGTCAAAAGATAGTTGTAGCGATTATGGATTCACATTTTAGAATGGGCTCTATGGGCTCCGTAGTAGGAGAGAAAATTACGAGAGCTATTGAAAAAGCAACAGAGCTTCGAGTTCCATTTATTATTTACACCGCTAGTGGTGGAGCTAGAATGCAAGAGGGCGTATTATCTTTAATGCAAATGGCTAAAACTTCAGTAGCTTTAAGAAGACATAGTGATCATGGTCTTTTATATATATCCATTTTAACGCATCCAACGACAGGCGGTGTATCGGCTAGTTTTGCGTCGGTTGGTGATATTAATATTGCAGAACCAAAAGCATTGATCGGATTTGCAGGTCGACGAGTAATTGAACAAACAGTACGGGAAAAACTTCCGGAAGATTTTCAAACAGCGGAGTTTTTAATGGAACATGGTCAGTTAGATGCAGTAATTCATCGAAAAGATATGCGTGAAAAAGTAGCAACACTTGTCCAAATGCATATGAGTAAGGAGGTTTCTACATGGTAAAAACATTGCCGTTTGAAGAACCAGTTGTTCAGTTACAAGCTAAAATAGAAGAGTTAAAAGAGTATACAGTAAATGCTGAAGTCGATATGACTGCAGAAATAGAAAATCTCGAAAAAAGATTACACAAATTAGAACAAGAAATTTATGAAAATATGGAACCTTGGGATCGTGTGCAAGTAGCTCGTCATCCAAGTCGTCCGACGACAAGAGATTATATTCAACTACTATTTACAGATTTCATCGAGCTACACGGAGATCGTCTATACGGGGACGATGCAGCCATTATAGGTGGAATTGCATTATTTGATGGTAAACCAATTACGATTATTGGTCATCAGCGTGGGGTTGACACGAAAGAAAATATTAAGCGTAATTTCGGAATGCCACATCCGGAAGGATATCGAAAAGCATTACGTTTAATGAAGCAAGCGGAAAAATTTAATCGTCCGGTTATTTGTTTTATCGATACAAAAGGGGCTTATCCAGGTAAAGCTGCGGAAGAACGCGGTCAAAGTGAAGCGATTGCTAGAAATCTAGTAGAAATGGCTGGTTTAAAAGTACCGGTTATTAGTGTTGTCATTGGAGAAGGTGGAAGTGGTGGTGCGCTTGCACTTGGAGTTGCCAATCACATTCATATGTTGGAGAATTCCACTTATTCGGTTATTTCACCAGAAGGAGCAGCATCAATTTTATGGAAAGATGCATCACTCGCAAAGCAAGCAGCGGAAGCGATGAAAATTACTGCACCCGATTTGAAAAAAATGAATATTATTGATGGAGTTATTCGCGAAGTATACGGCGGTGCCCATAGAGATTCAAAAGCACAAGCAACGTATATGAAAGATGTTCTTATAAACTCTTTACGTGAGCTTTCCAAGCTTTCTGCAGAAGAATTAATAGATAATCGTTATAATAAGTTTAAAAATATTGGAGAATTCACCGAGTAAAAAATGCGTCTATATTGACGCATTTTTTTTGAGCTCATTCATGTTAAGATGAACTTATTAAATATCACGTCTGTTGATTATCTATCTTATTCTATTGCATAACAAGGTTATGGTTTGCAGTTTTAGGTTGTTGTTCGATATGTAGAGATTATGTGTCTGAAAGAATTTACCGCTAAGATTTCCGCGCAGGGCGGACGCTTTCCGCGGGGTGAGCGATGAATCTTCACCGACGCTACACGTGCGCTGATGGCGCTAATTGCTCACCCGGAGGAAGCCGTCCGCCTGCAGCGGAAATCGCAGCGGTCACTTGATAAAGCTTTTAAGACGCATTATCCTTAGGGTAGGCGAAAACTACTAGAAAACGGGAAATGGATGATAATCAACAGCTGTGATCAAATATTAAAGTTTGGAGGAACCATTGTGAAGCGTATAGGTGTATTAACGAGTGGTGGGGACGCACCGGGGATGAATGCTGCAATACGTGCTGTAGTAAGAAAAGCAATTTACGAGGGACTCGAAGTAGTGGGAATCTTTCACGGGTATCAAGGCTTAATCGATGGAAATATGGAATTACTAAATTTAGGTTCTGTTGGAGATATTATTCAAAGAGGTGGAACGAAGCTTTTCTCTGCGAGATGTCCAGAATTTCGAACAGAAGAAGGGCAACAAAAAGCGATAGAGCAATTAAAAGAAAACGGTATTGAAGGTCTTGTTATTATCGGTGGTGATGGTTCTTATCGTGGTTCTATGACGTTAACGAAAAACGGTTTTCCTTGTGTTGGAATACCTGGAACAATTGATAATGATATTCCTGGAACAGATTATACGCTCGGTTTCGATACAGCACTTAACACGATAATCGATTGTATCGATAAAATTCGCGATACTGCCACTTCTCATGACCGAACATTTATTGTAGAAGTAATGGGGAGAGATGCCGGAGATTTGGCTTTGTGGGCTGGTTTAGCAGGTGGAGCAGAGACAATTATTATTCCAGAAGTGAATATGAATATGGAAGAAGTAGTGGAACGTTTAAAAAGTGGTACTTCTCGCGGCAAAAAACATAGTATTATTATCGTTGCGGAAGGAGTCATGAGTGGATCAGAATTTGCCGCTAAACTAATGGAGCAGGCAAATATTGAAACGCGTGTTTCCGTTTTAGGTCATATTCAGCGTGGTGGTTCTCCGACAGGTCGTGACCGAGTACTTGCAAGTATGTTCGGTGCAAGAGCGGTTGAGGTATTAATAGCTGGTTCCGGAGGACGAGCTGTTGGCATACAGAATCATCAAGTGGTAGACTATGATATGAATGAAGCATTTGAGAAAAACGAAATATTCGATAAGAATATGTATCAATTATCGAAAGAACTATCTATCTAAGATGAAAAAATAATTCTTTTACATAGAAAGGAATTGGACGATGAGAAAAACAAAAATTGTTTGTACAATTGGACCTGCAAGTGAATCAGAAGAAATGTTAGAAAAGTTAATCGAGGCTGGGATGAATGTAGCTAGATTAAATTTTTCACACGGAAGCCATGAAGAACATGCTGCAAGGATTAAAACAATAAGAGAAGTGTCTAAAAAAGTCGGGAAAATTGTAGGTGTTTTATTAGATACAAAAGGACCTGAAATTCGTACACACAAAATGGAAAATGACGCAATCGAACTTGCGTCTGGTCAAACAATTGAAATTTCCATGACAGAAGTTTTAGGCAATACTAAACGTTTTTCTATTACATATGAAAAACTAATAGAAGATGTACAAAAAGGTTCTATTATTTTACTGGACGATGGATTAATCGAGCTAATCGTCACGAATATTAATATGACAGATGGCATTATTTCCACGTTTGTCCAAAATGCTGGGACGTTAAAAAATAATAAAGGCGTAAATGTGCCAGGAGTTTCTGTACAATTGCCAGGGATTACAGAGAAAGATGCGAAAGATATTCTTTTTGGAATTGAACAAGACGTAGATTTCATCGCAGCTTCTTTTGTTCGCCGAGCGAAAGATGTACTAGAAATTAGAGAGCTACTCGAAAATAATAATGGCTCTCATATTCAAATTATCCCGAAAATTGAAAACCAAGAAGGCGTAGACAACATTGATGAGATTATCCAAGTTTCAGACGGTTTAATGGTTGCAAGGGGAGATCTTGGTGTAGAAATTCCAGCAGAAGAAGTTCCTTTAGTGCAAAAAAGTCTTATTAAAAAATGTAATGAAGCAGGGAAACCGGTTATTACAGCAACGCAAATGTTGGATTCCATGCAACGTAATCCAAGACCAACTCGTGCAGAAGCTAGCGATGTTGCCAATGCAATTTTAGACGGAACAGATGCTATTATGCTTTCGGGTGAAACGGCAGCAGGTTCATATCCAGTAGAAGCTGTTCAAACGATGGATAAAATTGCAAAAAGAACGGAAAATGCAATAGATTATCGTGCCCATGTATCCAAGTTAAGTAAGGCACGTGAAGTAAATTTGACAGATGCAATTGGACAAGCTGTTGCACATACTGCGATTAACTTAAAAGTAAAAGCTGTAATTGCCCCTACAGAGAGCGGTCATACTGCTAAAATGATAGCTAAATTCAGACCTGGAGTGCCAATTATTGCAGTAACTTCGTCAAATTTACCGTCTAGAAAGCTAACACTAGTATGGGGCGTGTACCCAATAGTTGGGAAAAAAGCTTTTTCAACGGATGAAGTGTTAGAAACAGCAATTGAGGAAAGTATCGTTCATCAGTATGTAACACATGGGGATTTAGTAGTAATTACCGCAGGAGTTCCAGTAGGTGAAGCTGGCACAACAAACTTAATGAAAGTACATGTAATCGGGGACAAAGTTGCAAAAGGGCAAGGAATTGGAAAAACTTCTGCATTTGGTAAGGCAATTGTTGTGAATAATGCTAGAGAACTAGCGGGACAAGATACAACAAATAGTATCATTGTTACAATTGGTTCTGATCGTGAGATGGTTCCAAGTATTGAAAAATGCAAAGGCCTTATTACAGAAGAAGGCGGATTAACTAGTCATGCAGCAGTTGTAGGACTAAGTTTAGGAATTCCAGTCATCGTTGGTGTAGAAAATGCAACCAAATTAATAAAAGACGGACAAGAAATAACAATAGATGCAAATAGTGGCGCTATTTATCACGGTCACGCAAGTATTATATAAATAAGGGATTATCGAAAAGCTAAAAAAGTAGAGGGAAATTTATGATTTCCGCCCTACTTTTTTAGTATCTACTTAATATTTGGACAACCCTTAATTCTAGGAAGGTGAATAGATGAAATGGATTATTGGCTTGATCATTGTGATTCCAGCAATAGAATTATATATCCTGCTTTTATCTGGTAAAACAATTGGAGTTGGAAATACGATTCTCTTAATATTTGCAAGCGGAATTATCGGTGCTTATTTTGCAAAAAGACAAGGAATAAGAGCTTTCCGGGAAGTTTCGGATAATATTAAAAACGCGCAAGCACCAGGAGAAGCAGCGATCAATGGAATCTTACTCTTTATTGGTTCCATATTAGTCATTTTACCTGGTTTTATTTCAGATATCCTCGGCTTTATGCTTTTATTCGCCCCTACACGGAACTTATTTAAACCTCTACTATATCGTTGGATTCGTAAAAAAATGAAAAAAGGTCAAGTTATTGTGATGAAGTCTTCGTAAGGCTCTCCCATTTATTTGCTATCAAATAAATAAAAGGGCTAAACAATATCCCTATAAACCCAAAGATTAAAATGGCTGCCGCGCTTAGAAAGAATACGTGGACAGCCTTTATTTGCATAGAGGAGGACCAAAGTACATTTTCTACGATATGTCTCGTCAATTGAACAAATATATATAGAAGTAAAACAATTATCCCGGCCATTCGTTGATCCATTAAGAAAAAATAAACACTGAGTGGCATTAACAGAATACCTGTTCCTAAAAAAGGAATACTATCTACTAACGATACGAGAAAAGCATATTTTACAGGGTTATGTAAGCCTAATAATTGGAAACCTATCGATAAAAGCACAAATGTTAATAAAAATAGTTTTAACTCTACAGATATAAATTTGTTCATAACACCGGATGATTTTTTTAATGCTCTTTGAGAGAAACCTCTTGCTTTTTTAGGAAAGTAAACGAGAAACCAATGTCGATCTTTCGTCGATTCGTGTAAAGAAAAAAATAAACCAATACTAAATAAAAATACTTCAAAAAAGTAAGAAGGTAAATTTGTGAGGCTTAATAACAGATCATTCAGTAGTTTGTTTAATAAATGTTGAAATTCTCCTTCAAAAAATATGAAAATGGGATGTTGCTTCAACTCAACAAATGGTAATAACATAATATGTTCGTGCATTAGTGGAAGAAGATCTAGGAGCGCTTGGACTATAACAAATAGAAATAATATAAAACTAGACAATATACATGCTTCCGTTAACAGCACACTTAAAGTAACAGGAAGTTTAACATTTCTATAAAAGAAATTAGTAATAGGATATAAAAAATAACCACATATAATAGCTAAAGAAAGAGGATAAGCAACGAGTGAAATTAGTATAATTATTCCAAATGGCAACCAAAGAGACATAATTTCTTTCTTATTTATTTGTAGAGTAATCATTTTCATCCAATCTTTTCAAAAAATTAGGAAAAACCAATATTATTTTTTAATAATTTTAAGCGTTTTCATTCACAAAATCGCCAAATATGATTATACTAGGATTGTAAGGCTTAAAAGGTACATAATACATACAGGTGATTCTTCGTTCAAAAGGTAAGCGGGGCGAATTATTATACTGTAGAAGGGGAGATTTCGAAATGACAACAACTCGTGGTTTAGAAGGTGTTGTAGCTGCAGAGACTGCCATCAGTTCTATCATTGATGACACACTTACATACGTTGGCTATGACATTGACGATTTAGCAACAAATGCAAGTTTTGAAGAAGTAGTGTATTTACTATGGCAAAAACGCCTTCCAAAAGCAGATGAGCTAGCAGAACTAAAACAACAATTAGCTGACAATATGGCAGTTCCTCAAGAAGTTTTAAATCATTTCAAAACGTATCCAATTGATAAAGTTCACCCAATGTCCGCACTAAGAACAGCTGTATCTATGCTAGCATTATATGACGACGCTGCAGAAGATATGTCCGATGAGGCTAATTACTTAAAAGCCATTCAATTACAAGCAAAACTTCCGACATTGGTAACTGCCTTTTCTCGTGTTCGTAAGGGCTTGGAACCAATTGCACCTAAAACAGATTTAGGGTATGCTGCAAACTTCTTGTACATGCTTTCTGGTAAACTTCCAGAAGAAATCGAAATAGAAGCATTTGACAAAGCGCTTGTATTACATGCAGATCATGAATTAAATGCTTCTACATTTACTGCACGTGTTTGCGTAGCTACGCTATCCGATATGTATTCAGGTGTTGTAGCAGCTATTGGTGCATTAAAAGGTCCACTTCACGGTGGTGCAAATGAGCAAGTAATGAAAATGTTAACAGAAATTGGTTCACTAGATAATGTGGACGAGTATATAAACGAAAAATTAGAGAACAAAGTGAAAATTATGGGCTTCGGTCACCGTGTTTATCGTAAAGGGGATCCACGAGCGAAACATTTACGTGAAATGTCTAAAAAACTTACTACGCTTCGCGGTGAGTCAAAATTATATGATATGTCGGTTCGTATTGAAGAAATCGTTACTGGACAAAAGAATTTACCACCTAACGTAGATTTCTATTCTGCATCTGTATATCATTCATTAAATATTGACCATGATCTATTCACACCTATTTTTGCTGTTTCACGTGTGTCTGGTTGGAGTGCACATATTCTAGAACAATACGCTAACAACCGCTTAATCCGTCCTCGTGCAGATTATGTAGGACCCGGTATGCAAAAATATATTCCTATCGAAGAAAGATAATCTTATTGTTCCCAAAATTTACGCTTTAACAACTTTTTAGTTGATAGCATTATAGATATAGTAGGAGGAAATGATAAAATGACAACTGGTAAAATCACTGTAGAAAACGGAGTTCTAAACGTACCAAACACAGCAATTATTCCTTTCATCGAAGGAGACGGGACTGGTCCTGACATTTGGGCAGCAGCTTCACGTGTTTTAGAAGCAGCAGTTGAAAAAGCATATAACGGTGAAAAGAAAATTGAATGGAAAGAAGTTCTTGCTGGTCAAAAAGCATTTGATAAAACTGGCGAATGGTTACCACAAGAAACTTTAGACGTTATTAAAGAATATTTAATCGCTATTAAGGGGCCACTAACTACACCAATCGGTGGTGGTATTCGCTCATTAAACGTAGCATTACGTCAAGAGCTTGACCTATATACATGCTTACGTCCAGTTCGTTATTTCAATGGAGTTCCTTCACCAGTAAAACGTCCTGAAGATACAGACATGGTTATTTTCCGTGAAAACACAGAAGATATTTATGCAGGTATTGAATATGCAAAAGGTTCAGATGAAGTGAAAAAACTAATCAGTTTCCTTCAAAACGAAATGGGTGTTAACAAAATCCGTTTCCCTGAAACTTCAGGTATTGGTATTAAACCGGTTTCTGAAGAAGGTACAAAACGTCTAGTTCGCGCTGCACTTAACTACATTATTAAAGAAGGTCGCGAATCTTTAACACTTGTTCACAAAGGGAATATCATGAAGTTCACTGAAGGAGCTTTCAAAACTTGGGGTTATGAAGTTGCGGAGCAAGAATTCGGTGATAAAGTTTTCACTTGGAATCAATACGATCAAATTAAAGAAGAACAAGGTACAGAAGCTGCTGATAAAGCACAAGCAGATGCACTTGCAGCTGGAAAAATCTTAGTAAAAGATTCAATCGCTGATATCTTCTTACAACAAATCTTAACTCGTCCAAAAGAGTTCGATGTAGTTGCTACGATGAACTTAAACGGAGACTATATTTCTGATGCTTTAGCTGCTCAAGTTGGTGGTATTGGTATCGCTCCAGGAGCTAACATTAACTACGTAACTGGACATGCTATTTTCGAAGCAACTCACGGAACAGCTCCAAAATATGCTGGTCTTGATAAAGTTAACCCATCTTCTGTAATCCTTTCAGGTGTATTAATGCTTGAACATCTTGGTTGGAATGAAGCTGCAAAACTAATCATGGATTCCATGGAAAAATCTATTGCTTCTAAAGTTGTAACTTATGACTTTGCTCGTCTAATGGACGGAGCAACAGAAGTGAAATGCTCTGAGTTCGCTGATGAATTAATCAAAAACATGTAATCTGAAAATGAATTTTGGTTTTTAAGGAAGGGAATTTTCCCTTCCTTTTATTTAAGAACAAAAGGAGAGTTTTCTAATGACATTGAAAAGAAATAAAATCTCAGTTATCGGCGGCGGATTCACTGGTGCTACAACAGCATTCTTACTTGCACAAAAGGAACTTGGTGATATTGTACTTGTAGACATTCCTCAAGCGGAGAACCCAACAAAAGGAAAAGCTTTAGATATGGCAGAAGCAGGTCCAGTACAAGGCTTTGATGCAAGCATTATTGGTACTTCGAATTATGAAGATACAAAAGATTCGGATGTTGTCATTATTACAGCTGGTATCGCACGTAAACCAGGTATGAGCCGTGACGATTTAGTTCAAACAAACCAAAAAGTAATGAAAGCAGTAACAAACGAAGTCATAAAATATTCACCAAATACAACAATCATCGTTTTAACCAATCCAGTAGATGCCATGACATATACGGTATATAAAGAATCTGGATTGCCAAAAGAACGTGTAATCGGTCAATCTGGTGTACTTGATACAGCTCGTTTCCGTACATTTGTGGCACAGGAGCTAAACTTATCTGTTAAAGATATAACAGGTTTTGTTCTTGGAGGACACGGAGACGATATGGTTCCATTAGTAAGATATTCTTATGCTGGTGGTATTCCATTAGAGAAGCTAATAGATGCTGCTCGATTAGAAGAAATCGTTGACCGTACCCGTAAAGGCGGTGCTGAAATTGTAAACCTTCTAGGGAACGGCTCTGCTTACTATGCTCCAGCAGCATCACTTGTTGAAATGGCTGAAGCAATTCTGAAAGACCAAAAACGTGTGTTACCATCTATCGCTTATTTAGAAGGTGAATATGGAATGGACGGAATTTATCTTGGTGTTCCAACTGTGCTTGGTGCAGGTGGTATCGAGAAAATTATTGAGCTTGAGTTAACAGAGGAAGAAAAAGGATTGCTAAGTAAATCTGCTGATTCCGTCAAAGCGGTTATGAATGTTTTAGGATAATTAGTGATATTATTAATCGAGTGTGGGAAACCCGCTCGATTTTTTTTGTACTTATTGTTAAGATAGATATAGCTAATTGATGGGAGGATGAAATCTTGTTATTGGGAAAAACACAGAAAAAGGGTAGGAATATAAACGATTTAATTGTTGGTGAAAAATTAACAATTACTGAAAAAATAGAAGATAAAGATTTACTTCTATACTTAGGGTTAACAAATGATAATAACCCACTATATATTCAGCACGATTTTGCTTCCAAAACAATTTATGCAAAACCGATTGTCCCACCAATTATGTTAATGGGCATTATTACAGCTGCTATCTCAAAATACTTACCTGGTCCTGGGGCGTACATAACCAAACAAAACATCAGCTTTCTAGCGCCTGCTTACCACTATTCAACTTTAAAGTTTATATTTGAAGTAATAGAGATTGATGTAGATGAAAATGGAGTAGTGATTTCCGTTACTGCCAAAGATGAACAAAATAATGCAGTGTTGTCTGGAACATTTTACGTGAACCCGCCAGCAATCGAGCAGTAGATCGACAATTGAAGTCAAATGATTTGGAATAGGGGTTTCAAATCAACTTTGGAGGAGTAAAAATGAAAAAAGTACTAGTTGTGGATGATGAAAGCTCAATTGTGACATTATTAAAATATAATTTAGAAGATGCAGGTTTTGAGGTCATTACTGCAAATGATGGACTAGAAGGCTTGAATCGTGCAATGGAGGAACATCCAGATGTTATCCTGTTAGATTGGATGTTGCCAGGTATGGACGGGATGGAAGTATGTAAGGAGCTTCGATTAAAGAAAATTCAAACACCGATCATTATGCTTACCGCAAAAGATGAAGAGTTTGATAAAGTGTTAGGTCTTGAATTAGGTGCTGATGATTATATGACCAAACCTTTTAGTCCACGAGAAGTTACTGCTCGTGTAAAAGCGATGATACGACGTTCTAGTATTTCTTCCGAGCATCAGATGAATGAAATAAAGCCAAAAGAAGAAATGTATTCGTTTGGACCATTGCAAATTTATCCAGAGCGATTTGAGGTACTTTTAAATGAAGAGCCAATTGAGTTTACACCGAAGGAATTTGAATTACTTGTTTACTTAATTGAAAACAAAAATAGAGTACTTACACGTGACCAATTATTAAGTGCTGTATGGAACTACGATTTTGCAGGAGATACTCGGATTGTGGATGTGCATGTTAGTCATTTACGAGATAAAATTGAAGAAAATAGTAGAAAACCGGTTTTCATCAAAACAATACGTGGTCTAGGATATAAATTTGAGGAACCAAAATCGTAATGAAGAGATTTCAATCCAAAATATTACGAACGTATTCTATTGTAATTGGATTAATATTAGCTAGTCTGGGTCTCGTTCTCGGACAAATATATCCTATTTTTGTTAATCACTCTACTGGTATTGTAATCGACTCTAAAATGGAACAAATATCCACAGATTTAGCTGCAACAGAACTTTCAAAAAAAGAGCAAGCAAATATAAAGCAACTATTAAGTTCTACACTTCAACACCAAGAAATAGCGAATGATCAACATTCACTTTGGTTATTTTTATTTTTCGTATTATTAATCACTTTTCTTGTTGCTTTGTTTTTAGGAGCAAATATATTTAAAAAATATGCACAACCAATCGAGCATTTAACTGAAACTGCAATGGAGCTTGCAAGAGGAAATTATCGTATTCGAGCGTTTGAAGATGATTTTTCTGGTATGGCTACATTAAGTAATTCCATCAATATTCTAGCACGTAATCTACATGATATTTCGGTTATGCGTGAAACGGAAAAGGAACGATTAAAAACATTAATTGAGAACATGGGTAGTGCCTTAATTATGATTGATCGAAATGGACTTGTTACGATTGTGAATAGATCTTTTTTGGAGCAATTGCAAATTTCTTTTGAAAATGTTGATGGAAAATTATTTCGTAAAATTGGGCTTCCGGATAAAATAGAAGCTTTTATTGATAAACTATTTTTAACGGAGTCTTCATACAGAGAACAAATTCAAATTAAGCGCAATTTACATACTTATTATAAGGATGCTTACGGGGCCCCTGTAATTGGAGAACATGGAAGATGGCTAGGGATTGTTGTAGTGATGCACGATATTACGGAACTTATTAAGTTAGAGCAAGTTCGAAAAGATTTTGTAGCGAATGTTTCCCATGAGTTAAAAACACCCGTAACTTCTATTAAAGGATTTTCGGAGACATTATTATACGGTGCTTACAAAAATGAAGAAACATTACTTTCTTTTCTAGAGATTATCCATAAAGAAAGTAATCGATTGCAGATGCTTATTACCGATTTATTGGACCTTTCCAAAGTCGAACAAGTTGGGTACGAAGTAAATTTGCATAAAGTAAAATTGAAAGACGTATTAAATCGATGTATTGATATGTCTGCACATCTTTTAGAAGAAAAAGAAATAGAATTAGCGTTAACGGTTGAGGATTCCGTGAAAGTATTAGGAGATTCCAATCGCTTAATGCAAATTATGATGAACTTAGTAACAAATGCAATTACGTATTCATCTGATCATACAACTTTGCATATTTCCATTTTCAAAAATGAAAAATATGGTATATTCCGAATCCAAGATGAGGGCATTGGAATAAGTAAAAAAGAGATTAGTCGAATATTTGAACGCTTTTACCGTGTGGATCGTGCAAGAAGTCGAAACTCAGGTGGTACCGGCTTAGGTCTTGCGATTGTGAAGCATCTTGTAGAAGCGCATCACGGTTTAATAGAAGTAGATAGTGAAGTCGGTAATGGTACATGTTTTACTGTGTACATTCCACTTGTGAAAAGTTAATGGAGGTATATATGAATAACGAACCATTTATCCCAATTATTGTGGGGACAGATATGAATGCTTATAATATGGCTATTTCATTTCATGAGGAATATAATATAAAACCAATTTTAGTCGGAAAGGAAGAAATGTCTTTTACGAAATGGAGCAGTGTCATTGATCATATTGAAATTCATCCGAATTTATGGGATAAAGCTGCGTTTGTCACTGTTTTAACGGAAGTGGCGAAGAAATATAAAATGGCTGGAAAGCAATTGTTGTTAATTGGAACAAATGATTTCTATGTCCGACTAATTATTGAAAATGCGAAAGCATTACGAGAAATGTATGTATTTAACTACATGTCAGAAGAGTTAATGAACAATCTTCTTGTGAAATCGAATTTTTATAAGCTTTGCGAGGAGCATGGTATTGATGCACCAAAAACATACTATTATGCTTGTGCCAAAAAGGAGCCTTTTACGGAAGAAGTATTGTTTCCGTTAATCATTAAACCAAGTAATGGGGTTCAATATTATAAAAATAAATTTCCTGGGCAACAAAAAGTATATCGTGTAGAATCACGTGAAGAACTAAATGATGTCATCAACAAAGTGAATGCTAGTGGATATATGGAGGATTTAATCATTCAAGATTATATTCCTGGTGATGATACGTATATGTGGGATTCTGTATTTTATATGAATTCGAAGGGCAAAGCGCAGTTAAGTACACTTGCACAAGTTGTTCTGCAAGAACATACGGTTACGGCAATCGGAAACTATACAGCGCTAATTACGAGATATAACGAGGAATTGATGAAAAAGCTTCAACACTTCTTAGAAGCAGTCGGGTATGTTGGATTTGCTAACTTCGATTTGAAGTTTGATGAACGCGATGGTAAATTTAAAGTGTTCGAAGTAAACATTCGTCAAGGACGTTCAAGTTATTATACGACAGCTCTTGGACATAATATGGCGAGATATTTCGTGGACGATGTGATTTATAACAAAGCAAAACCGTTAACTTTATTAAATGAGCATTATTTGTTTACAGTAGTGCCGAAGATTGTGCTAAAGAAGTTTGTGGATAATAAAGAAATTCAAAGAGAAATAAGACATTTGTTAAGAACCGGAAAATGGGGAAATCCTCTATTTTATAAAAAAGACACGAGTTTAACAAGAAAATTCTATTTAATTGCTCGCCAGTTTAATTATTATAGAAAATATAAAAATAATAATTGGTAAGGAAAGATTTACAATATATTCATAATAGATTTACAATCGTCTGTTACATTTAAATAGACCCCTTTTCCAAACGATTTACCTAAAAAAGCTAGCGCTCAGCTAGCTTTTTTATTTTCCAGGAAATTAATATTTAATGTTATTTGATAACTTTCTCTAAAAAATGAAAGAATGTTCCTGTTCATATTAAGCGCAAAATAGGAATAATGTGTCGTAGTTAGTTACCGCTTGGATCTCCGCTGCAGGGCGGAAAGCGTCCACCTGAAGCGGAAATCATAGCGGTCACCTAAAAGAGCTTTATAAGACGCATTATCTCTAGACTACGCAAACTATCCTTTGTAAGCTAGTTTTTTTATTTTTGAAACCAAATGGGCTGTTACTCCGTAAAAGAAGTATACATATAGAAAGGGGAAATACGATGAGTACAAAGAGATTAATATCCATCATTGTTGCTTCAATCTTAGGAATTATTTTATTATCTGCTGTATTTACATCTTGGTACACAGTAGACGAATCAGAACAAGCAATTGTTATTACGTTTGGGGAGGCAAGTGACCCGATAACGGAGTCGGGTCTAAAGTTTAAAATGCCTTGGCCAATACAAAAAGTGGAAAAACTATCAAAGGAAACATTCAGTCTTCAGTTTGGATATGAACAAGCACCAAATGGAGAAATTACTGCATCTTTTGATAAAGATACAAAAATGATTACAGGAGACGATAATATTGTCCTAACGGATTTAGTTGTACAATGGAAAATTACGAATCCTAAAGAATACTTATTTAACGTCCAAAGTCCTCAGGAATTACTACATGATGCAACGTCCGCTTCTATTCGTTCGGTAATTGGTAATTCGAAAATAGACGATGCGCTAACTTCAGGAAAAGCACAAATCGAAGCGGATACAACGGAGTTACTTGCTTCATTAATAGAAAAATATAATATTGGCATTACAGTACTAAACGTTAAATTACAAGATGTAGAGTTACCAAATGATGAAGTTCGTTCCGCATTTATGGCTGTAACAGATGCGGAAGAAACGAAAAATACAAAAGTAAACCAAGCTGGAAAATATGAAAACCAAAAAATGAGTGAAGCAATAGGGGAAAAAGATGCGATAATTTCAAATGCAGAAGGGCTAAAAACTGCCCGCATTGAACAAGCAAAAGGGGATGTCGCATTATTTGATAAACTATTTGCAGAATACCAACATAATAAAGAGATTACAAGAGAACGACTTATTATGGAAACGTTAGATGCTGTGTTACCAAATGCACAAATTTACATTATGAATGATGAAGGTGGAACAATGAAATACTTGCCGCTTCAATCACTAGATTCTAATAAACAAACTACTCCACCAGCGGATACAAAAACAGAGGAAGGGAGCGGACAATAATGGCAGATAATCATAACCCGTTTTCCAACTTAGAGACAAAATTTAAAACAGTTGAGAAGAAACCGAAAAAAGAAAAAGCGCCAATGGACTTTAAAAAGCACTATAAGTCATTTATTACTATTTTTTTAGCTTTTGTTATTATCGTTGTCGCATTTGCTAACGTTTACGTTGTGAAAGAAGGCGACTATAAAATAATTCGTCAATTTGGGGAAGTTGTCGGCGTTAAATATGAACCAGGAGTCTATATGAAAGTGCCATTTGTTCAAAGCGTAACGACTATACCAAAATATCAGATGAACTATAAGCTTTCTGAAAAAGAGATTAACACGAAAGATAAAAGACGAATCATTATTGATAATTATGCAGTTTGGCATGTTGTAGATCCAAAACAAATGATTAAAAGTGCGGGAAGTTTAGTTGGTGCAAGTTCTCGTATGGAGGAGTTTATCTACTCGGTCGTTCGTTCGGAACTTGGTCAGCTTGAATATAATGATATTATTAACGATGAAAATTCATCTAGAGGTAGCTTAAATGATAAAATTACAGCAGAAGTAAATGCGCATTTGGAAAAAGATAAATACGGTATTGAGGTAGTCGATGTTCGGATTAAACGGATAGATTTACCAGAAGAGAACGAACAATCTGTTTATAATGAAATGATCTCTGAACGTCAAAAAATTGCACAAAAATACTTATCCACTGGGGATGCAGATAAGCGTCGCATAGAGGCAGAAACCGATCGTCAAGTACGCGAGATGTTAGCAACTGCAAAAAAAGATGCTGCTGTTATCGAAGCGGTAGGTGAAGCGGAAGCTGCAAAAATTTATAATCAGTCGTTTTCAAAAGATCCAGAGTTTTATTCTTTATATCGAACACTGGAGTCGTACAAAAAAACGATTGGGGAAGATACAATGATTATTATTCCGTCTGACTCTCCTTATGCGAAAATTCTTTCAGGTTACTTAGAATAGTTTATGAATCGTCATTCCCCTTACTATCATGGTAAGATATAGGGAATGACGATTTTATTTAACTTAATTCAGCAAATGCCGCTGAATTAGTTAAGCCTCCGGCGGATGGCGGAAATACGCCAAGCCGAATTTGATTAAGAAGGAGTGAGTGGAATGTCCAACGAAAAAATCCTTTTATTGGATGGAAATAGTCTCGCATATCGAGCTTTCTTTGCATTACCATTATTAACAAACGAACATGGTGTACATACAAACGCTGTATATGGTTTTACACTTATGCTTCAAAAAATTATGGAAGAAGAAAAACCAACACATATGCTCGTAGCATTCGATGCGGGAAAAACAACATTCCGACATTCTACTTTTGGAGAATATAAAGGTGGAAGACAGAAAACGCCACCTGAGCTTTCTGAACAATTCCCTTACGTTCGAAAACTTATCGATGCATATGGGATTAAACGATACGAGTTGGAAATGTATGAAGCGGACGATATTATCGGGACACTAAGTAAACAAGCCGATGCAAAAGGTCAACAAGTTATCATTGTATCAGGGGACAAAGATTTGACGCAGTTAGCATCGGATCGTACAACTGTATATATTACACGAAAAGGTATTACAGATATTGAAAAATATACACCTGCTCACATAGAAGAAAAGTACGGGCTTACACCACTGCAAATTATTGATATGAAAGGTCTCATGGGAGATACGTCTGATAATATCCCAGGTGTACCTGGAGTTGGTGAAAAAACGGCGATTAAACTATTAAAAGAACATGGTTCCGTAGAAAGTCTTTATGAAGCATTAGATGCTGTTAGTGGAGTGAAATTAAAAGAGAAATTAGTGGCAAACGAAGACCAAGCAAAAATGAGTAAAACACTTGCAACAATCGAAACAAATGCGCCAGTTGAAGTTGCCATCGCTGATCTGACATACAGTGGACCTAATATGGAAGAAGTAGTGGCGATTTGGAAAGAGCTTTCGTTTAAAACACTATTAGAGAAATCTGATTTCGTTGCGGAAGAACAGGAAACTGCCGAAATGGATTATCAAGTGTTGGAGGAAGTAGATGCTTCCCTTTTAAAAGACCAAATGGCAGTTCATTTCGAAATGTATGATGAACAATATCATACGAGTGAACTACTAGGAATCGCTTTATCAGACGGGGAAGGCTCGTATTTTATCCAAGGGGCTAAAGCATTTCAATCCGATGCTTTTTGTGCGTGGTTAGAGGATGACTCGAAACAGAAATTTTTATCAGACTCGAAGGCGACACAGGCAGTAAGTAGAAAACATGGAATAAGTATTCAAGGAGCAGAGTTTGATCTGCTATTAGCTGCTTATATAGTCAATCAATCCATTTCTTCTGGCGACGTTTCCACACTCGCAAAAGAATTCGGAAATTATAATGTATGGACAGATGAAAGTGTTTATGGAAAAGGTGCAAAAAAATCAACGCCGGAGCAAGAAAAGCTTGCGGAACATGCAGCACGAAAAGCTCTTGCAGTTTGGCAATTAAAGCCGACTTTGGAAGAAAAGCTAAAAGAAAACGAGCAATTCGCATTGTACAAAGATTTAGAATTACCACTCGCATCGATTCTTGGTACGATGGAATCGGACGGAGTGAAAGTAGACAAACAAATTCTCGTCGAAATGGGTCATGACTTAGAAATAAAGCTACAATCCATTGAGCAAGATATATATGCGCTAGCAGGGGAGAAATTTAATATTAATTCCCCTAAACAATTAGGCGTCATTTTATTTGAAAAAATTGGACTAACTCCGATTAAGAAAACGAAAACTGGCTATTCCACAGCAGCGGATGTATTAGAGAAATTAGCTGGAGAGCATGAAATTATTGAACAAATTCTTCATTATCGTCAATTAGGAAAGTTAAATTCAACGTATATTGAAGGTCTGTTGAAAGAAATCCATGAAGAAGATGGGAAAATCCATACGCGCTACCAACAAGCATTAACTTCTACAGGGCGATTAAGTTCGATTAATCCGAACTTGCAAAATATACCGGTTCGCTTAGAAGAAGGTAGAAAGATTCGAAAAGCATTTGTACCGACGCGTCCTGATTGGGTTATGTTTGCAGCCGATTATTCTCAAATCGAACTTCGTGTCTTGGCGCATATGTCGGAAGATAAAAACTTAGTAGAAGCGTTTATTAATGACCTAGATATCCATACGAAAACGGCAATGGATGTTTTCCATGTAGATGCAGAAAATGTGACATCGGACATGCGCCGTGCTGCAAAAGCAGTTAACTTTGGTATTGTGTATGGGATTAGCGATTATGGTTTATCGCAAAACTTGGACATTACGAGAAAAGAAGCAGCGACTTTTATCGAGCAATATTTAAATAGTTTTCCGGGTGTAAAAGAATATATGGATGATATCGTGCATGAAGCAAAACAAAAAGGATTTGTTACGACGATATTAAATCGAAGAAGATATTTACCTGAAATTACAAGTTCCAATTTTAATCTACGAAGCTTTGCCGAACGTACCGCGATGAATACACCAATTCAAGGGAGTGCAGCGGATATTATTAAAAAAGCGATGATAGATATGGCTCAACGTTTGAAAGATGAAAAAATGCAGACGAAGATGCTCTTACAAGTACATGATGAATTAATCTTCGAAGCACCGAAAGAAGAAATTGCATTACTTGAAAAAATTGTACCAGAAGTAATGGATACGGCGATTAAATTACAAGTTCCGTTGAAAGTGGACTATGCATTTGGTGCTTCTTGGTACGAAACAAAATAAGGGGTTTTTAATATGCCTGAATTACCGGAAGTGGAAGGGGTCGTTCGGTCTTTGCGACCAATTGCGACGGGCAAAACAATTAAATCTGTAGAAGTCTCAGAAACGATTATGACATCTAAAGCTAATGGCAAAGAAGCAATTATTAAAGGGGCAGATGTTGAGTCGTTCCGAGAAGCACTGCCTCACATGACGATTGAAAGAATCGATAGACGATCCAAATATATTTATTTTCATTTGTTGAAAGATGGGATACCTCATTTACTCGTTTCACATTTAGGAATGTCTGGGGCATGGTTTTACGTTCGCAACTTGCATGAAATTGAAGAAGAAAAGTTTAAGCGGCATTCACATGTCATTTTCCATTTGGAGGAAGGTGGCATGCTCGTATATGCGGACATTAGACGATTCGGAGAGCTCCGATTACTCGAGAGTGAAGCAGACTACCCACCGTTATTATTAATGGCTCCAGAGCCTTTTGACCAAGACGCTTTAGATCATTATTTGGCGATGAGTGTGTTGCCCAAATATGAGAATAAAGCGATCAAGGAATTTATCATGGATGGTCACGTCGTATCGGGTTGTGGAAACATTTATGCTACGGAAGCATTATTCCGTTTGAGAATGCATCCAGCTCGAAAAGTTAAGCGAATTAGTAAGGAAAGAAAAATTCAATTATTTAACGAAATTGTTATCGTGCTACTGGATAGTATCGAAAACGGAGGAAGTACGATCTCCGATTATCGCTCCATCAACGGGGAAGCTGGTAATATGCAAGATAGACTACAAATGTACGGTAAAAAGAATTGCCCCATTTGTAATCGAAAAACATTGCAAAAAACAATAGGTGGTAGAACCTCCACTTATTGTGGTACATGTCAGAAATAACGGAGGATTGTTATGATCATTGGTTTAACTGGAAGTATTGCAAGTGGGAAAAGTACCGTTTCGAATATGTTAAAGGTATTAGGTTACCCAATTGTAGATGCGGATCTTGTAGCACGTGTAGTCGTTGAAAGAGGAACGGAAACACTGCAAACTATACAGGAAGTATTTGGCCAAGAAGTAATTGCAGAAGATGGTACCTTAAATCGCGGAAAACTGGGTGAAATTATTTTTTCTAGTCCTTCTAAGCGGAAACAATTAAATGACATTATTCATCCAGCCATTCGTGCAGAAATGCTTCGCCAAAAAGAGCAACTGTTAATAGATGGTCATCCAACCATTATTATGGATATCCCATTATTATTTGAAAGCAAACTGCAATCGTATGTAGAGAAAATATTAGTTGTAACGGTTACAGAAGAAACGCAACTGGAACGATTAATGGCTCGAAATAATTATACGCTAGAAGAAGCAAAGGCAAGAATCCAATCTCAACTTCCATTATCGATTAAAGAAAAAGAAGCAGATGCAGTTATTTATAATAATGGAACGTTGGAATCGACGGAACAACAATTGAAAAAAATCTTAAGCGATTGGAACGTCTTGATCGCGTAGCATATAAGACTGTAGACAAACTTGAAAAAACAAGTTGTTTACAGTCTTTTATTATTGCTTAGGTATTTATAAAAATTTAGAAATGGTGATAACTTTTTCAAATAACATAAGGAATATCGTTTTTTATATAGAATGCGGTATAGATATAATGCGTCTTAATTATAGGATCTCGGGCTTGTCGTGTTGAGCGGTCTTTTTGTCGCTTTCGGGTTAGTCTTTGTCGTGTCCGAAGGCCAGTTTGTCGCGTTCGCAGTGGATTTTATCTCGTTCAACCATATTTTGTAAGATTTAAACTGACTAGCTAGCAAATTTTATGGATTGGAGCGGAAGGGCGGCGACTCCGGTGGGATCAAGTGAGACAAATGAGACTTCACAACGTACGTACAAGCGGCGGTGAAGGCTCATCGCTCACCCCGCGGAAAGCGTCCGCCCTGCAGCGGAAATCCCAGCGGTAACCCCTACGATGCATTATCCCTATTATGTGCGACATTTCATTCAGCTTTCCCATTTGCAAAATAGGGGCTGGAACAGGCGCTAGTGTCTTTATGAACAAGGACAACCAACTAGATTTTAAATAAAAATATCTTTCTGTTAAATTGGGGCTACATGATTGTTATAATGTGTTATACTAATTACAAGTTATAAAATATAAAGTATCACACAGTCACAGGAGGATTTTCACATGACAGCTTCAATTGCAATTAATGGTTTTGGACGTATTGGACGAATGGTATTTCGCCAAGCGATTGTACAGGAAGAGTTAAACGTTGTGGCAATTAATGCAAGGTATCCTTTAGAAACTTTAGCACATTTAATCAAATATGACTCTACTCATGGTACTTTTTCCGGAGAAGTAACAATAGAAGAAAATGCACTTGTTGTAAATGGCAAACGAGTTCAAATTGTCAATGATCGTGATCCAGCTAATTTACCTTGGAAAGAGTTGAATGTCGACATTGTAATTGAGTCAACTGGTAAGTTTAATGATGGAGAAAAAGCAGGTGCTCACTTAACAGCTGGAGCGAAAAAAGTAATTATTACTGCTCCTGCCAAAAACGAAGATGCAACTATTGTGATGGGTGTAAATGACGACAAACTAGATTTGAACAATCATCATATTATTTCGAATGCGAGTTGTACGACAAATTGTTTAGCACCAGTTGCAAAAGTATTAAATGATACATTTGGAATTGAAAACGGGTTAATGACAACGGTTCACGCATATACAAATGATCAAAATAATCTAGACAATCCACATAAGGATTTGAGACGTGCGCGTTCATGTGGGCAATCCATTATTCCTACTTCTACAGGTGCGGCAAAAGCGCTTACACTAGTATTACCAGAGCTAGAAGGGAAAATCCATGGTATGGCACTTCGTGTACCAACTCCAAATGTATCTTTAGTTGATTTAGTAGTAGATGTACAAAGAGATATAACTGTTGAAGAAGTAAATGAAGCCTTTTTCCAAGCATCTGAAGGATCTATGAAAGGAATTTTAGGATATACAACCGAGCCACTTGTTTCCATTGATTTTAATACGTCTACTCTTTCTTCTACTATAGATGGATTAACTACAATGGTCATCGGTGATCGTAAAGTAAAGGTACTTGCTTGGTACGATAACGAGTGGGGTTATTCTGCAAGAGTAGTTGATTTAACGAAAAAAGTAGCGACCGGACTAAAAGTAGTCTCCAGTTTATAAAATGATGATCCTCATTCTTAATTCGTTAGGATGAGGATTTTTATGCTTTAAGAATTTAAATTCTATGCAATTTGGATAACCGTTCATGAAGTATATAGCATGCCACTTCTTGATTGGAGCGGAATATAGTAATATTGAGTCTTAATTCCTTGAATGTGCAATATATCTGCAGTCAAATTAGTTTTGTAGTGTTGGGCAGGAGGTTTGTAACGTTCAAGATAGCTTTTGTCGTGTTCAGGTGGTAGTTTGTCACGTTCACAGTGTTTATTGTCTCGTTTAACCATTTATTGTACAGCGAAAATCCCATCGGATACTGTTACGGCGCACTATAATCTATATTTTGAACTATCTTTTTTTATTTGTTGCTTATTTTATCAATACATCATATAATGGTAATCGTGTACTTCACGTACATGGACTACTTAAAGGGTTAGGACCTCTTTGGACTAACTTTCCCCCGTGGTAGTCAACTTTGATTGTTAATTTTTAAACTAAAACTTATCAAAGGGGGAAACGGACATTGGAAACAATGGGACGTCACATTATTGCTGAACTATGGGAATGCGATTTCGACAAACTTAACGATATGCAATTTATCGAGCAAACATTTGTTGATGCTGCGCTGAAATCTGGTGCAGAAGTCAGAGAAGTTGCATTTCACAAATTTGCACCACAAGGTGTAAGTGGAGTCGTTATAATTTCCGAATCACATTTAACGATTCACAGCTTTCCAGAGCATGGTTATGCTAGCATTGATGTGTATACATGTGGTGATTTAGACCCGTCAATTGCAGCTAATTATATTGCAGATGCTCTTAATGCTGGAATACGCGAAACGATTGAAATGCCTCGTGGAATGGGTCCAGTTAATGTACCTAAGTCGCGCATGACAGTTCAAGCGTAATAACTTAGCCTAGATGACTTAGCAGAGGAAGCGATTCCTCTGCTTTTTCGATTTTATCCGAGAATATTGTTATAATAGATATACAAATTGATGTAAGGATTTAGGTGAGAAAATATGAGATGTCCAACTTGTCAATATAATGGCACGAAAGTTGTTGATTCTAGGCCGGTTGATGATAACAAGGCAATTAGAAGAAGAAGAGAGTGCGAAGCTTGTGGATTTCGATTTACAACATTTGAAAAGGTGGAAGAAACCCCTTTAATCGTAGTTAAAAAAGATGGGTCAAGAGAAGAGTTTAGTCGTGAAAAAGTGCTTCGTGGTCTCATACGTGCATGTGAGAAAAGACCAGTTGCGCTAGCTCAACTAGAAGATATCGTATTTTCGATTGAAAAAGAATTGCGAAGAGCGGGAAATTCTGAAGTAAAATCAGAAGAAGTTGGCGAAAAAGTAATGGACAAGCTTGCGGAAGTAGATGAAGTTGCTTACGTTCGATTCGCTTCTGTTTATCGTCAATTTAAAGATATAACCGTCTTTATAGAAGAATTAAAAGAAATAATAAAAAAAAATCCAACATTATAAGCAGCAAGAGAGTAGGTGCAACTGTCGATGTTATATAAGGAGCTTCAGCCAGCAGACATGTATATGATTCGCTTGCCATATTCTTTTTCGGATTATGATCGCCAGTTATTAACATTATTTTATCAGCCATTAGTGGGAGCAGAAAGCATAAGCCTATATTTAACGTTATGGGCAGATGGAGAAGCAAATAATAACGAGGGGTTACCTCATTATCAACTAATGAATGTATTAGGTGTTTCCATCGGTAAAATTTTTCAAGCAAGAATTGCATTAGAAGCAATAGGACTACTTCGTACTTGGCAAAAATCAGAGAATGATGGTCGTGTCTTTTATTATGAATTAACTGCTCCACTCGATGCAGAGTCCTTTTTAAAAGATCCATTATTGTCGATGTTTTTGTTAGGCAAAATTGGGGAAAATGCATATAAACAATTACGCAGTCGATTTATCCAACCTGCGAACTGGCATGAAGGATTTACGGATGTTTCCAGAACATTTATGGATGTGTTTAAACCATCTTCGAAAACTGGGAATGCTATATCTTATGATGACGAATTTCAATCCAAAAAAAGAATGGCTAGTCTGCCTTTTTACTTCGAGCAATTTGATTTTGCTTTATTACAGGAAGGGCTGTCGGAACAACTAGTTCCAAAATCAGCGATGACGATAGAAGCAAAAGAAGTAATTGCAAAACTAGCTTTTTTATACAATCTACATCCAGTTGAGATGCAAAAAGTGGTTATTCTTGCATTAGATGATGAACTACATCTCTCCGAAGCAAGATTAAAAAAAGCATGCGCTGATTACTATAAACTAACTGTCTCTAGAACTGCCCCCGTTATGGAGAAAATCGAGCAATCGGCTAAACCCGTACCTGAAAAGAGCCAGCCCTTATCGAAAGAAGAAGAACTTATCCATTATTTAGAAACGACCGCTCCCGTAACAGTATTAAAAGATATTGCAAACGGCAAAGAACCAATTTTAGCAGATGTGCAATTAGCGACTCATTTTGTGACTCATTTTAAAATGCCTATAGGTGTGGTCAATGTACTTTTGCAATATGTGTTGCTTCGAACGGATATGAAACTGACGAAAAATTATGCTGAAAAAATTGCTTCCCATTGGATGCGAAAAAATGTGAAAACAGCAAAACAGGCCATGGAACTAGCAAGAAGTGAACACGAGCAATATGTAAAATGGAAAAGCGAAGGCGCTAAGCAGAAATCCTATACGAAAAAACCAGTTCGCGAAGAAAAAGTACCAGATTGGTTTTATAAAAAAGATGGAGAAACGAAACAGTCCGGAGAAACAACAAATGGTATTCAAAATATAGATGAAGAAAGACAAAAGCTATTAGCTGATTTGAATGCATTGAAGAGGTAGGTGGAAAAAATGGAGCGTATTAATGAAACATTAAAAAGAATGGTTCAAACGCCTGAATTCTCAACAAGGCTAGATGAAATGAAGAAAGAAGTATTAGAAGATCCAGGTGTGCAAAAGTTTTTAGAGGAAAACGCGGGGGATATATCAAAACGAATAGTAGATCGTGGATTAAGTAAATTATACGAATATAAGTCTCAGTCCCATGATTGTGGTTCTTGCGAATCTTTAGAACTTTGCATGAATGTAATGAAAGGCTATGAGCCAAAATTAGTTTTAGAGCGTGGTCTAATTGATTTAGAATATGTTCGTTGTCAACGAGGAATAATAGAGGACGAACGGAGAAAAGTGACTTCCATGATTGATAGCATACATATGCCAAAAGAGGTCATGGAGGCACGTCTTAGCGATGTTGATGTGAATGATGGTAGTCGAGTAGTTGCTGTTCGTGCTGCAGTTGACTTTCTGGAAGAATATAAACGGACTAATACATTACCGACAAAAGGGCTTTATATTCACGGGAAGTTCGGTGTTGGGAAATCCTATTTGCTTGGTGCACTAGCGAATGAATTAGCTGCGAAACATATTCATTCTGTAGTAGTTTATGTTCCTGAATTTTTGCGAGAGATGAAACAAGCCATTCAAGATCAATCCCTCTCAGAAAAAATAGAGTTTGTCAAAAAAGCTCCCGTTTTAATGCTAGATGATCTTGGTGCTGAAGTAATGTCGAGCTGGACAAGAGATGAGATAATAGGAACGATTTTGCATTATCGAATGTCGGAGCAGCTCCCTACTTTTATTACGTCTAACTTCAATTATTCTGAGTTAGAGCACCATCTCTCAGTCACGCAGCGCGGAGAAAAAGAAGTAGTGAAAGCTGGTCGGATTATGGAGCGCATTCGTGCACTTACGAAGCCAATTTCACTTCAAGGAAAGAATTGGCGGGAAAGCTAAAGTCAGTCATTATAGCTACTTGCAAATCATTTTTGAGTAGCGTATAATCATTTTCATAAGAATAAGTAAATGCATTGAAGAGGACAACAATCAGTTTGTACGACTTTTTAGAGAGAGAAGCCTTGGCTGGAAGCTTCTTAAGTACCGGCAATCGATTTACCACCTCCGAGCAGCAACTGTGAAATTTAAGTAGCAGTTACCGGTCACCGGCCCGTTAGCCGATGCAGAGCTTCGTCTACTTTTGTTTTAGTAGACAGAAGAAGGGTGGAACCACGATTTGAACCTCGTCCCTTTTTAGGGATGAGGTTTTTTTGCGTTCTCCAAAGATTATTATACAAGGAGTGTTCAACATGACAGAAGTTATTAAGTTAAAATTTCCAGACGGAGCGGAAAAGGAATTTCCTATTTCGACAACTACAGAAGAAATTGCGCAATCCATTAGTCCTGGATTACGTAAAAAAGCGTTAGCAGGTAAACTTAGCGGGCAACTAATCGACTTAAAAACACCAATTACGACAGACGGAGAAATTGCCATTATTACGCCAGAATCTGAAGAAGCATTAGAAATTCTTCGTCACAGTTCAGCTCATTTACTTGCACAAGCGATTAAACGTTTGTTTAAAGATGTAAAACTCGGTATTGGTCCTGTGATCGAAAATGGCTTTTATTATGATATTGATTCTCCAGAACCGATTACTGCAGACGACTTCCCGTTAATCGAAAAAGAAATGAAAAAAATTATTAATGAGAATATTGAAATCATAAGACATGATGTATCTCGCGAAGAAGCGTTCGAAAAATTTAAAGAAGATGAGTATAAAGTAGAACTTTTGGAAGCAATTCCAGAAGGTGAACAAGTATCCATTTATGAGCAAGGAGAATTTTTCGACCTTTGTCGCGGAGTACATGTACCATCAACTGGTAAACTAAAAGAGTTCAAATTATTAAGCATTGCGGGAGCATATTGGCGCGGGAATAGCGACAATAAAATGCTACAACGTATTTATGGTACTGCATTCTTTAAAAAAGAAGAGCTTAAACATCATTTAGACATGCTAGAAGAAGCAAAAGAGCGCGATCATCGTAAAATTGGAAAAGAGTTAGCACTATTTACGAATTCCCAAAAAGTAGGACAAGGTTTACCGCTTTGGTTACCGAACGGTGCAACTATTCGTCGTGTAATTGAGCGTTATATCGTAGATAAAGAGCTTAAACTTGGTTATAAACATGTTTATACTCCAGTACTTGGCTCTAAAGACCTTTATGAAACTTCCGGTCACTGGGATCACTATCAAGATTCGATGTTCCCACCAATGGAAATGGATAACGAGACATTAGTACTGCGCCCAATGAACTGTCCACACCATATGATGGTTTTCAAAAACGGTATGCATTCTTATCGTAATCTCCCATTACGTATTGCGGAACTTGGTACAATGCACCGTTATGAAATGTCCGGGGCACTTTCTGGTTTACAACGCGTTCGCGGCATGACATTAAATGATGCGCATCTTTTCGTACGTCCTGACCAAATTAAAGAAGAGTTCCAAAAAGTAGTAGAGCTAATTATTTCTGTATATAAGGATTTTGACTTAAAAGATTACACATTCCGTCTATCTTACCGTGATCCACAAGATACAGAGAAATATTTCGACGACGATGCAATGTGGGAAAAAGCACAAGCAATGTTAAAAGAAGCAATGGACGAGCTAGGTTTAGATTATTTCGAAGCAGAAGGCGAAGCAGCGTTCTACGGACCGAAGTTAGACGTTCAAGTAAAAACAGCAATTGGTAAGGAAGAAACTTTATCTACAGTTCAATTGGACTTCTTATTACCAGAGCGTTTTGACTTAACATATGTTGGAGAAGATGGTAAGCCGCATCGTCCAGTCGTTATTCACCGCGGAGTAGTTTCTACAATGGAACGTTTCGTAGCATTCTTAATCGAAGAATACAAAGGTGCATTCCCAACTTGGTTAGCTCCAGTTCAAGTAGAAATTATACCAGTCTCCAATGAAGTGCATTTCGATTATGCCAAAAAAATCGAAGAGCAATTAGTAGCAGCAGGATTCCGCGTAGAAATGGATGACCGTGAAGAGAAACTTGGTTATAAAATTCGAGAAGCACAAATGCAAAAGATTCCATATATGCTCGTTTTAGGTGATAAGGAATTAGAAGCAGGTAATGTGAATGTACGTAAATACGGAGAACAGCAGTCAGAAAGTATTCCGTTCGATGCGTTTTTAGCTCGTGTTTTAGAAGAAGTGAAACATTAATAAAATAGTGTTGACATGATGAATTTGTCATGCTATAGTTATAAAGGTTATTGAATACTAGTTTGTGGTATAAGAAGAGGCTGCCCGCTTCTCACCTGTTCGACACATTAAGTTGTTGACTGGTAAGCACACGATCGACTGTAACATGTAGGCATCTACATGTTCTTATATCGGCGGGCAGACATACATCTTATGTCTGCTCGTTTTTTTATTTGATCGAAAACGGCGTA
The DNA here is from genome assembly GCF_044762745.1 of Psychrobacillus sp. NPDC096426. NCBI lineage: Bacteria > Bacillati > Bacillota > Bacilli > Caryophanales > Bacillaceae > Psychrobacillus > Psychrobacillus sp. NPDC096426. The sequence goes on along the minus strand of NZ_JBIWEX010000001.1, from coordinate 329,174 downwards.
AGTAATTCGTTTCTACGGAATTTATGCCCAAACCATGTATTCGCGACACTATTTGGAGGTGGATTGTTATTAGCAAAGACATGTATGTAAACGATGGCATTCGAGCACGCGAACTACGAGTTATTGATCAAAATGGTGATCAATTAGGATTGAAAACACGTAACGAAGCACTTGAAATTGCAGGTCGTGTAAATTTGGATCTTGTCCTTGTGGCTCCTCAAGCCAAGCCGCCAGTCGCTCGTATCATGGACTATGGTAAATTCAAATTTGAGCAGCAAAAAAAGGATCGTGAAGTCCGTAAAAATCAAAAAATCATCGTGATGAAAGAGGTTCGTTTGAGCCCAACAATCGATGAACATGATTTCCAAACGAAACTTAAAAACGCGATCAAGTTCCTTGAAAAAGGAGACAAAGTGAAAGCATCTATTCGTTTTAAAGGTCGTGCCATTACTCATAAAGAGATTGGTCAACGCGTTTTAGATCGTTTTGCCGAAGCTTGTGCGGAAGTATCTACGGTTGAATCAAAACCGAAAATGGATGGCCGCAGTATGTTCTTAGTGCTTGCACCAAAGAACGAAAAACAGTAATAGAGTACAATTGTTTAGGAGGAATTCGACATGCCGAAAATGAAAACTCACCGTGGAGCTGCAAAGCGTTTCAAAAAAACGGGTACAGGAAAATTAAAACATGACCGTGCTTTTGGAAGCCACTTATTCGCTAACAAATCTACTAAAGCTAAACGTAAACTACGTAAAACTAAAGTAGCTTCTTCAGGCGATTACAAACGTATCAAAACTTTACTAACTTACATGAAGTAATAAGAAATTTAAATCTCGAAAGAATAGCAGGAGGTAATGAATCATGCCACGCGTAAAAAGCACACCAGTAACAAAAAAGCGTCGTAAAAAAGTATTAAAATTAGCTAAAGGTTATTACGGTTCAAAACATACATTATATAAAGTTGCAAACCAACAGGTTATGAAATCACTAATGTATGCATACCGTGACCGTCGTAACAAAAAACGTGAATTCCGTAAATTATGGATCACACGTATCAATGCGGCAGCACGTTTAAACGGTCTTTCTTACAGCCGTTTAATGCACGGATTGAAAGTAGCTGAAATCGAAGTTAACCGTAAAATGTTAGCTGACTTAGCTGTAACTGATGCAGCAGCATTTACACAACTTGCAGATGCAGCAAAAAAAGCAATCGCTAAATAATAAACGATAAAAAAGCTGATAGAGATTCTATCAGCTTTTTTTGTACAAGGGGTATGAAATGACGGAAATTATTCTCATATTTATTTTATTAATGTCGATTATCTCATTTCTAGTTATGGGCTATGATAAGTCTCAAGCAAAAAAACATAAACAACGAGTTTCAGAGCGTACTTTATGGACACTTGCGATCTTTGGTGGAGGCATTGGTGCTTATTTAGGTATGCAACTATTCCGACACAAAACAAAGCATACAAATTTTCGTGTCGGTTTTTTAATGTTGCTCATTTTGTATGGTTTTTTACTTTTTTGGTTAGTAAAAGCGAACAACCCTATGATTATATAAGGGATGTTCGCTGTTTTTTATGCTTCCTCTTTCATTAATTGTTCAATCGGGCTTTTCCAGTTGATTTTGGCGGAAGGGTAATTCATTCGTATTTCATTTTGTAAAAAGCGAAAATCTTCTTTTGTAAACCCTTGTAGTTTTGAAGGATCTTTTATCCAAACGAAAATAGATACAACTTCAAATGCTTGTTCCGTAGTACCTAAATACTTTTCACCTTCAAATAATGCCCCTTTATATGTAATAAAGAAGTTCTTACGGACATTTTTTATATCATCATAAAAGTAGTACTGTTCTTTCTCATAGGATTCATCTAATTTTCTTTTTGGATCAAACAAATAACGAAGAATTTTATAAAAAGCATATATGATTATAACAATTATTAGCAACCGAAATAATAAAATCATTAAAATGTCCTCCTTGTAAAATACATAGTAATTGCTATACGATAGAAGAGGTAGTTTGGTTTCAAAATAATATAAAATAATTGGAGGAAATAATGAATTTAACAAAACTTTTTACGATGCAACAAGCATTGGATGAATATATTCAAACAAATAAACAAGTAGATGAAGATGTATTTGAGAAAAAAGGATTAGCTCTTATTGTAGAGCTTGCGGAACTAGCGAATGAAACACGTTGTTTCAAGTTTTGGAGTGAAAAGGGACCGTCTGAAAGAACGGTTATTTTAGAAGAATATGTAGACTCTATTCACTTCCTATTGTCATTAGGTATTACAAAAGGCTTGAATGATTTAAAAGAGTGGCCAGTAGAAAAGAAAGAAGAAGATTTAACTACTTTATTTCTTCAAACAAACGAGGCAATCATAGCGTTTTTACATGAATCAACGAAAAGTACATATGAAAAAATTTGGGTTTTATATGGTGCAATTGCAGAAAAGCTAGGTTTTAGTAGTGAGGATGTATTACAGGCTTACATATCTAAAAACGAAACAAACTACGAACGACAAAAGAGTGGGTATTGATACTGTGATAGCACGCTAGGCACTCTATGTATATTTGCTTTTGGAATGTTCTGAGCTGAATGAGTTCTATACTATTACCAGGAATTTTTTGTGAGGAGGGATGTGACTAAGACGCATTCCTCCTCCTTTTTGACTTTAGCATAGTAACGTTTAATGGAATAAACTATGTTAAAATTGAGTCAATTCAAAACTGAAAGAAAGGAGAGATAATAAAATGGGCTTAACATTGGAAATTGTACGTACTTTACTCCCCCTTGTAATAGTAGGTGGAATTGCAGTATTTGTAATTCTAAGAATGAAACATAAATATAAAAAAGGCACCCTTGGTAAGAAAAAATCAAAAAGTGCTCAAAACTTATTAGATCTTTTAATACCATTTGGAATGATGATTGGATTGGCTATTGCTATACTTTTAAGCATGTTCTTCCCAATTTCCTTACTATCTGCAATTGCTTGGGGACCTGGGTTAGGTTTCCTATTTGGATATTTTGCTTATGAAATTTATAGCAAAAGAGAAGAAGATTATCCAAAATAACTATTTTCTAGAGAAGGGCGCTTTAGTATTAGAAGATTATACAAAGAAATGAAAATCACAAATAATTGGAACTTTTTCAACTGTAAACCGTAAACATACTAACTTAGTGATGTGGAGGTGAAGTCAATGAAAAAGTTCTTTTTTTTATTACTTTATTATTATTAACTTTTTCAACAACTGTAGTTGCGGAAGCAAGATCCTACTCTATAGACAAAGTACATATTAAATCTTGGATACAACCAAATGGCGACCTTTTAGTGAATGAAGTATTCACGTATACCTTTGATGGCACTTATACAAGTTTAAAGCGCTCTTTTCCAAAGGAGCATGATGCCAATGTAAAGGACTTTTACGCCCATGAATTATCAACGTTAAGCCCCGAACCGGGTTTTATCGAAGATCATACGTTAAACACATTAAAAGTCACGAAAGAAAATGGCGTATATCGAACAAGTATAAACAAAACAAATGAACAAGCTTCCTTTTTGTATGTATATACGCTTTCGAATGCAGTGAAAGCATATGATACTTACAGTGTGGCAGATGTTACGTATTTTGTGGATGGGGATGCGCATGATCAAGATTATTAGCAGGTGTCAATAGACTATATTCTTCCTCAGACGATGGATCCGTCGAAATTCGATGGTGTGCTGTTTGATCGAAATGCGAAACCAAATGGGGAGTCTGAATTTGGAATTCGATTTAAAACGCCGATTTCGGAAGCTTTTACTGTAACGAAAACAACTTTCTTTTTTCCTTCTACTGTCATGACAAATATGGAGAAAACGAAAAGTTCTGTTTCCATGAATGAAGCCTTTGCAAGCGAAAAGAAACAAGCAGAAGCGATGCAAAAGAGGTTATCTAATATTGCTGGTCTTATGAAAATTCTACCTAAAATTACGCTTGTATTAGTAATCATTGCAATCCTTTTCATTGTCACTTTACCACAAAGGCATTTTTGGAGAGAAGGAAATGGTGAAAGTATATTAGATATCGATATTTTATATTTGTTTTCTATATATAAGACAGGAAAACCGAATAAGAGAGCTTTTTTAGCAGGTTTATTTTCCCTTGTGGAAAAAGAAGCAGCAGTCGTAAAGCCATCGAAAGCGGCAATACGCTTTAAAAATGACCCAAAAGCTCCAAAAGAAACGTTATTTTTCCGATTGAAAAATGGAGGAAATGCAAAAGGGTTATCCGAAAACTATTTGATAGAATGGCTATTTAATACGAGAAGCGGTTTAAGTAAATGGGCATTTCATCTACATGATGTAGCCGGAGCCCCGAAAAAAGAAAGAGACAAAGGAATGGCTAATTACTATCATACTAGAACAAAAGAATTTAAAAAGAATCAAAAAATCTGGTTTAAAAAAGTACAGGGCGAACTTGTAGAGGCAGGAACCTTCCATCAAAAATTGCCGAAGTTACTCATTAGTTTTACAATTCTTTTGTTAGCGACTTTCGTTACTATTAGCTATTATGCAGATCTTAGAAGCAGTGGGAGTATCGTATTTATTGCGATTATTACGATTCTATTTCTTATTATTTATTGGATTAAACAATCTGCTAATGGTTACTTTACTGTTTATATGATTATTATTAGTTTAATGGTAGGAAATTTAGTAAACGATGAATTGATGAGTGAAAACATTGGTGTTATTTTAGCGACTGTTCTTTTATATATCACAGTACCAAAAATTATTCTATCGATGAATGCTGTACGTGTAAAAGATAATATTCGTGATTTCCAAAAAAGCATAGGAGAAGGAATGCCTGCTGGACTAAGCACAGATGAACAAGAAAAGTGGACTGTACGCGCATACTTATTCAGCCAAAAAAATGTGCATATTCCGGTTGCAGAAGGAACAATCCCATTAGCTGCATTATTAATAACTGGTACGGATCCAATGGATTATGTGTCTAAAACATGGTATTGGACTACTGGCATTACTTCTAGTGGTGGAACATCTGATTCAGGCGGTTATTATGGTGGTGACGGGGGAGGCAGTGATGGCGGTGGCGGAGGAGCGGGAGCCGATTAAAAAAGTATCTCGCTTAATTTTGAAAACAGGCTGAATTTAGAATATAATAGATATGGCAGTTATATTTAGGAGGGCGAAATAATGACAAAGTTAGATGAGACGTTAACAATGCTCAAAGAGTTAACCGATGCAAAAGGGATTCCGGGGAATGAACGTGAGCCTCGTCAAGTAATGGAAAAATACATAAAGCCCTTTGCAGATAAAATAGAATACGATAATTTAGGTAGCTTAATCGCAGAAAAAGTGGGCGATGCAAACGGTCCAAAAATTATGGTAGCAGGACATTTAGATGAAGTTGGTTTTATGATTTCTAAAATTGATGACAAAGGATTTTTAAGCTTCCAAACAGTTGGTGGTTGGTGGTCGCAAGTAATGCTTGCACAACGAGTGACAATTGTAACTCGTAAAGGTGAGACAATTACCGGTGTCATCGGTTCAAAACCTCCTCATATTTTAACAGCTGATGCTCGCAACAAAGCTGTAGATGTAAAAGACATGTTCATCGACATCGGTGCATCTTCTAAAGAAGAAGCGATGGAGTGGGGCGTACTACCAGGAGATATGGTCGTACCATATTTCGAATTCTCTGTAATGAACAACGAAAAATTATTACTTGCAAAAGCATGGGATAACCGTATTGGGTGTGCTATTGCAATTGACGTATTAAAAGGCTTAAAAGATGAAAAGCATCCAAACATTGTCTATGGTGTAGGAAATGTTCAAGAAGAGGTTGGCCTACGTGGTGCTAAAACCTCTACTGTAAAAGTGAAACCAGATATTGGTTTTGCAGTAGACGTTGGCATTGCAGGCGACACACCTGGAATTACAGCAAAAGAATCGACAAGCAAAATGGGAGCAGGTCCACAAATTGTGTTATTCGACGCATCGATGGTATCCCATAAAGGATTACGTGATTTTGTTGTGGATACAGCAGAAGAAAATAATATCCCATATCAATTTGAAACGATTCCTGGTGGAGGTACAGATGCAGGTTCTATGCATATTTCACTTAACGGAGTCCCTGCATTGTCCATAGGAATCGCAACTCGTTATATTCACTCGCATGCAGGAATTCTTCACCGTGATGATTATGAAAATACAGTTAAATTGGTTGTAGAAGTAATCAAGAAATTAGACAGAGATGCAGTTAACAAAATTACGTTTGATTAAAGAGTAAGGGTAAATAAGAAAAGGGGGAAAGAACGGATGGAGAACCATCTATTCTTTTTCCTATAAAAATTCCGATTAAAATTTAGATAATAACTACCTTCTAACAAATACGTTAGGGGGTTTTTTGCATGACTAAAAGAACAGGAATATTTGATGTTAATGTCAACAATTCACTTATTCAATTATCAAATACGAATAATCAACCATTACCGGAAATACAACCGAGACCATTTACGCATTATTCTCAACCTCAACAGAATGTACAAAACATACCTGTAAAATCGGCTTTAAAAGTTATAACTCAGCAAATGCTTTTAAATGGTATGAGAGAACGTACTATTACAGATTACAATTATCAATTTAATAAATTTGTAACAGATGTAAAAATAACGTATCTCCATGAAATTACAAAAGAAAAAATTTACGAATGGTTAAGTATGATGAATAGTGTAAGTCAAGTAACAAAATTAAATCGATTAAAAACTATAAAAGCTATACTAGGAAAATGTTTTGAAAATGGGTGGTATCATTTTAACTTTTGGAAAACGATTCAGATCAAAGTAGATAAGAAAATTAAAAAAGGTGCTAACGAGAACGATTTAAGTGTTTTACTTTCACTTTTAGACACTTCAACTTTTGTAGGATTCAGGGATACAGTCGCTATCTTGGTCTTATATCGGTGTGGAATTCGCAGTAATACATTGGGGTTACTCGAAGAAAAACATTTGGATTTTACAACAAATACGCTTTTTCTGTCGGGTGATATTATGAAAAGTCATAAATCATTAAAACTGCCTATTGATGAGCAATTATCTGAACTATTAAAGCAACTATTAAAACAAAATGAAATAATTAAAAAACATTATAAACAAAACAATAATTACGTTTTTATAACAAGTACAGGTAGGACAATAAACGGCAAGTCACCATCAAATTCTATTGCGAAACAACTATATAAATATGCGAAAAAATACGAATTGAAGAATATTTCGAGTCACGCAATAAGAAGATCATATGCTAAATCACTTTTGAATAAAGGGGCAAGTGTTGCCGTTATTAGCAAGGCACTTGGACATTCTGATTTAGCCGTAACAACACAATATTTAGATTTGGATGTTGAAGAGGTATCGGATACATTAAGAAGTTTTTTATAAGCTCAAAAAAAAGAAACCGCAGCGACGGCAATCGCTACGGCTTCACAACTTAATACGAAACCTCCGAAAAGGATTCTAAAATGATTAAACTCAGTTTATCAAAAAAATTGAGATAAAGCAATGCTTATTTAAGTGCGCCTATTTTTCGGAGTAATTCAAGAGGGGAAGCCGTTAAACCTCTATAATCTCAACGTCAAGTAGCCGTCTATCGCAGAAAACGGATATATCACAGGTCAAGCCGATTCCTTGTTTTCGGTTGTGATGAATCGGGGAGTACGCCCAAAACGGTACGGCTGGTTTATCGGTGTATTACGGTACAGGTAAGCATTTGCAAGTGGACAAGCTAAACGACTACCACACACAACGGACGATAATGTTGTGAGCTATGCAGAAGGAAACTTCACAACTAAACAAGGGCATAACGAGAAACCTCAGACGTGACTATGACGCCTATTTGCAGTTGTTACTTTTTGTCTTACCTACTTTTAATAGTTTGTGAGATAAAAGGTAACACCTTTGCACCCAATTTCCTAGAGCGTTTCCTAATCTGCCAAATGAGGGTGCGTCCGTCAAGCGTTAATCTACTAATTTATCAAAATATATTTAATCAAGAACAGGGAGGAATCACACATGAAAATCAATATTTACTTATCAGAGAATGATTTAGAAAAGCTAGAGGAGTTTAGAGGTAATGAGATTAAGAAAGCAGAAAAGCACAACAATGAATATATAATTGAAAGTTTTACAGAATCAAGTATAGAGAAACTAGTTGGGTTCTATCTAACTTCACAACTAAATAATTGGTGAAAAAGTTTTTTTAGAAAAAGTGAACAAATATTTGGTGTATTTTAAATTCTGTTGTATGCTCGATTTAGGTCAAAGATAGTCAAGGTCAAAGAAACGCAAATATGAGGAGGAATAAAATGAATATTAACAGAGAAAATTATAGTGAGTTTATTAAAGATGAGCGTGAACTTGAATTCGTTTTAATGCTTGATGAAGAGTCAACTAGAGTAGATCAAGTATTGTATACTTTAAAAAAATATTTAGAAATTAAAAAATCAATAGGTGACATTCTTAACTACTCTATACAGGAAAATAGATTAGAGATTGATGCCCCAAGGTATACCATATTTGCTTTGGTCTTACACACTGGTGATGTTTGTCAGTATACCATTAACAAAAAGAACAAAACCAAAGCGAATTATAGCAGAAGAATGATTTTTGAATCTGTACTCGATACTATAGACAAATATTTAAGATAAACTAACTGGAAGCTAATATGGCTTCCTTTTTTCATGCAAATATTTGAATAAAATTGACTTTTTATTCGATTATTGACCTCTGAAAACGTAGGAAAACAAGGCATTTTGAGAATCGAATAAAATGCAATTTCAGTACAAATTAAATTTATTTTTTGATCTTGTTGATAAAAGTGTTTTTCGTTCCTATAGTAGAAGTGAGGGGTAAAATTACAATAAAGTTAAATATTAGAAATGCTGATAATGGGCAATTAAAATTATAAAGGGGAATCACATTATGGAATTTATAGAGAAAGTAAAGCTACACAAAGAGGGGAAATATGATTTAGCAGCGGAGCTATTAAAACTAGCTCAGTCGGATATGGTAGATGTTCAAATGGTTTGTACCGAACATCAAGCAAAGTTTTATGATGTAGAGTACGAGGATGAACGTACAGAGGTCTTTAGACGGTGGAGAGCAAAGTATACAACTAAAGATAATACACCTGAGTATCGCATTGGATTTAACTTAAAAGTCATGTTGTCACGTCACAGTAAGAAAGCAAAGAATATGAAGTGGGCATTAGATACAGGATCACAATTAGAAAAAGCAAAATTTGATGGTGAGGACTTTGTTTATAGCGTTTTAACTTCGCTAGGACATCATTATCATGTGGATGATTTTTATAAGATTCCTAAAAGTGTACTAAAGGAAGTCGAATCTTATTTATCATATGATAGTTGGTATGATTTTAAAAAGATTTATGGCGACCATGTAAATATTTCTCCTTCTGTCAATCGTGCCATTAAGAAACTGCAAGACGAAATATCACCTTTAATATTGGATTCACTATATGAGGTACTTCCAAAAGTAGACCTATCTAAAACAGTTGAACAGATAATTGGTTTTATTTCAATCTCAGTTAGAAATAGAACATATCGAAAACTAACAAAGTTACTGGGAACCAAAGTACATCTAATAAAAGGTGAAAAATATATTGTTCGTACGGATAGAATGAAAATGAAGCAAACGATTATTGATAAAATGCTAGGAGTAAATGAAGGCAAGTTGACCAACAATCAAATGAATTTTTATCGTAAGTTGAAGAAGCTAATACAGATTGAAATAGATGTTCGAAATACTTCACCATTTACATTTAACGCAGACGGAGACATTTTAAATATTAACAAACGATACTTTGCAGATAAGCTAGAAATGAATGAGTCAGCGTTTAAACACCGTTTAATAAGATTACAAGAGAAGAAGGATAAAGATTTCTTTGCTAAACTAGGATAAATAAAAATGTCACACTTTTGGGTATATATTAGGTTAAGTGTAGGGATAAAAAGTAGTCAATAATTTTTTAATAATCATTCAATTATTTTAGTGTAGGGGAGTAGTTACCCCCTATCGTTCATTATATTGTTTTACTTGAGAACAAGTTTTTTGTCATTCTTGTTTTCTCCATTTTAGGATGCCGATATTTTCGGTGTCCTTTTTTTATTGCACAAAATTAAATTAAATATAAAGGTGGTCATAACGGCATGGCTAATATCAATATTTACGGTTATCAAAAAATTAGAGAATTTGTTCTCGCTAACTGGAAGTATCTCGAAGTTAGAAAACCAGACGGGACAGTCCTAAAACGATTCAGCACAGCAGATGGTCTTACTATCACAGGCAACGGAAGCACACAGGAAATTGAATACAAGCTAGTTATTACAGGTGACGCTACATTTCAAGGTCAAACAGTCGGTAAGTCGGTTTTATTTGATGTTGCTACAGGTGGTACTGCTATAGCAACCGAAATCTTCACTTCATTTGAATTTTCCTCCGAGCTAGATTCCCTCACAATCCTCCATAAACTACAAGTTCCGCAGATAGTTTGAGGTGATTAAATGGTTACATTAATTTCTACTCCCTCCCAACTTCAAGCAATAAGTACTAACCTCGAAGAATCATATGAGTTAGCAAATGATATTGATATGGTTGGGTTCAATTTTACACCTATCGCTTTCTATGATGAAGTAAATTGGGTAGGTGGATTTACAGGGAATTTTGACGGTAAAGGTTTTAAAATAAAAAATTTAACTATTACAAAATCAAAAGGAATGTTTCTAGGGTTATTCGGACAAGTATTTTACGGAACTATACAAAATGTAGGGTTAGAGAACGTCACAATTAACGCCTTAAATAGTCGTTTTTCGGGTGCTTTAATAGGTAATTCATACGATGCTACCATTAAAAATTGCTATGTAAACGGTGGATTAATCACTTCACAAGATGAAAGTGGAGGACTATTAGGCAAAGTAGATAGTACGTTAATAGAAAATTCATATGCAAACATTCCTGTAAATCTTAATACTTCCTATTACGGAGGTGGATTTGTTGGTTCGGTGGATAGTAATTCAACTATTACAAATTGCTATTCTACAGGCAAAGTTACCTATTCGGTGGGTTCATCTTATAACGGTATAAGTGGATTTGCGGGATTTATTCGTAACAATACAGATGTTACATTTAATAATTGCTACTGGGATAAAGATACAAGTGGTCAAGCTACTTCACCGCAAACAGGTATAAATGGGAAGTCAACTTCCCAAATGAAAACACAGTCAACTTTTATCGGTTGGGATTTTACAGATACATGGAATATAAATAACGACTATCCGACATTAAAGGTGTTTGGTGTTCCAGTAGTTTCACAAGACGTAACAGTCAATCTCAGTAGCCATTTAAACATCATTTCTAGTGTCTTGGAGCGTTCTAAACGTAAGGTAAGTATTGCTTTATCTCACACTGGAAACGTCTATAGTGAAGCCACACGAACGCTACAGTTGACGAAAAACGTCACTTCACATATTGATGAGATAGTTTCAAATGTAGCTACTTTGCAAAATGCAAATGTGAAGGAATATCAAGTTACATCTCATATAGAAGGTATCGGATCAAATGCTAGTCGAGTAATACGGACAATAAGGACAGTAAATACAGACATTCAACCTATCCAAATTATTACGGATATTGAAATTCCAGTTGATGTAATAAAACCTGTTTTTGCGAGTGTTTATATAATGGAAAATCCGACGAGCTCACAAGCTAGAAATAATTATTCAGTTGCTTCAATCAAATTAAACCGAACGGAAATGACGGTGATATAAATGTTAAAAAACGATACAGTACGATTGCTAGTATTTTTTAAGGACTTTGAAGGTAAGGTCATTACTCCTACAAATGTAAAACTAACAATCTATAACACAGACGAAACTATTAGAGAAGAAATTACGGATGAAATTATCAATATTTCAGAAGGTAAATATCAATATGACTATGTAGCCACTGATTCATTCATATATGAATTTAGTGGTTTTTATAATTCGCTGCCAGTTCTTGCAAGAGAGCTATGCACAGTAAAATTTAACTAGAATAGGAGAATCAGCATGGAAAAAGAACAAGTAGAAATTCAAGAAGTAGAAGTTTCAGAAGTGGAAAAAGTAGAGGTACTTTCAACACTCGAAGAGGTAGGAAAGCAAATAGTAGAAAACGGTGAGCAACTAGATAAAGCTAAACAACTTGCAGAAGAAATTTTACAAGAACGTCAAGAATTTTTGAAATCACTCGAAAAAGATTTATTCGCTAAAGAGAAAAATTTAGTTCTAAAAGAAAATGGACTTGAAGCATTTGCCGAAGTTATTAATGTCGATAACTCAGAGGATTTAACTAATGTGGTTGCTAAATTGACTAAGATTGTAAATGACATTAAGGTTGCTAACTCATATCAGCCGAAAGATTCAAATGGCACACAAGATGCTTATTCACAAGCTATTCAAAATGGTGACGTTAAAAACGCTATTAGCTTTAAACTTTCAAATTTATTCGGTAAGAAATAAGTGTGGTCATTATGACCATACAAACACAAAAACTAAAACAATAAAAGGGGAAATATAAATTATGATTACATCAAACAACGGATTTACAAAAGTAGAAAACATTTCATTATCACAAGAATTAGCGGTATTGGGCATTTCTGATACACCATTTACATCTTTACTATTATCGAAGGGCGTTAAAAAAGCATTAAATACAGTACATTCTTGGCAAGAAAAATCATTTGCAACAGATGGTGAGACAGATGCAGTTGAAGGTGCAGATGTAACTACATTCCAACAATCTACAAAGCGTGTTCTAAATAATACATTACAAATTTTCTTACGTGCAGTTTCAATTTCAGGAACTGCAAATGCTATGCAATCAACAAAATTTAGTTCTGAGGTAGCGGATCGCTTATACGAACTTAAATTAAAATTAGAATCTGTACTTATTAATGGTATTAAAGATGATGGTTCAGTTACAGGTATTCGCAAGATGGCAGGTTTAATTGCACAAGCAGATTCTAACAATGCTATTGCTCATACTGGTGCAGTAACTGAAAAACTAATTAAAGACGCTATGAAAAAATTATGGGATAACAAATTACAAGGTGGTACTTACTACGCATTTGTTAATAGCGAGTTGAAAGATCAAATTGATGAAATTTACAAAGATAAATACTCTTATCAACACGTAGAATCAAAGTTCGGTTTACTTGTAGACCAAATTCGTACTAATTTTTCAGATGTCCAAATTGTTATTTCTCGTGATGTACCAGACAATCAAATAGTGTTCTTCAATGATTCTTATTTAAGTGCAATTGCTCTTAGAGAAGCTCACTTTGAAGTCCTGGGGAAAAATGGTGACAATCAAAAAGGTATGATTGTTGGAGAATATTCATTAGAGGTTGGTACTCCTAAAGCGGTAGTAGTAGTAACTGTAACTCCATAATTTTGATTTAACACCAAGCACTCTCTTAATTGAGGGTGCTTTTTTAATACAAGAAATTCAACTATTTGCATAGGAAGGAAGGGAGTCATTATGACAGATACAGATTATTTTATTATGCGTAAAAGGAAGCGACTGAAATTATCACAGGTAGCCGAATTTGTGGATTGTTCGATTAGCTTATTATCACGATTTGAAAATCAACAAGTGGCTATGGATAAGGAAAAAGTTCGCAAGTATCGAGATTATATTGAGCAATATTAAAACAGACACTGGTGTCCGAATTTGCAATGTTCACAATGAAAATCACAAATAAGAAGGAGCTGAACAAATGAATTACTCAACATAGCTTTCCTTTTTCTCTAATTGTACGCAGTCGATACAATCGGCTTTTTTACTGGTTTAATAGAAACCTTTGAGAAAAAGGAAGCAACAAATTAAAGGAAACTGTATTGATATTCATTCAATATGAAAAAAGAAATTAAAGAACTTTATCCGAATTGGATTCACGATATAAAAACACTTAATAGAAACGTAACATTATCGAATGACTTAGATAGTTTAATTTCTTGTTGCCTACTAGATTATTTATTCGGCTTGAAAATAAATTATTTCTATGATTTCAGAAGCATTTCACAGCTGGATCATACAGATATTCGAAATTCTATAGGGGTAGATATAGCTTTAAAAAACGGCTTATGTTTCGACAATCATTTAACACGTTTAACATCTAACAGCTATGTCAATGAGCAGTCAGCAAATATTAATGTGGCTACAGGTGGTAACTGGGAACGTTACACAGATAAGTTTGCGATGAGTACATTAATTCAAATTTGGAGCTTATATGGTTTACCACTTCCATCATCATATGAAGGTAAAATGATTCTTTTATGTACAGATGTTGGATTTAAAGGTTTCTATGATAACAGATTTAAAACTACATTTTTGAACTACCTAGAGCAGTTAGAAATGATGGAGCTAGTCGAATTATTAGAAGCTCATACTATAGAGGAAATGTATGATTTCTATAGAAAAAACTTATTGCATACAGGAATTGAAATGTACGGTACAAGACAACAAAAGGGTGAACTATATTTTACTGAGGATAGCTTAATTCGTGAACTCGATATTAATTGGATTAGTGAACATTTAGGATTTCCAGTAGCTTTACCACAGGGAAGTTTTGAAACAATTACTAGATTTAAAACTAAAAAGATTGAACCGTACGAGTTACAAAGCCAAATTGAGGGTGCTTTCAGTTTTGCATTTATCAATATGAGAACCATCATGATTTCAATGAAAGGAGAATCAGCATGAACGATATGACGAAAGAATATTTCTTTTGCTATACAAAGTCAATGAGCTTATATCTGAAAGAGAATGGAATCAACTATTTGTTTAAAGCGATTAGCATCAAGAATAATCAGATATTCACACTTTACAAAAAGACAGATGAGCTACAAAAAGCATTGGACAAGTTCAATCAAGAATAAGTGTGTAAAAAGTGTATTGAATATTATACAAAAATTCCGAGATGTGTTATTCTTGTTTTAAAGATGTGTAAAAAGTGTATTAAATCGTATACAGTTTTTTCTATAGGTTGTGTAATTAGTGTATTTTAAAGTATACATTTTTTACACAGTTCATAGATAAACACTAAATAAAGAAAAACACCTCTTGTTTGAATTATTATAACTATGAGATTGGAGAATTAAGAAATGAATATGAGAAGCCAACCAAGAGAACCATTTTTTATGATTCCAGACCGTTTGATTACGGAAGGGGAAGAAACACATCTTACAGAAATAGAATTATATCTTTATTCACTATTACTAAGAAAAAAAAATTATGAAGGTGTCACAGAAACGAGCATTACATTTCTACATGAAACTTCACCAATAGAATTTGGATCAAGCAAGCAAAGAAGCATAGATTTGATTAAAACAGGATTATTGTCCCTAATGGAAAAGAAAGTAATTAGAATTTGTAACGGTAAAAGAGAGATTCTAAATAACTATAAACTTATTAATGATGATGGAGAAATCACAAAGGAATATAAGCCAAGTGATTTAATCATTATAATATTTGGTAATTCATCAATAAAGGGTCATACTGAGATTGACTATAGCAAGTTTGATTCTTTCGAGACAATGAGTGATTATTATATCTATGTAGCAACATTGAGATGGATTGGCAGCGGTAATGGAAATTTTAATTGTTCCTATGAAAGATGGGCGAGAATACTACAAGTTACTGATAAAACTGCAAAAACAAAAGTTAATGAAGCAGTAGAGAAAAAAATCGTTTATAAAAATATTGGTAATTATAAAGATGAAGTATTAAATGGTAGACCACAAAAGAGACAAAATGTAAATGCGTATCGCACTACACCTTTTCAGATTACAGAAAAAACAATCATGACGAAAAAGCAAGAAGCGGAAAATGTAGCGGATTTATTCTAAATATGACATTATGTCATGATAGGTAAAAGGTGGACAACCACCAATAACACTAGACGATGGTTCATAACGAGCTATCGTCTTTTTATTATGAAAATCAATAGGAGGAATGAACATGGATTTAAATGAAGCTCTAAAGGAATTAACATATAAAAAACAACTATACTTCAAGTGGAAAAATGATTATGGCATGAGGAATCCACGTACAGAAGAATCTATTTTAAAGGAATTAAACGCAAAAGATTTCTTCACATATGAAAAGTGGGAATTGAGCGAGGAATATCAGTTCCTAATGAATCTATTATTGCAATCAAAAATCGGACAAGATATGCAAGTCATATATGAAGCGACTTCTGAGAAAGCAAAAGCCGGAGACGAAAAGGCAACCAAGTTACTTTTTGAAATACAGAAGCAAATTGTCGCTATGAATAAAGAGTATAAGAGTAAAAAACCGACTAAAGAGTATTCCAAAAACGTATATGATGATTTGGAGTTGTGATGAATGACGACAAAGACGGCAAAGAAACCTGAGAATAAACTTCAAAAGGTATTTGATGATTTTGAGTTATTTGCAAAGAATTTTATTTTTATTACGGATAATGAGAACCAGTTAGTTCGATTTGAAATCAATGATGCTCAAAAAGAAATCAACGACCTTATGAGTAAGCATCGTTTTATTTGTGTAGGAAAAGCCAGACAAAGCGGAATAAGTACGTTCGTACTAGGTAAGGCATTATGGAGAGCGTTGACTAAACCAAATGAAAACATTCTAATAGTGAGTTACAAAGGTGATTCTGCAAAAGCTTTATTCGATAAGCTCAAAATGATGAATGATGGAATACCACGAGAAAAGTTTCCTAATGTATTTCCGATTGTAAAACGTGACAACAGGGGAGAGCTTTTTTTCTCAAATGGTTCAAGAATTTCAAGCGTAACAGCTGGATCAAAAAGTATTGGACGAGGAAGTACGTACACTTACATTCATTTATCTGAATATGCCTTTTATCAGAATCAAGAATCCCAATTATTATCAGTTGAACAATCACTTGCAAAAGGGGAACAATCGCAACTTACAATAGAAACAACCTCCAACGGAACAGGCAACCACTTCTACAAACTCTACACGCAAGCTATGAAAGGTAACTCAAAGTATGTTGATTACTTTGTTCCTTTCTTCCACAAACTTTATTCCAAACAATTCAAATATGATTATGCAGAAGCAGA
The DNA here is from genome assembly GCF_044762745.1 of Psychrobacillus sp. NPDC096426. Classification (NCBI taxonomy): domain Bacteria; kingdom Bacillati; phylum Bacillota; class Bacilli; order Caryophanales; family Bacillaceae; genus Psychrobacillus; species Psychrobacillus sp. NPDC096426. The sequence goes on along the minus strand of NZ_JBIWEX010000001.1, from coordinate 311,984 downwards.
AATATGGTACAAAGCAACCAACAAGGGAAAACGTCTTTCACTAGATGATTTAGAAGATGATGAAATAGTTTTACACAAAGCAGGAGCAAATTTAAAGCAATTGATGTGGAGAAGATGGAAGATTCAAGATATGGAAGATGAAACTCAATTCATGCAAGAGTTCCCTTCTAATCCAATAGAGAGCTTTATTTCAACTGGAAGGTCTGTATTCGACCAAACTAAAGTTTTAAAACGAATGAGCAACACAATTGAGCCATTATCGAAAAATGAAGTGTCTGAGATTGTCCCACAGAGCGTTTTAAAATACGTTGGTCGGGGACTTGACTTATATCATCTTCCTAAACGCAATATGAAATACTATGGTGGGGCAGATACATCAAGTGGCAGCGGAAACGACTATTCTACATTAGCTATATACGATTCAGACGGACAACAGGTTATGAGCTTTTTTCATAACAAAGTTGCCGTCTATTTATTTGCAGAAATTTTGAATGAATTAGGCAGATTTTATAATTACGCTTTCCTTGCAATTGAACGCAATAGTTACGGATTGCCAGTCATTGAGCGATTAAGACAGGAATATGAGTATCTAAATTTATTCAAGCAAAAAATATTTGATGAGCGAGGTAAGAAGAAACTTCAACTTGGATTTACAACAAGTGAAAAAACAAAAGCAATCATGATAAGCGACTTCAAAGAGCAGTTTGAGAAGAATTTAATTAATATCGAATGTAAGACGACACTTCAACAGATGCAGATGTTTGTAGAAACAAATGGACGTATGGGAAATAAAAGAGGTAACTCAGATTTGCATCACGATGATAGCGTAATTGCTTCTGCTTTATGTGTACAAGGCATGAAGGCAGGCAAATGGTATGTGGATTGATAAACAGAAAGGATTGATTAAATGAATTTACAACAATACATCAAGGTTAAATATAAGAATAAAACAGGATGGTTCATGGACGAGGTAGCATCATATCACAATACATCAAGAGTGCTAAACGTACAGAATAAAAAGGATTATTTAGAAGGACATCATAATATTTTAAATCGACCAAACTATCAATATAACGGTCAATTGGTAGAACCACGTAAGATTGTATTAAACATGGCAAAAACGATACTAGCATTTCAGACGCAATTTTTATTAAAGAATCCTGTACAGATTACTGGAAAAGAAAAGATGGTAGAAGAATTCCAAGTGGTTAATAAGCTCGGTAAATTTAATGAAAAGAATATAGCTATACTTGATAGATTGTTGAAATATGGGAACGTATACGAATATGTATACATGGATAAGAAGGGGTATATCACATCAAAGGTTATCAATAGTGATGAAGGATTTCCAGTATACAATCAACATAATGAGATGATTGGATTCATTGAGAGCTATGTATTTGATGGCATTAGCTACTATGTTGTATATGACGATGAGAAGGTTCAAGAGTGGACTAATGAAGGTGGATCATTACAAATGACTTCACAGTTTGCTAACTTGACTGGATTGCCAGTTGCGTATGTATCTACAAATGAACACAGTCAAACGGAGGGTAAATCTCAACTGGATGATTTTATGGTAATACTGGATAATATGGAGGATTTAATTTCGAAAACAGTCGATGGGCTGTACAAAATGATTAATCCAGTTCCAGTAATAGTTGGGCAACAGTTAAAAGGGTCTATTCCTGAAAATATTGTCGGGGCGGGGATACAACTTGATGATGGTGGAGCATTTAGCTTTGAATCAGCAACAATTGACGCTAAAGCATTTGATATTCTCTATACACAATTATATCAGTCATTACTCGATGTTAGTATGACACCATCGGTTTCAATGGGAAGGGCAGAAATTAGTAACGTATCTGAGCAATCTGTAAGGTTATTATTCTCATTAGCTAGTGTAAAAGCAGGAATGAATGAGCAATGTTTACGTAAAGGATTCTATGAGAGATGGGATAAAATTAGAGAATTGCTAAGTTATAAAGGTGTAAACATTAATGATAAAGCATGGGCGACATTTGATGTGATGTTCACGTATGATATGCCTAGCAATAATGCAGAAGTGATTAGCAACCTTAAAGTGTTACGTGAGATGGGAGCATTGAGTATGGAGAGCTTATTAGAGTTGTCTCCTATGGTATCGGATGTAGGACAAGAAATGGAAAGATTGAGTAGTGAGGGAAATAAAATTGAAGTAGGTAAGGTTCAACGTGAACTTGACGTAAATAGTTGAGTGAATAAATATAACGAATAATGAAATAAATGTGTATATCTTGTTGATAACATAGTATAAGTATTCAGTATAATAAAATAGTTTGAGTATGAAATAATTTAGTCAAAATGTAGACGTATCAAGGGGAGAGGGTGATAGTGAATATATCAAAAATTTTTCACTGTTATATAAGAATGAATGTTCGTATATGTTATTAAAAAATTGAATCCAGTTTATAACTGAGATTTTTTTGGTTTACCATTTAATTAACAATACGATATGGGGAATAATTACAGTGGATTCAGAAACAACTAATAAACAATTATCTATCTATAATTTGATAAAAATTTGATTTTAATTGATAATCTGTACGGTGTTATAATAGTCATTATAGAACAATGGCTTTAAATCAACGTTTAGGTGAGAGTAGAACCGTGGTTCTAATCCCTTCCTGTATTTAATTGGATAAAAGTTTATGTGATACCCCTAATCATGAAATCAACCGCCTACCATATCAATTTTTTCACGCCCATAAAATTAATTTATGTCTAATCCTATTTAAAAATTCTTTTCTCATGGTAAAATTTAGATATATTTTATTTTAAGGAGAAGTGAAGATAATGAATTGGGGAACAATATTAACTGCGAGTGTAATTGCAGCAATAGTATCTGCAATTATGAATTTTATAATCCAATTATACTTTGAGCACAAAAGAGTTAAGGATAGAAAACTACAAGAAATAAAAGAAAATGATAAAATAATCCTCCAAGATATATATACACCAATATTGAAAATTTTATCAGAGCATATTATTCCAGGTGACGGGTATGAGGGAGTAGACGTTGGTCAATTAGAAAGGATTAGAAAGATAATCGATGATAATCCTCAATTAGTAGATACAGAATTAGATAGAATCACTTATGGTTATTTAGAGGATTTGGCTCATATAGGTAGAAACCAATCATACCCTCATGACTATGATAAATTTGCAGATGATGATAGAAAGTTATTTAATCATGTTAGGGTAGTATACAATCAAAAGAGGAAAAACCTTAACTTACCATATGACGAAGTATCTTTATAAAGATAATTAGAGCTGGAAAGTAAAAATGTGTGACACTCTCATTAAATTTGAGGGTGTTTTTCTTTAGTTGAAATAATAATTTGAATAATCAAATATATTACCTTTTATCATCTATCATTTAATAATATCCTCATGGTACTATGGACGTAAATATATTCACAGGGGTGTGGGGATAGAAATGAAATTTAATGTTTCAACGATAATTGCTATTTTGGCAGTTGTAGTATTATTAGTAGTTTTTGGGGTGGAATATTATTCATATTCACAGGAACAAAAAGCATTTGATGAAGAAGTAGAAAAAGATTTGGACAGATTAAAAGAATATAATACTATTATCGAAAATGCAGAAGTGGAGAAATCTAATTCAATACCAACATCAACTAAGCAACCAATTGTCTTAACTTCATATGAACCCAAAATAGGAATGACTGCTCAACAAGTATATGATTCCTCATGGGGTTATCCTAACGATCAAACAAAATCTACAACCGCAAGTGGCACAACAGAAATGTGGGTGTATCCCGAAAATAACTATATTCATTTTAAGGATGGAAAAGTTGTCTCTATTAATGAATCAAATTAACTTTCCATAAAAGGATTATTCCTCCTGTTTGTCGAATTGAGTAGATAAAAGGGAGGTGGATTAAATGAAATTAGAAACATTTGAAGAAAGATTATCGCAAAATAGTTTACAACCTTTATTCCTTGTTGCTCATGAGAAGATTAAGGAACTATATGCAGATAAACCATTCGAGTTTTATGTGAAAAATTTACTTAACAAAAATGAAACGGAATTGTTTTACTTCTTCAAAGAAGAAATAGTGCAGGTTAAATTTACAATGGATAAAGTATACTATGTCTATCCATTTAATATTACGCAATACACTAATAAAGTTAAGAGGAAAAGCATTACTTTACACAGAAGTACTTATGAACCAGTAGAATTGAGAATAGATTTGGAAAATGGAGATTCATTAAATTTTAATAGTGTAACTGATAGTAATGACGATTGGTGTGAAAGATATGCTGAAAACATTCTTTCTATATATAAGTCAATTTAAATTATGAAAGAACTGAGGTGAATGAATATGGCAGTTTTAGAGCATATTACAATATCGTTCCTTGAACCTAACGGTGATGCAATAATGACTTATAGTATTAATGATACTATTTCGGCTATTATTCCAAATGTAGGAGATAAAGTTCATGTTGAAGTCGATGGTGCTTGGCGTGAAGTATCAGAAAAAACTTTCATGTTCTTAGAGAATACTAGAGCAATTGCGGTACAAATATATTTGAAAGAAAATAAATAATCTTCATTTAGTAAGCCACATCTAATTCTAATAGATGTGGCTTTTTTAGTTGCCCAAATTTAACACCATAGGGGGTGTCTACATGGAACACAGAGTAGTAAAACTTGAAACTGATATGGTAGATGTTAAAACTCGCCTTGCAGTTGCTGAATCAAATATCAAAGATGTAAAAGAGGATATAAGCTCAATCAAAGATGATACAAGGTGGTTAAGACGTACTGTTACAAGTGTAATTATCGGTATAGTCATCGCTGCTATTATTGCAGTTATAAAATTAGGAGGTATTTAAAATGAATAATATTCAACGCTTACAGATGGAAACTAAGGGGATTGAATTAGACCAACAGGAACTAATCATTTACCTACAGGAGAATGGATTAAAGCCACATGATGAATACAACGCAACTTCATTAAACAATAAGAAAGCAATTTATCAAACTGCGTTATCGGTATTGGAATTAGTGGCAAATAATCCTGAGCTAATGAAGAACATTAAAATGGACGATATGAGCGTTTCTCAATTTCATGAAAACTTGCAGTCACGTATTGACCAAATGTATAAAACAATTAGACAGATGAAAACGGATCAATCATCTAATTCTGATATTTTTATGTTGTATTTGTGAGGTGAGAGAAGATGAATTATTTAACTAACGCTAAACTGCTTGATGATGCTTTAAGTCATATTTCAGAAACAGTATTGATTAATGGAAATCCTCAACTAGCATATATAACAACTGCATATTTAGGCATGGCGGAAAATCGTCATATATCATCATTACAACCTTTTAATCGTGGTGACCTTGTGGAACATAGAGGGCATACTTATTTAGTCACTGAGGAGGTCAAAACGAAACGGCATAATAAATATCGTGCTACTATGACCAGTTGCAATTATTATTTCACTGTGAGGGATTTAATCGGTAAAGAGCTTATTGGACATGATCCTAACAATGGCAGACCGATTTACGAAGATGTTTATTCAGAGCCATACCATTTACATGGAGTAATGAAAGAATGGGATAGAAAATTAGACCAAGCATTTTCAATTAATATGATGGAAGTTGCATTTTTTATAGATGTACAGGACAATGCGAAAAACAGAGAGCAGTTTAAAGTCAACAATATTTACGATATTAAAGGGGTAAATGTAAAAGTCACTTTACATGAAAAATCGAATGAAGGAATACTAGGAATATTATTTATTAAAACAGGTTCGACTTCACCTTATTAATTTAGTTGACAATGGAAAAACTTTCATTATAATTGGGTGTAGAAAGTAGTTAATATCTAAGTTCGGAATTTGTCTTATAACTGGAAATCGAATAAACACAGTTAAACCCTTAACTTGCACGGTCAAAATTAATTTTACTCACAGTAATCCACTGCAGGTTCTATGCATATTTCACTTAACGGAGTCCCTGCATTGTCCATAGGAATCGCAACTCGTTATATTCACTCGCATGCAGGAATTCTTCACCGTGATGATTATGAAAATACAGTTAAATTGGTTGTAGAAGTAATCAAGAAATTAGATAGAGATGCAGTTAACAAAATTACGTTTGATTAATACGAAATGTCTAGAAGAGCAAAATGAATGCTTTTCTAGGCATTTTTTAGTTAAAGCGGAAAGCGTACGCCTGTAACGGAAATCCACCTTGTTCGGATTTCTATATATAATTTTCCATTATTGCAATTGATTCATTTTATATTTAGGTTGTTTTGGGCATCATCATCCACTTCATTTTTTCGAGAGTGATAATACCATCTTTTTAAATCCAGGTTCTTTAGGATGCAATTCAATACCAATTGCTCTATATTCGATAGTAGAAATAGAAAAGGACAAGATTATTGTCAGTTTAGAAGATGTCTCTTACGATAACACCAAGTTCTTAGAGTCATATGAATTATTGCAGGTTCCAGAGCGTGATTTTGTTATCAAAGTTTTTCACGGCAATCAATTAAAACAGTAAACTTTAAGAAGTTAACTGTTTAGTAATTTGGATTCTGGCACACAGAAATAAGCATTTGCTCAACTTATTTTTCAAATGACAAATGCTTATCTAATTCCAGCCATCGGAACCAATAAAGATAGTGTCCAAATATTTGGTTGAAACACCTTAAAAAATTCCTTTTTTTATACGTTGCTTCTGTCTTTCGCTGATATACTTCCCAATAGTTCTATCTATTTCCTCTAACTGTAACACGACTCCAACCTTCAGAGCGATTTTATTATGGTTGCGATCTTGGCAACGACAACCGCTATTTTTTGGTCTGAAATCTCTCTAGTTGCTCTTATTGTGTAAGCTTCTTGTGTAAGTTCATTTGCATTTTCATACACATCCAACCATATATCGAACGCCTCTTTGAACAGCATTAAATCTAGCCTTTAATAGTATGGTCAAGAAAGCAAACTAGGAACTGTGTGTTGTTTGGAGTGGAAACCAACCAGCGGACAACTTGTTGCACTTTTTTTAATTTTGCATAAATACCCGGTTGACTTTATGTTTATTCATATTTATAATTAGCATTACATAAATATACGTAAAAAGGAGTTTTTATAAATGAAGCTTTTAGAATGGGCGAACTTAAAAGTTGTCGATAGTTTAAAAGGAAAGGACTTATTAACGCTTTTTGATTACTCAAAAGAGGAGATAGTAGATTTAATTCAGCTTGCAGTTGATTTGAAAAAGCTAACAAAGGCGGGGAAGTGCCCTCCACTTTTAGAAGGTAAAACATTAGGAATGATTTTTGAAAAACATTCTACACGAACTAGAATATCGTTTGAAGTAGGTATGAAACAATTAGGTGGAAACGGTATGTTTATGCATTCGCGTGATTTACAAATCGGTCGCGGGGAATCAGTTTATGATACGGGGCATGTATTATCTGGTTATTTAGATGGCATTATGATTCGTGCGAATTCACATGAAATGGTGAAAGAATTGGCAGAGCATGCGAGTATTCCTGTCATTAATGGATTAACAGATATATATCATCCTTGCCAAGCGCTTGCGGACATTTTAACGATTCATGAAGTGAAGGGATATACGGAAGGTTTAAAAATTGCGTATATCGGGGATGGGAATAATGTGGCACACTCCTTAGTTATAGCTTCTGCGTATATGGGAATGCATATTGCAGTTGCAACTCCAGTTGGATATGAAGCAAATGAAGACATTATTGAAAAAGCAAAAGGAATTGCTTTAGAAAATGGTGGTTCGTTATTCGTATCGAATGATCCAGTTGAAGCTGCTGTGAATGCAGATGTTATTTATACAGATGTTTGGACATCTATGGGGCAAGAAGAGGAAACGCAGAAACGTTTAGCAGACTTCAAAGACTTCCAAATCAATGATGCACTTGTGGCAAATGCGAAGAATGATTATATATTCTTACATTGCCTACCTGCTCATCGTGAAGAAGAAGTAGCTACTTCTGTCATTGATGGACCGAACTCATACATTTTCCAACAAGCAGAAAATCGTTTGCACGCACAAAAAGCGGTCCTTGCATCGCTAATGGCTTAATGAACAACAGAATGTGAATGCAGGGTTTGCCTAGCAGTCTGTACTATACACATGCGATGTCGATCGTCAAGATGGATGGCTTCATCGCTACATAGGAAGAGTGATTCGGGAGACGCTGAATCACTCTTTATTATTTTTTATTAAAAGAAAAGGGCCTATCCTGAGATAGGTCCTTAGAAAGTGATTATGCTTCTGAAATTTTACTTTGTGTTTTGGTTGTTGTAGTTTCGGGAATATCTTTTACCGGTCGTTTTGACCAATAAGTAGCTAAAATTGGTCCGGAAATATTATGCCAAACAGCACCTAATGCACTTGGTAGTGCTGCTAAAGGACCTAAGTGAGCTGTTGCTAGTGCAACACCTAACCCTGAGTTTTGCATGCCTACTTCAATGGATATTGCACGTTGGTCTAATTCGGAAAGACCCATTAGTTTTGCTGCAAAGTAACCTAATAATAACCCTGCACCATTATGCAAGAATACACCTACAAATACTAAGAAACCGGCAGAAGCAATATTATTTACGTTACCCGCAACAACCGCTGAAACGATCGTAATAATGGCTAAAACAGAAATAAGTGGAACAATATTTAAGCTTTTCTCTACAATATTCGGTAATAACTTTTTCGCTAGTAATCCAAGAATGATTGGGATAATGATTACTTGAACGATGGACATAAACATATCAACAGCATTTACCGGCATCCATTGTCCTGCAAGTAAAAGCAGTAATAATGGTGTTAATAGTGGTGCCAAAATGGTTGAAAAAGATGTCATCGTAATAGATAATGGAACATTTCCTTTTGCTAAATACACCATAACGTTTGACGCAGTTCCTCCAGGTACAGAACCTAATAGAACAAGTCCAGCGGCTAATTCACTTGGCAATTGTAATAAATATGCAATTGCAAATGCAGTCAAAGGCATGATAATGAACTGAGCTAAAACCCCGAAAATAACAGGTTTAGGATGAGTTAGAATGAGTTTGAAGTCTACAGCTTTAAGAGTAAGACCCATTCCGAACATAACAATCCCTAATAAAATCGTAATATACTTACCAAACGGTAGAAATGTGTCTGGTATAAAAAAAGCAATGACCGCTATTGCGATTACTAAAAACGCGAAATATTTTCCTGCGAAATTACTAATAGACTCTAATACTTTCAAATTATTCACCTAAACTTTCTATTTTAACGATTTTATTTGGATTTAAAATATTGTTCGGATCAAGTGCTACTTTAATTTTTTCCATTACATGTAATGCTGCTCCATGTTCAGCAGCTTGGTATTTTTGTTTACCAACTCCAACACCATGCTCACCAGTACAAGTACCGTCGCGCTCTAATGCATATCGAACAATTCTTTCATTGAACGCATCCGCTTTAGCTACTTCTTCTGCATTATTCATATCAATCATTAATAACGCATGGAAGTTTCCATCGCCCACATGACCTAGAACTCCTCCGATAAGACCAATTGCATCCAGTTCTCTTCTCGCATAAATGACCGCATCAGCTAGTTCTGAAATAGGAACACAAACATCGGTCACCATCATTTTTTTACCTACATTACCGTGAATATAAGCATAAGCAAGATTATGTCGTGCATCCCAAAGTTTTGTACGTGCAGTATTATCTGTTTCAAATTGAATTTCGGTACAACCGTGATCTTCCATTATTTCTTTTGTAAATTCCACGTCTTGTTGTAAGCCCGCTTCGTTTCCGTCAAATTCTAAGAAAAGGGTTGGTTTCTCCGCATAATCCGTTTCACTAAAACGATTTACTTGTCGGATGGATTCTTCGTCTACTAACTCCACTCGAGCTATTGGTATACCGGCTTGTAAAATAGATGTAACGGCCTCTACTGCATTTTTTACTGTAGGGAACACAGCTCTTGCAGCTGTCGTAAACTCAGGTATTCCATATACTTTCAATGTCAATTCTGTGAAACATCCTAGTGTTCCTTCTGAACCTACAAAAAGCCCGTTTAAATGAAAACCTGATGCTGATTTGGCAGCTAAATTCCCTGTATGTATAATCGTACCGTCTGCTAGTACTACTTCTAAATCACGAACTTGATCCCGCATCACGCCGTATTTGACAGTGGTTGTTCCACTAGCGTTTGTAGCCGCCATTCCACCTAAAGTTGCGTCTGCTCCAGGGTCGACAGAAAAGAAAAGCCCATATTTTTTCAATTCTTTATTTAGTTGCGTTCTCGTTACACCTGGTTGAACTCTTACTAATAAATCATTTTCACGAACTTCTAAAATCTTGTCCATCAATGAAAAGTCGATTGTAATCCCGTTATCGTAAGGGATAACATGCCCTTCTAGGCTTGAGCCGCGTCCAAAAGGCACTACAGCTACTTGTAGTCTATTCGCTATTTTCATAATACTGCTTACTTCTTCAGCTGTTTTAGGGAATACTACAATATCAGGAAGACTGACTTCATGATAAGATTCATCTTTACTGTGTTGCTCTCGTACTGTTTGATTGATAGATACTTGGTTTTCTTCTAAAACATTTTTTAAAGCTTCTACTACACTTTCTGTTGATACAGTCATTTCAATTCGCCTCTTTACAAAAAAATAAGTATATAATTTATCGAAATTTTATTGTTAATTCCAATAGAGTAATTATACAGATAATTTAATGAATTGCAATTGAAGTTTTGTGAATTTTACGTAAAATAAAACAAATCCGTGAAGAGAAATATTCCTTCACGGATTGTTTTTATTTAAATGCAGTTGCGATTTCATTTAACACAGTATTTCGTTTTGTATCATCCGCCATTTTCCACCATTTTTCAAAGATGACTCCTAAGCCAGGTAGTAGATGTTCTTCGCCTCTTTGAACAGCATCTTCCACTACATTACGAATATCTGTTGCTGAGTTCCCTTTTAAATTGTTTGAAATCGCTTCTCGAATTTGAAAATCCATTTTTCATCACTCCTCGTAATTATCTTCTCCAAACTCTCGCAAGCTATACACGAATTTGGTACTATTAAATAAAAAAGGCGGTTACATATAAATGAAACGAATTGAATCTCCCCAAAATTCACTTGTGAAGCATTGGAAAAAACTATTAAGTGTACGAAAAGAAAGAGATAAAACAGGTGAATTCATTATAGAGGGATATCATTTAGTCGAAGAAGCGATAAAACAAAAAGAAAATGTGCTAACGATTATGATTAGTGATACGAGTGAGATTCCAGTAAATTGGGACGTAGATAATTTAGAAATTGTTGAAATCAACGATGTAATCAAAAAAGAACTTGCTGAAACAGAACATACGCAAGGAATATTTGCGCATTGTAAACAGCAAACTGTAGATGAGCAAGTACAATCGAAATGGAAACGATTGTTATTAATAGATGCTGTCCAAGATCCAGGCAACATTGGCACGATGATTCGCACAGCAGATGCTGCTGGAATTGATGCTGTTGTTTTAGGGAAAGGTTCTGCAGATGCTTATAACCCTAAAACATTACGTTCTGCACAAGGCTCCCATTTTCATATTCCTATTGTAAAAGGTGATTTGCATGAATGGGTCAATGAATTGAAAAATAGACAAGTGACCGTTTTTGGTACTGCGTTTGAAAATTCTACTCCGTTTAACGAGGTTACAAAAAGTGAAGAATTTGCATTAATCGTTGGAAACGAAGGAAGTGGCATTAACAAAGAGTTACTTGAAAAGACAGACCAAAATGTTATCGTTCCATTATTAGGACAAGCTGAATCATTAAATGTAGCAGTAGCAACAGGGATCTTGTTATACGGCTTAGCATTATAGTATTGTGAGTAAGGGATGTCAGCGCAGTTTAGAGATACTGCTTCTTAGCAAGTTGAATAAAGTGTCCGCAATGATTTTCGCTACAGGGCGGACGCTTTCCGCGGGGTGAGCGATGAACCTTCACCGACGCTACGCGTGCGCTGTGAAGTTTCATCTGTCTCACTTCATCCCGCTGGGGTCGCCGCCCTTCCGCTCCAATCTATAAAAGTTGCTAGCTAATCAGAGGCACTGTGTTAAATTCGATCTTATGTAGTGTTTCTTGAAAATAAAATCCAATAAATGGTTGAACGAGACGTAACATGCTGTGAACGCGACAAACTACCTTTCGAATACGACAAAACACATCTCGAAAGCGACAAACAGGACCCTGAACACGACAAACAGGCCTAGCGGAAATCATAGCGGTCACCAAATAAAACTTTTACGACGCAGTATCCCTAATATGCGCACTATTATGGTCTAATTTTACAATATAAAATAAGTCCCACTTGATGAAACGTTTAAAACTTCGTATAATAGAATATAATTTGATATATAAAAGCTGTCATCGGGAAAAGTATATATGACGATTCGACAAAAGGAATTTTACACCTGGACTGAAAGTGTAAATAGAGAATGCATATAGAAGTTCACCCCGCTAGCTGCCACCGGGACCAGTCATTGACTGTAAAGGTGTGCCGGTGTAGAGCCGTTAGTCGAATTGAGTGATTGCACGTATTCGTCGTGCAATAATCAGGGTGGTACCGCGAAATTAGTCCTCGTCCCTTTTATAGGGGCGGGGTTTTTATTTTGTCAAAAAGGAGAGATCAACAAAACATGGAAGCACAACTTCAACAGCTAAAAGAAGAAGCATTACAAAAAATTGAAGCTTCAATGAATGTCAAAGAATTAAATGATGTGCGTGTTGCATATTTAGGAAAAAAAGGACCGATTACAGATCTACTTAAAGGAATGGGAAAACTTCCTGCAGAAGAACGTCCGAAAATGGGAGCTCTTGTAAACGTAGTTCGTGAAGAAGTAACAGAAGTGTTAGAAGCTCGCATGACAATACTGCAAGAACAAGCGATTCAAGCGCAATTAGAAAAAGAATCAATTGACGTTACGTTACCAGGTAGACCGGTGAAAACAGGAAATCATCATCCACTAACTCGTGTAGTAGAAGAAATCGAAGACCTGTTTATAAGCATGGGTTACGAAATTGCGGAAGGTCCAGAAGTAGAAAAAGATTACTACAATTTCGAAGCGCTGAACTTACCAAAAGGCCACCCAGCTCGTGATATGCAAGATTCTTTCTATATTTCGGAAGATATTTTGCTTCGTACACATACATCACCTGTTCAAGCTCGCACGATGGAAACAAAAGAAGGAAAGCCGATTAAAATTATTTGTCCAGGTAAAGTATATCGCCGTGACAATGATGATGCGACCCATTCTCACCAATTTACACAAATCGAAGGACTTGTTATTGGCGAAAATATTCGCATGAGTGACCTTAAAGGAACGCTTTCTGTATTTGCGAAGAAAATGTTCGGAGAAGATCGTGAAATTCGTCTACGTCCAAGCTTCTTCCCATTTACAGAACCATCTGTTGAAATGGATATTTCTTGTTTCAAATGTGGAGGCAGTGGTTGTAATGTTTGTAAGAAAACTGGTTGGATTGAAATTTTAGGTGCTGGTATGGTACATCCGAACGTTTTAGAAATGGCTGGATATGATTCGAAAAAACTTTCTGGCTTTGCTTTTGGGATGGGTCCAGAACGTATTGCAATGTTGAAATATGGAGTGGAAGATATTCGTCATTTCTATACGAATGATGTGCGTTTCTTATCGCAATTCCACCGAACAGAAGTGTAAGGAGGAAATGACATGTTAGTTTCTACGAAATGGTTAGCAGAATATGTAAATACACACGGACTTGATCCGAAAGATTTAGGGGAAAAGATTACTCGTTCAGGTATCGAGGTGGATGCAGTAATTGATCGTTCCCAAGGAATGACAAATGTAGTAGTCGGTTATGTGAAGGAATGTGTAAAACATCCAGAAGCAGATAAACTAAATATTTGCCAAGTAGACGTAGGAGAAGAAACAACACAAATTATTTGTGGCGCTCCAAACGTAGCAGAAGGGCAAAAAGTAATCGTTGCACGTCCGGGAGCAGTACTTCCAGGCGGTATAAAAATTAAAAAAGCAAAACTTCGTGGAGAAGAATCGAACGGAATGATTTGCTCGCTTCAAGAGTTGGGTATTGAAGGAAGACTAGTACCAAAAGCGTACGCAGAAGGTATCTATGTACTTCCAGAAACAGCAACTCCTGGAGAAAGTGCATTACCACTACTTGGTTTAGATGATACTATCCTTGAACTTGGTTTAACACCAAACCGCTCGGATGCCCTAAGTATGCTAGGAGTTGCCTATGAAGTAGGTGCCATCTTATCCGAGGATATGAAATACCCTGAAGCAACTTACACGGAAAGCAGCGAAAAGGCTTCTGATTACTTAAACTTGCGTGTAGATGCAATCGAAGAAAATCCAATGTACGTAGCAAAAGTAGTAAAAAATGTGCAAATTAAAGAATCACCACTTTGGTTACAGCACCGCCTAATGGCAGCTGGAGTTCGTCCACATAATAACGTAGTTGATATTACGAACTACGTATTAATGGAATACGGTCAACCACTTCATGCATTCGACTATGACCGTCTAGAAACAAAAGAACTTGTCATTCGTCTTGCAAATGAAGGAGAAAAAATTGTTACACTGGATGATCAAGAACGTACACTTAAATCAAACCACTTAGTTATTACAAATGGTAAAGAACCGGTTGCTATTGCTGGTGTAATGGGTGGAGCAAACTCGGAAGTACATGATGGTACGACAACTGTAGTAATTGAATCTGCTTACTTTGCATCTGGATCTGTTCGTCAAACGTCAAAAGATCATAACTTACGCAGTGATGCAAGTGCTCGTTTTGAAAAAGGTGTCGATCCAAATCGTGTTATTTTAGCAGCAGAACGTGCAGCTAGTCTACTTGCAGAACTTGCAGGTGGAGAAGTGCTAGCAGGTTCAGTAGTAGTAGATGAATTAGATAAAACACCTGTTGAAGTAGTTGTATCTCCTGACTTTATCAACAATCGTTTAGGAATGAAAATTTCTTTAGAAGATATGACTTCTATTTTGACAAGATTGAAATTTGACCACCAAGCGGCAAATGGTTATTTATACATTAATGCGCCGACTCGTCGTCAAGATATTAAAATTGAAGAAGATATCGTCGAAGAAATTGCTCGTATGTATGGGTATGATGAAATTCCAATGACATTACCAGTAGAGGAATCAAAACCAGGTGGCTTAACATCTTACCAAGCAAGACGTCGTCAAGTTCGTGCTTACTTGGAAGGCGCAGGCCTTTATCAAGCAATTACGTATTCATTAACATCCAAAGAAATGTCTCAAAAATTCGCTTTAGAAACTGCTCCAGTAACAGAGTTATTAATGCCAATGAGTGAAGAGCGTAGCACACTTCGCCAAAGCTTAATCCCTCATTTACTAGATGCAGTGACGTATAACACTGCTCGCCAAGCAGATACAGTTGCGCTTTATGAAGTGGGATCTGTCTTCTTAGGGGAAACAGAATCAGGTCTTCCTCATGAGCAAGAACATTTAGCAGTAGTAATTGCTGGGAAATGGGTAGACCATAGCTGGCAAGGTGAGAAAAAAGCAGTTGATTTCTTCGTATTAAAAGGAATTGTCGAAGGATTAATGGAATTGCTTGGACATTCGAAAGAACTTACTTTTGAACGTACAGTAGTAGACGGATTACATCCGGGACGAACAGCTACTATTAAACTTGCTGGGGAAGAAATTGGTCTAATCGGTCAATTACACCCATCTGAACAAAAAGCTCGAGACTTGAAAGATACGTATGTAGTTGAATTGAACTTAGCAAAAGTTATAAATAAAGTAGTCGAAGCTTTATACTACGCACCAGTTTCTAAATTCCCGTCGATTACACGTGATATTGCGTTAGTAGTAGATAGCGAAAAAGCTGCTGGGGAACTACAAGCAATTATCCAATTATCTGGTGGTAGATTGTTAAAAGGTGTACATCTATTCGATTTATACGAAGGAGAAAAAATGGAGCCAGGCAAAAAATCGGTTGCATTCTCTCTAACTTATTTCGATCCAGAACGTACACTAACGGATGAAGAAGTTGTAAATGCACATAACAAAGTATTAAAAGCACTTGCGGAACAAGCAGGAGCGGAGTTAAGAGGATAAGATGGATTGGAGCAGCACTATTTATAGTGCTGCTCCTTTTTTAGGTCCCTGTGATACATGGGATTTCCGAACTATTCATAATTGTTTTAGATTTGTGTCTGACACAGTTGTTGGGTAGAAAATGTCTAGTTTTCTACTCAATCAACCGTAACGGAAAGTTCTTTTACTCGTAATGATGGGGAACCGTAGCCACCTGGAAGGAAATTTAGATCGGATCCAATCTCTTCGATATCATTGATAAAGTCGAAGAAGTTACCAGCGATTGTCATCTGTTTAACAGGTGTCGAAATTTTGCCGTCTTTAATATGGAAACCGACTGCCGCAACTGAAAAATCTCCAGAAATCGTATTTGTACCGGAATGAAGTCCCGACAAATCCGTTATGAGGATTCCGTCTGCTGTAGAAGCAATTAGGTCAGCTTTGCTTTTTTCACCTGGTGCAATGAACATATTCAGCGGTGCTATAGTGAGTGTACTTTTATAAGACGCTTTATGTGCATGACCTGTTGTTTCTACGCCATCTAATTTAGCTGTTTTTCGGTTATGCAGTAGTGTTTCGAGAATCCCGCTTGAAACGATCGCATGTGTTTTTGTTGCAACACCTTCTCCATCGAAATTCGATCCCGCAACGGCGTCAGGATGGAAAGGATCATCAAGCAAGCTAAAGACATCTGATGCAATTTTCTCCCCAACTTTCCCTTTCAAAAGCGACTGATCCTTTTGCGTGTTTTCAGCTGAGAAAATTGGTGTGAACGTTGCTAGTAACGATGCTGCTGCGTCATGTCGCATAATGATTGGGTATTTTCCAGCTGGAATGGATTGCTCGCCGAGATTAGACAATGCTTCTTCTGCCGCTTCTTTTGCAATTTTGTCTGCATCGAGAGAACCAAAATCACGCGTTAGTTTAATGAAACTACCTGTTTTCATTTCTTCACCATTTTTGACGACTGTTGAAATGAAAATACCTAATCCATTCTTTTTCTCTTTCAATGAAAGACCTTTATTGTTCGTCAACATGCGGTCTCCTGAAAAATCTTGTAGAACGCAGTAGTTGAGCGTAACAATCCGTGGATCGTATGCAAGTACTTTCTTTTCAATAGACTTAATGAGTTCAATCTTTTCTGGAATTTGAATCTTTGCAAGCTCTTCACTGTAAAACGCATGAGTAGCGTATTCTTTACTTCCCTCGTAAATATTCGATCCATCGTCCTCATCAAGCACCTCTGCATTTGCTTTCGCACTATCAATTAAAAATGGAATCGAATCTTCATCAATTTTTTCTGTATAGGCGTAGCCCATTTTTCCGTTATAAAGACCTCGCAATCCAAGACCGCTATCTTCAGATGTTTCGTAGCTATCAATTTCTCCTTCAAAAATCATACATTGGAATGTTTCCGAACGTTCATAATACACTTCAGCTTCCTTGAAACCAGCATCCATAGCCTTTTTTAGTAGTTCTTCTTGGAATTCAGTGATTTGCATGATTTATTCCCCCTTTGTCCCACCGACTGTAATTTCACTGATGCGAATCATCGGCTGACCAACATTGACAGGAAGGCTTCCACTAATAGATCCGCACATTCCAGCATCATGGGCAAGATTATTGCCAACTTTATCGACAAGCTGCAATGTTTTCGCTCCATTACCAATAAGTGTTGCACCTCGAACTGGGCGATCAATCTTACCATTTTTCACAAGGTAAGCCTCCGCAACGGCGAAATTATAATCACCTGTAGCTGGATTAACGGAGCCGCCACCCATATATTTTGCATATAGTCCATTTTCTGTCGATGCAATAATTTCTTCTGGTGTCGATGTACCCGGTGCGATATACGTATTTGTCATACGAGAAGTTGGATTGAATCGATACGACTCCCGGCGGGAAGAACCTGTTGCTTCTGCATTCATACGTCGAGCATTAAATTTATCGATAAGATAACCCTTTAATATCCCGTTTTCGATTAAAACATTTTTGCGTGTCTTTTCGCCTTCATCATCCATATTTAGGGAACCCCATTCATTCGGTAGGGTACCGTCATCGATGTATGTCACGATATCGGGGGCAACTTTTTCACCAATTCGATTTGCGAAAACAGAATTATTTTTGGCAACAGAAGTAGCTTCCAGTCCGTGTCCACACGCTTCATGAAAAATAACGCCGCCAAATTCATTATCAATAATGACAGGGAACTTTCCACTTGGACATTCATCCGCTTCAAGCATAGTTATGGCAGTACGTGCTGCTTCACCTGCATAATGGTCCAGATTTAAGTTTTCAATAAATTCAAATCCAGCAT
Source organism: Psychrobacillus sp. NPDC096426 (assembly GCF_044762745.1). Lineage (NCBI taxonomy): Bacteria > Bacillati > Bacillota > Bacilli > Caryophanales > Bacillaceae > Psychrobacillus > Psychrobacillus sp. NPDC096426. The sequence goes on along the minus strand of NZ_JBIWEX010000001.1, from coordinate 293,477 downwards.
GAGCCCCTGGTCCGTAAAATCCCGTCTGCATTTCAACGCCGTCAGAAGCGGTCGCTTGTATGGATAGCCGACTATGGACACGAGTATCTTCCACGAATTTACCTTCTGAATTAGCAATTAGTACATGCTGTTCTTCGTCTATATAACGTAGTCCGACTTGTAGGATTCGTTCATCGTAATTTCTAGCAATCTCATTTGCTTTCCTCATAAACTCTACTTTCCTAGCATGTTTTACAGTTCTTGGCATCTGAGCTATTTGGTGAATTGGATAGAATGTTTCTTTTCGGAGTGGATGAATAGTACCATTTACTCCACCTTTAATAGCATGTGCTGCACGTTTTGCTGCCAGTAGCAAGCCTTCTTCTGAGAAATCAGTTGTATACGTATAGATGCTTTGAAGACCAGAAAAAATACGGATTCCAATTCCAAAATCACGACCAGATATACTTTTCTCTAACTTACCGCTTTGCAATTCCAATCTGTTCACATATTTATCTTCAATGAATACTTCCGAAAAATCACCGCCAGTGGAGAGCGCGGCTTCTAGCACATTTTCAATGATTGATTGTTTGATCATATTCCTTACCCCCTCTATGAAGAATTATAGCGTAAGATTTTCGTGAATACACTAATTAGAGTGGTAATTTAGTATATTCAGTGATTTCACAATAAGGATGCACATTAGCAGCTTAATAACCACTTAAAATATATGCAACCCAGTAATATATGTTTTCTAGCTTAGAATTAGGAAGAGAGTTTACTCTTTTAAAGAACTTATTTCTGTTTTTTCATTGTGAGTATCCAGTATATCTAAAAACGGAAGCCTTTGTTCATCGGTCAAAGGGTTTAGTACTACCTGAAGAAACTTCAACTATACAAAGTTCTAAAAATGGTTTATGAAATCAAGCAAAAGATCATGGTTTTCTTCTTTTCTAAATAGTTTCTTAAAAACGTACATGTTTCTCAAATCAAGTAGATCTTTCATATAACCATTGAAGCTCTTGAACTTTCAACTTCATATGACACCTCAACTTTTTCATCATTATAGAACACATATTACGGTTATTGGAATATTTAGATATTTAACGTTTTTGGAGTCTGTCATAGATCGTTGCATAAACTACATAGGCTTCTATCAAGTATTGTTATTTTAGGAGGAATCGAATGTATCCTTTAATAGACTGGAAAAGCCAAGCTCTTAATAAGGAACAAATCATACATGATTTCGCTATAGACGCATATATGTATGGCTTTCCGCTGGTGCTGATGGATTTAACTAGAAGAAGAGGGTTGTTAAGTTTAGAGCAGAAGAATCAATTTTATCATCAAAAGGTACTATCTACGCCTCAGTTTACTCAAGTGGTAAGGCCAAATGTGGATACACTTTATTCATCTGCATGGCTTGAGTTGAATGAAGGTCCGATGCTGTTGCATGTGCCGAACACAGATGACAGATATTATTTGCTACCGATGCTTGATGCGTATTCAAATGTCTTCGCTTCTGTCGGTGCACGTACGACTGGGACAGAAGAACAACAATTCATTATCGTAGGACCAAGCTGGCAAGGGTTTCTTCCTTCAGCAGTTCCTGTCATTTTTGCTCCAACAGATACCATTTGGATTACGGGAAGAATACAAACAAATGGGCCAGAGGATTATCCGGCAGTGTATGCGATTCAAAATAAGTACATGTTGGAAAGGCTTTACCCGAGTGAAAGTCTACATGCAAGCGATGAAATCATCATTACCGAGCAATCACCGACAGAACTACTTACTTCCATGGATGCACCCACATTTTTTCAATTAATGATGGTGCTTATGTTTAAAAGCCCACCTTATGCTGCAATTCAATCCCCAGATATAACTTTCAAGCTTCATACATTAGGTCTTATTCCAAGTAATGGATTCAATTTCTATACACTTCATCCGTCTATACAAAGAGCTCTGTTCCATGCAGTCCGTCATGGTCCGAACTATATCCAGACTGCCAGTCAGGAAATACTAACTAACAATGAAGTGGGTGGATGGAGCATGCCGCTAAATAATATTGGATTTTACGGCACCGATTATAAAAAAAGAGCGATTGTTGCAATGAATTTATTTGGAGCAAACATTCCGCTAGATAGTGTTTATGCGTATAATTTTGTCGATCAACAAAATATTCCTTTAGATGGGAAATTTAATTATAAAATTCATTTCAATCCTGAACAATTTCCCCCAACTAATGCTTTTTAGTCTATAACTCTTTATAATTCGGATGGTTTCTTAGTGGAAAATCAATTACATCGGTATGCGATTGGCTCACATCTTGGAGAGTTAACTTATAATGCGGACGGCTCACTTGATATATTTATTCAACATGAATATCCTGGTAAGGAGAAGAAATCCAACTGGTTGCCAGCACCTATTGGATCATTTAACCTGTTACTTAGAGTATATTGGCCGAAAATGAGTGTATTAAATGGCGAGTGGAATCCGCCGATGGTTATAAGGGAGGATTAATTTGTTATCGAAATTGAAAAGAGAAAGCAAACAATTAACCAACTAACTATAGAAGGTGAAAAAATGAGATTAATATTACCAAAAGAATATACTAAATATTTTTGGACTGTGTTTCCATTCATTCTGATCTTAGTAGCTATCCATACTATTTTTTACGATTGGCAATTTCAATTGTATCGGTTCGACGAATGGGAAGATTTTGGCGCACTGTTATTTGCTCTGATTGTTAGTTTTTTTGAAAGTGCTTTTTATACATTTTTTTTATGGCTAGTTATAAGGATATTTAAAAAGTTATGTGGTATGAAAATTAATATACCAAAGGCATGATATAGCGGGTGATACAAATTTAAGAAATAACGAGTTCCTTCACAATATGTTATTTAATGCATATTGAAAATCATTAGAAATGAAATCCGTTTAATGACGTTAGAATTGGATTTCAAGTTCATATACAAAATACAATTTAAGTACTATTCCGGATTTTCCGGAATGGTATTTGTCACCGGGACAGTACGGAGGGGAATCATGAGAATTTATTCAACAAAATGGTGGGAACAAGTGATTATATCAATAAATGATGGAATATTAGTCATAGACGAGTTTGAAAAAGTTCAATTTATTAACCCAGAATATTCTAGAATCACAGGGGTGGGAAAAGAAATTATAGGGAAGTTACTTTCTGAATACAGACCGGGTGCTCAATTGCCAGAAACATTGAAAGACGGGAAATCAAGGGTCGGTATTTATCGTGAAATTAATGGGTGTGCATACGTAGTAGACATGGCGCCTATTGAAGATAATGGGAAAATTATTGGTGCTGTGTCTGTTTGTAAAGGAATTAATGAAGTAAAGGATTTATCGAAGGAACTCAATAAGAAGGTAAAGCAAGTTATTGAATTACAAGAAAAGATTTCGAAGCTTTCAAGTGTAAAATATACGTTCGACCAAATTATTACGCAAAATGAAGAGATGATCGACAATAAAAATATTGCAAAAAAAATAGCAAATTCAAATTTGCCAGTACTATTAATAGGGGAAAGCGGTACAGGAAAAGAGCTATTTTCTCAATCCATTCATGACGCCAGTGATAGAAGAAATCATCCCTTTATTGCTGTAAACTGTGCTACAATTCCAGATACCCTTATCGAAAGTGAGTTATTTGGATATGTAGATGGCGCTTTTACTAGTGCAAAAAAGGGGGGGAAAGTTGGATTATTTGAAATGGCAAATAAAGGTACGTTATTTCTAGATGAGATTGGTGACTTATCCTATAATGTGCAAGCAAATTTACTTCGTGTTTTACAGGAAGGCACAATACGGAGAATAGGTGGTTCGACAGAGATAAATGTGGATGTACGAATTATTGCAGCGACACATCAAGACTTAAATCAAATGGCACAAAAAAATAAATTTAGACAAGATTTATACTTTCGTTTAAATGTGGCCCATTTAACGATACCTCCACTACGTAATCGAAGAGAGGATATCCCGTTTCTAGTAGAATGCTTTTTACCGGCAAATTATCGATTAAGTAAAGATGTCATGCAGTTTTTACAATCCTATAATTGGCCGGGAAATGTCCGTGAATTAAAAAATATGATAAGTTATGCTTCCTGTTTAGCTGATAATGGATTAATTGAAATGGATCATTTGCCTGAAGTTATGAAGAATCAGGATGTAGATGTTTCAATTCAAACTGATGGGACGTTAAAATCAGTAGTAGCATCAGCGGAAGCTAGGTACATAAAGCAAATGCTTAAACGATATGAAAAGAATATTGAAGGTAGAAAATTAGTAGCGAGTAATTTAGGCATTTCCTTAGCCAGTTTATATAATAAAATAAGTAAGTATGAACTTGAATAAAACTCCAATCTAAAATAATAGAATAATAAATAATTATTCTATAATTTTAGAAAAAGATTTTAAAAGCGTAATTTCGTTAGTGAAATTGCGCTTTTATTATGAAAAGAAAACAAATTGATTCTTTGATTCTAAAAAACTAGAATATCGTGACAATGAAAAAGTAAAAAATAAAGTAGATGATAGGTTCTTTTTAGTTGGCATGGAACTTGCATATTACTTGAATTGCACGAAGGGGTGTATTAAAAAAGGGAGTGAGAAATTAGATGTTAGCTTTATTAGGATTTTTAACGATTGGTGTATTTTTATTAGCTATTTTCACAAAAAAATTATCTGTCATCGTTTCATTGGTAACTATTCCAATCATTTTTGGTATAATTGGCGGATTTGGTTCGGAAATTGGAGGATTAATGCTTGATGGATTAATACAAGTAGCTCCAACAGGAATTATGCTAGTTTTTGCAATTATGTATTTTGGTTTAATGATGGATGTTGGATTATTTGATCCAATGATTAAAAAAATTATTCAAATCGTAAAAGGTGACCCGCTAAAAGTAGTAATGGGTACGGTATTTTTAGCAATGATTGTTCATTTGGATGGAAATGGATCTGCTACTTTTATGATTACCATTACAGCCATGCTACCTATATATGAAAAATTGGGGATGAATCGTCTTATTTTGGCAGGGGTTGTTGCGCTCGGGGCAGGCGTTATGAACATTATCCCGTGGGGTGGACCAACTGCACGTGCGATGACAACTTTAAATGCGGAAGCCGTAGATATTTTTAATCCCGTAATCCCAGCGATGGTCGCAGGAATTGCTTGGGTATTGTTTGCAAGTTATTTAATCGGACGGAAAGAACGGAAACGTTTGGGCATTATTAATTTAGAGAATATAGATTTTAATTTGGAATTAGATGAAGAAACGAAAAAGATTCGTCGTCCTAAATTATTTTACTTTAATTTATTTCTTACATTACTTATGATATGTGCTTTACTGTTTGTTTGGCTTCCGATGCCTGTTGTATTTATCGTTGGATTCATTATTGCTTTAACGGTGAACTATCCAAAGAATGTGGATCAGCAAGCCCGTATATTAAGTCATGCAGGCAATGTGCTATTAGTTGCATCTATGATTTTTGCAGCGGGGATTTTTACAGGCATTTTAAATGGTACGGGCATGATTGCGGAAATGGCCACGGCACTTGTTCGTTTAATACCAGACTCATTAGGAAATTATTTACCTACTATCGTTGCTATTACAAGCATGCCTTTAAGCTTAGTTTTTACACCAGATGCATACTATTTTGGTGTATTACCAATTATTAGTGAAACCGCTTCGACTCTAGGAATCAACCCGCATGAAATTGGTCGAGCAGCAATTCTTGGTCAAATGACAGTTGGTTTCCCGTTAAGTCCCTTAACAGCGGCAACATTTATTTTAATTGGGTTGACAAAGGTTGACTTGTTTGAGCATCAGAAATTTATATTTAAATGGGCGTTTGGTACAACGATTGTTATGACAATTGTTGCTTTACTAACAGGCGCTATATCAATTTGAGGTGAATGAGATGATACGAATTGGATCAGGTGCTGGTTTTGCAGGTGACCGTATTGAGCCAGCAGAAATATTAGTAGAGCAAGCAAATTTAGACTATTTAGTATTAGAGTGTTTAGCAGAAAGAACAATTGCTTTAGCGCAAAAAAGGAAAAAACAACATGCACATACTGGATATGATGTGTTACTAGAAAAACGAATGAGATCACTTATTCCGAGGATTTCTGGGAAAAAGGTGAGGATTATTACAAATATGGGTGCTGCAAATCCAATAGCTGGAGCAAATAAAATTATAGAAATTGCGAAAGAGCTAAATATCTCCATGAAAGTTGCCGCTGTAATAGGAGACGATGTGTTGACTAAAGTTTCTCCAGATGATCTAGCTTGGGAAACAGGAAAACCTTTAAAAGAACATGGACAAATAGTTTCAGCAAATGCATACATAGGTGTAGATGCTTTGTTAGAAGCCTTAAATTCAGATGCACAAATTATAATTGGAGGTCGGATTGCGGATCCTTCTTTATTTTTGGCTCCGATGATTCATGAATTTAAATGGGCATTAGACGATTATGATCTAATGGCTAAAGGAACGGTAATCGGTCATTTATTGGAATGTGCTGGTCAATTAACAGGAGGGTATTTCGCAGACCCAGGGAAAAAAGATATAAAGGATATGGCTCATTTAGGCTTTCCTTTTGCCGATGTAGTAGCGGATGGCTCGGCAACGCTCAGAAAAGTAGCAAATACAGGGGGGGAAATCACACTACACACTGCAAAAGAGCAGTTGCTGTATGAAGTGATTGATCCAAACGCCTATATTACCCCCGATGTCATTGCAGATTTTACTTCAGTTAAGCTAGAGGATTTATCCGGTGGGCAAATAAAAGTGGATGGAGAAGTGGGGCTTGCCAAACCACAAAGTTTAAAAGTAAGTATCGGCTATGAAGCTGGTTACATTGGAGAGGGGGAAATCTCCTATGCAGGTCCTAATGCAAGGGAAAGAGCAAATCTTGCAGGCGACATTATACGAGAAAGAATTTGTCACTTATTTGGTGAATTTAGGGTTGATTTAATTGGAGTAAATGCTTGTCATCGGAAGAGCTTTCGAGAGACGGATCCTTATGAAGTACGTTTAAGGGTTGCTGGAAAAGCAAAAACAATGGCAGAAGCAGCGATAATTGGAGAAGAAGTGGAAGCACTTTATACAAATGGCCCGGCAGGTGGAGGAGGGGCTAGAAAAGTAGTAAACGAAGTAATTGGTGTAGTTTCTACTTTTATCGATCGAGATTTTATCCGTTTTCAAACAGAGTTAAAGGAGTATATAGCCAATGAAACTTTATGATATTGCGCATTGTCGAACAGGGGATAAAGGAAACACCATTACATTATCCGTCATCCCTTATGAAGCATCTGATTATGAATTATTAAAAGAGAGATTGACTGTGAAAGTGGTAAAGGAACATTTAAAGGGCATTGTAGAAGGAGAAGTAATACGATATGACGTTCAGAACATTCAAGCACTACAGTTTGTTTGTTCGCAAGCTTTGGCAACAGGTGTAACGACTTCGTTAACGTTGGATACTCACGGGAAGTCGTTAAGCTTTGCTTTGTTAGAACTAGAAATAGATGAATACTGATCAGTTTTAAAGAGATGTTTTTAGAAAATTTTACGATTTGTATTGACAGAAGACATAATCCTCTATTATATTTTTAGTAATTAAATTAGGTTCGATAATGTCGAATGGTAGGGGGTTGATTATGTCTAAACCAATACAGTCTGTAGATCGTGCATTAACAATTTTTGAGATGTTTAATGAAGGCACTGATGAATTAGGAATATTAGAAATCAGTGATCGTATGGAACTTCCTAAAAGCACTGTGCATGGAATCATTAAAACATTAGTTATGAGAGGCTATCTTGTTCAAAAAGTTGATACGAAGAAATATAAATTGGGGATTCGGCTTTTCGAACTTGGGAATATCGTAAGTAAAGGGTTAGATATTAAAGAGAAGGCGGGACCTTATCTAAAAGAAGCATTTAGCCAAACGGATGAAACAGTTCACTTAGTAAAATTTGAAAACAATGAGGCAGTCTATGTCGACAAGCAGGAAAGCGATAGTGCAATAAGAATGTATTCACAAGTGGGGAGAAAAGCCCCGCTACACTGTACTGGAGTAGGAAAGGCAATACTTGCCTATTTGGATAAAGATATTCAGAAATCGATCCTGTTTTCCTCTGAATTGGTTGCATATACCGAAAAAACAATTATAGACAAGAATCAGATACTTGAAGAATTAGAGAAAATTAGGGAGCGCGGCTATGCGACGGACGATGAAGAGATTGAAATGGGATTATTTTGTGTAGCCGCACCGATATTTGATAGTAATCATAGAGTTGTTGGTTCAGTAAGTACGGCAGGACCCAAATTCCGTTTTACAGAAGAAAAAATTTTAATCGCTAAGAAGTGTATAAGAGAGGCTGCTCGAAACATATCTCGGGATATTGGTTCAAGAAGGTGACTGCGACAATTAGCTGATTAAGCGAAAAATTTATGGGAATTCATTCGTGTTGCGTCAGTGCATAGCTGGCAATCATTAAGCAAAACATATTAATTAAGATACACGCCGCCGTACGGGATATTTTCTCGTACGGCCTTTTTATCGCAAAGCCATTGTTAAAATAAAATAAATACAAATTATTAGTATTGACAGAATAATGCGTATTGATTATATTTTAGTAAGCGGCTTCGTCGAATCATGTTCGTCAATGCCGAACTATAAATGCTTTCTATCGTTTAGGTCAATTCAATCTGTTAATTTTATTTTAACTACCCTTAATTTTTCTGAAATGAAAGCGTATTCAAATCGTGGGTAAGAAGCAAATAGTAAATAACTTAACAGGATAAAAGATTGCTAGGGTGTTACGGATGATGAATTAATAGACAGGGACTACAAATCTAAAAGAATTGGAGTGGAGAAAATGAGTAAAGTCAATGTGGCGATCATCGGTTCGGGGAATATAGGAACGGATTTGATGTACAAATTAGAACGAAGTCAACTGTTAAATTTAACGGCAGTTATAGGAATTGATCCTCAATCGGACGGATTAAAGAAGGCAAAGGAAAGTGGGTACCAAATATTTAGTAATGGGATTGATGCAATCAGGAATAATCCCGATTTGGCTGAAATTGTTTTTGACGCGACTTCAGCAAAAGCACATCTGGTGAACGCTGAAGTATTAAAGGAGTTAAATAAGATAGCGATCGACTTAACACCGGCTGCAGTAGGTCCTTTAGTTTCTCCAGCGGTCAACGGTAATACGTTTAATACCGCTTCAAACATAAACATGATAACTTGTGGCGGACAAGCAACAATCCCGATGATCCATGCAGTGAATCGAGTTGCAGATGTTACATATGCCGAGATTGTAGCAACTATTTCAAGTAAAAGTGCAGGACCTGGGACGCGTGCAAATATTGATGAATTTACTATTACGACTCGGAGGGGAATTGAAGAAGTTGGTGGAGCTGATAAAGGCAAAGCACTTATCTTGATTAATCCAGCAGAGCCTCCGGTACTAATGAGGGATACTGTTTATTGTCAAGTGAAAAACATGGATACTGAAGCGATTACAGAATCGGTAAACGAAATGCTTCAAGTTGTTCAAAGTTATGTTCCGGGTTATCGATTAAAACAAGAATTGCTATTTGATGAGGACAAAGTGACAATTTTGTTAGAAGTTGAAGGAGCAGGAGATTATTTTCCGGTGTATGCTGGAAATCTCGATATTATGACAGCTGCGGCAGTAAAAGTGGCAGAAGAGCAAGCGCGAAGAATATTACATGAAATAGAAGAGGTGACGAAATGACGGAGAAGTTAGTAAAGTTGACGGAGGTATCCCTTCGTGATGGAAGCCACTCGGTATCGCATCAATTCACAGAAGAGCAAGTTGGCGCTGTTGTAACGGCATTGGATGAAGCTGGAATGCATTACATAGAAGTGAGTCATGGGGATGGATTAGGAGGATCGACCTTACAATATGGAAAATCCCTTGTGGATGAAATGAAATTGATCGAAACGGCCGTTGCGGCGGCCAAATCTTCAAAAATTGCAGTATTGCTTATACCTGGTATCGGGACAGTACATGAATTAAAACAAGCCCATGAACTTGGGGCGAAGTTAGTGCGAGTGGCTACACATGTAACAGAGGCAGATGTTTCGGCTCAACACATTGCTAAAGCGAAAGAACTTGGGATGGAGGCATTAGGTTTTCTGATGATGGCTCATTCAGCTCCGGTTGAAAAACTTGTTGAACAAGCAAAGCTCATGGAAAGCTACGGAGCTGAGGCTGTCTATATTACTGATTCGGCGGGTGCATTATTACCGGATCAAGTAAGGGAACGTGTTCGAGCACTCCGCCAAGAGTTGACTTGTGAAGTAGGCTTCCATGCACATAATAACTTGTCGCTTGCTGTAGCAAATACATTGATTGCGATTGAAGAAGGTGCTACAAGAATTGACAGTAGTGTTTGCGGTTTGGGCGCAGGTGCGGGCAACACACAAACAGAGGTTTTAACAGCGGTATTGGATTTAATGGGAAAAAACCCTGGTCTTGATATTTATAAGATGATGGACCTTGCACAAAACGTCGTGACACCAATCATGAAAAGGCCGCAAATTGTTGACAAAGGAAGTTTGGCATTGGGGTACTCTGGGGTCTATTCAAGTTTTCTAATTCATTCCGAGCGGGCGGCAAAAAAATTTGGTCTGGATCCAAGAGACATTTTAATAGAATTAGGAAAAAGAAAGGTAGTCGGCGGACAAGAAGATATGATCTTGGATGTTGCTTCAGAGCTAGCAAAAATGAAGCAACTTTAAAGAGATTGATATATGGGCATAGGGTATGAGGATTTGGGCTTAACACAGTATTATCATCTTAATCTGTAACTATTTAGGGAGGTACTATTTCGAAGGGGAATTGTCCACGTACGACAAAGCTGAGTGAAATTTTCAAGTAATTCAGGTCACCTAAATAGTTACAATAATATTGACAATGGGAGTGGTTTAAATGATTTTAAAATCCAATGAATCTTTAATAGAAGAATCAGCAGATAACCGTACTAGAACTAGAGCGCTTTTTGCAAGTGCAATTGGAAGTGCAATTGAGTGGTATGATTTCTTTCTTTATGGAACAATGTCCGCATTAGTTTTTCAGACACTTTTTTTTCCAAACAACGATCCTTATGTTAGCTTAATGCTTTCTTATGCATCTTTTGGATTAGCATTTCTTGTGCGTCCTATTGGAGGTGTTTTATTTAGTCATATTGGCGATCGCATTGGTCGGAAAAAAACATTAATCATAACCTTATCCATTATGGGTGGCTCAACAGTTCTAATGGGTTTATTACCTAATTATAATACGGTAGGAATATGGGCGCCCATATTGCTTATCTTATTGAGGCTTCTTCAAGGGTTGTCTCTCGGAGGAGAATGGGGTGGGGGGCTGTTATTAGCGGTTGAATATGCACCTAAAAATAAACGTGGTTTTTACGGAAGTATCCCACAAATAGGTGCGATGATTGGGCTAAGTTTAGCATCGCTATCTGCTTCACTTTTGACAAATCTTCTTTCAGAAGAGGCATTCTTAAGTTATGGATGGAGAATCCCTTTCTTACTTAGTATTGTACTAGTTTTGACTGGTTTGTGGATTCGAAAGGGAATTGGGGAAACGCCATCATTTCAAAAAGTTGTTTCATCTGGTGAGACAGTAAAAGTCCCGCTGTTTGAAACACTGACTAAACATTGGCGTGCAGTATTGACTACAATCGGTGCAAAATTTATTGAAACATCTACGTTTTTTATTTTTGCAACATTCACTATTTCATACGCGGTTGATACAGTCGGATATGATAGACAAACCGCATTAAATGGTATTTTGTATGCCGCTCTACTTGCTATACCTGTTATGATGATTGTTGGTTCAATATCAGACCGTATCGGTCGTAAAAAGATGTTTATTGCTGGTATTATTTCAATGTTTCTATACGCAATCCCTTATTTCTGGATTTTATCATTCAAAACTCCTTTTGCATTAACTATAGCTATTATCATAGGGTTTGCAATTATTTGGCCAATGTACGGTGCAATACTAGGAACACTTTTTGCAGAGAGCTTTAGCGCAAATGTACGCTATACAGGAGTTTCGCTAGGGTATCAAGTAGGAGCTGCTTTAGTAGGTGGACCTGCTCCACTTATTGCGACTGCTTTACTTGTAAAATACAACAATAACTATATTCCTATTGCCATATTTATAATGTTAGCTGCTGTGGTATCTTTAATTGCCATTTTATGCACTCGAGAGAAGAAAGGTAGAGACCTGGATGAGTGACTTTGAATAAATAAGCATTCTAATTATATACAAAAGGATTATTTTAAATCAGGACTAGTAAGAATATTTACCGAGAGAATGCTTTAGGTGGTAAAAGTCCCCTAAAGCATTTCGATTTTAAACAAATTCCGATTCAAATCTCTTAAAAGATAGCAAGTGATTAAATTATTTAGCAATATCACTTTTGATAAGAGAAAGACAGTTTAACGTATTAGAAAAACATCTAATTCTTATTGAGGGGTGAGAATATTGAAGAAAAATATTATTAAGGAAAAGTTAAATGCAGGGAAGTGTGTATATGGTCCTTGGATGATGACGGCAAGTATCGATACTGCAGAAATTCTCTCTAATGTAGGCTGTGACATGATAATGATTGACGGTGAACACGGAGCTATGAATCTTGAAACTGCTGGAAGACTAATTTCTCAGATCAAATATACTGAAACCACTCCATTGTTACGAGTTCCATGGAATGATATTACAATGGTGAAGCAAGGACTGGATACGGGTGCCTCAGGAATAATGATTCCAATGATTAATTCTAAAGAGGAAGCGGAACGGGCAGTCCAGTATTGCCATTACCCTCCTAAAGGTATACGTGGCTTTGGTGCGGGAAGAGCAAGCTTATTCGGTATTAATAGTGAAAGTTATTCGCAGTATGCAAAGGAAGAAATCTTAGTAATTCTACAAATTGAACATTTCAATGCCGTAGATGCTATAGATGAAATTCTTTCTGTGCCTGGTATTGATGTGGCATTTATTGGTCCCTTTGATCTTTCCAGTTCTATGGGATTAATGGGACAATTTGATCATCCCGATATGCAATCTGCAATGGTGAAGGTGATAGATTCTTGTGCTAGACATAATGTTGTGCCAGGTATTTTGACTGAACCTGGTTTAATGGCAAACCACATTGATTTAGGCTTTCGTTTTTTATTAGGTGGAATTGACGCAATGTTTATTCATCAGGGTGCAAAGCAATGTTTAGAGGAGTTTGAAAAATCTACTAGTCGTTGATTGGAACATCTCTCCAGCAGGAAATGGGCTGGAGGGATGTTTTTTGATTAGGGCTCCCTGTGTAAGACAAGCGTAATTCTTTGACTAAACTATCTATTAAGTTTAAAATAATATTGAATTCAAGATATTCGAATTCGAGTTTTAATTGCTTTGTCTATATTTATGAAAAATACTTTGTAAAAGGAGAGATTTTAAATGAATTTTGAAGGTAAAGTAGTCATTGTTACAGGTGCAGCAGGCGGAATTGGAAAAGAAGTTGTAAGAAAATTAGCTAATGCACAAGCAAAAGTTGTACTTGTTGATTTAAATGAAGACGCAGTCAAAGCCGTTCAATCAGAGCTTAATTTAACAGAAGAAAATAGCTTAGTAGTGAAAGCAGATGTTTCCAATGAAGAAAATGTTAAAAATTATGTGGATCAGACAATCACTAAATTTGGTCGCATAGATGGCTTTGTAAATAACGCTGGGGTTGAAGGACCAGCTAAACCACTCGAAGAAATTACAGAAAAAGAATTTGATTTCGTTTACGGAATAAACGTTAAAGGAGTACTTTTCGGTCTTAAATACGTGTTGCCAATTATGAAAGAACAAAAATCAGGTTCTATTGTCAATACTTCATCAGTAGCTGGTTTAATTGGTTCACCAAGCATGATATTATACAACTCTTCTAAACATGCTGTAATGGGTATAAATAAAGTTGCTGCATTAGAAGCAGCAGCATTTAACGTTCGTGTAAACACAGTAAACCCAGGTGTAATTAACACACAGATGATGCGTAAAATTGAAGCGAATGTCGCACCAGATGCAGCAGAAGCAGCACAAGCAGCTTATAATGATGCAGTGCCAATGAAACGCTATGGTGAACCTGAAGAAGTAGCAAACGTAATTGCGTTTTTACTTTCCGATGAAGCTTCTTATGTAAGCTCATCTTCATTCACTATTGATGGTGCTTTATATAACGTATAATTATAGAAATATACTAGAAGAAAACATAAGAGGTAAAAATCTTCCAAAAAGAAACCGAACGAATGTTGATATATCAGCACTCGTTCGGTTTCTTTAAATAGTAATTCAGTAGAAATTCCTATTTTGGCACATTATGATTAATACCATCGTAGTATTAATCATCTTTGTTCAAATTATGCAGTCTGGTTGGCAGCGCAAGAAAACTATCAAACTTAAATACTTATTTCTTTTCGTAAACTAGAAGAAGGAATATTAAGTTCTTCTCGATATTTACTAATCGTTCGTCTAGATATGTTAATCCCATTTTCGGTATTTAAATAATCGGCTATTTTTTGATCGGAAAACGGTTTTGTTTTGTTTTCGTTCTTTATAAAATTGGCTAAAAGTTCTTTTACCTCTGTTTGGGAAATGGAACTTCCGTCTGCCGTTTCTAACTTGGATGTGAATAATGACTTGAGATCAAATGAGCCTCGTGGTGTCTGGATGACTTTGTGCATTGTTGCTCGACTTACCGTTGATTCATGCATATCAATTTCAGCAGCAACTTCTTTTAGTGTTAGTGGCTTTAAAGCGCAAAATCCTTCTGTAAAAAACTTTTTTTGTTTTTCTAGAAGTACAGTTACTATTTTCAATATGGTGGAACGCCGTTGCTCAATACTACTTAACAACCATTTATAATGCGTATACTGATTGTTTATGTATTTGGATGTCTCATCCTTTTGTTGAAGTAATCCCGCATACTCATTATTAAAATGAATTTCAGGTAAGTATCCGTCATTTAAATAATAAGAGAGGTTTCCTTCTTTATATTCTACAATGATATCTGGGTTTAAATATTCCACTGATTCATCTGAAATTCCGAAAAATGGTTTTGGATTAAGAGTCTGAATGAAATCATACATTTCCTTTACATCTGCCAATGTAATCTTCATACAACGTGCAATCTCGTTCCATTTTCGTTTTGCTAATAATTCTAAATGATTTTCGATTAAGGATTTAACTAGCTTTTCTTCTGGATAATCATATATTACTTGTAGAAGCAAGCATTCTTGTAAACTTCTAGCCCCTATTCCAACTGGTCCAATTTGTTGCAGAAGATGAATACCTCTATTGATAGTGGTGTCGTCAAAAGAGGCTTGATCGTTTATACGAAAATAGCCACTATCGTCTAAATTATAAATGATAAAGTGGAGAAGTTGCTGATCTTCTTTCTGTTTAAATAACAACTTAACTTCTTTAACTAGCTTTTCTCTCATACAAATATCTCGACTTCTTACAAAGTCAATTAGTTGGTCAGTGGAAGTAGAAGATGCTGCTTTTCTAGTGAATCTTTCATCAAATGAAAAATCCTTTGAATGCTCTTCTAGCTCTATTAATGGGTTTTCTAATTCTTTTTCTTTTATATATTGGTAAAGATCATAAGTGGAGTATTGTAAAAGTTCAATGGCTTGCCTTAGCTGAAAAGTCATCGTTAAACTTTGTTCTTGTCTTTGATTGAGAACGAGTTCCATAGTTATCCCCCTCATAAACCTTAAAATTTTGAAAGCGTTTTCTTATATTTATCCCCTATTATACTACGTATTTATTTGATTTACGATGAAAAAAAGAATATTTTTAATAGTATGATATAATTCTTGGTTGGGAGAGAAAATAGAGGTTATATAAAAAGGAGCAAGGCAATTTTGTATACCGAGCTCCATTTAAATTCACATTAATTTCTTTCTCTTACGAATCATTAAGAAAATACCGAACAAAACACCAATAAACGACATGATCGAAATAATGAAATAAAACGCATGCCCACCTAATTCGTTATATATATATCCTCCTGCATAAGATGCGATAATACCGGACATTCCAAAGAACAGTAGTGCAAGAACAGTTTGTCCGGTAGCTCTCCATTCTTTGGGCATGATTTGGTATAAATATTGGATAGCTGCAGTATAAAAAATAGGGAATGTAACCATCTGTAGTATTTGAACGACCGTCAACGCAATTGGACTTGTAACAAAAGCAGAAGCTAGAAAACGGACAAAATAGAAAAACGTCGCAATCGTGATCATCTCAAGCTCTTTGCCCTTACGAAGCCACCAAAAACTTAACGCAAAAATAACAATCTCACTAGTTGCAGCAATAAAGAATGCTATTCCTACTAGTGAAGTGTCCCCTCCAAGGGCTAGCATATGAATCCCCAAAAATGTATCATTCATACGTGCTGGTACCGAACTAATAAATACCAATAGTAAAAATAAAAGCATCTCCTTATTTTTTAATACTTGTTTAAGTCCAGCCATTGTGATTGGTTTGGATGAAGCTTTTACATTAGGCATCAACCATATAACACCAAACGATATAAGGCCCAGTAATACAAATAATATAGCTATACTACTCATACCAAAATAATCCATCGTAAACCCAGCGATTAGAGACAAAACTGCATAACCAAGTGCGCCATATGTGCGAATGGAACCATAGCTGATGCGCGCCATTTCAGAAACCGTGAAATTTAAGCTCTCCGTTAGTGGATCAAGTGGCATGAGGAAAAAATAAACGAGCAATGCAAAAACAACAAGTAATACAAAGCTATTTACGTTAAATAAAAAGTATCCCGAAACTGCAGTAAAAAAAACGAGTATTAGCATGACCTTACGAATGGTTTTCGTCTTATCACTTATAAATCCCCATAATGGTTGAGCAATTAATGTCACAAAGCCCCCAGTTCCAATAATTAGACCTATTTCACTAGCGGATATACCTTGTTCTCCTAAATATACTGGTAAAAAAGGAATAAAGAGTGCAAGCAAACCGAAAAATAAAAAATTATATCCTTTTAATAATACATGTACTTTCAAATAAATTCTCCTTAAGTAAAACTGAGATGATTGGTTTTATTGTAACTGATTGTGGTAGTGAATAAAATAATCAGAAGGAATATAATAGCATATTTGTTTAACTCATAGTATAGAAAAAAGGAAAAATCCATCGCGATAGAGAAAATTGATAATAAGAAAAAATATGGAGGTCTCACAATGGGTAATCTTGATAAAAAGAATCGTTTGGATGAAAAACCTTTTAGTTATCAAATTACTAAAGATAATTCTGTTTTCATAGAATTTCATGGAAAACGGGTGAAAATTTTAAAAGGCAAAGAGGCAGAAAAATTTTTAGAAAGAATAGAAGATGCAGAAGACGAAAAAGAAGAACAATTAATTTTAGCGAAAATAACTGGTAACTTTAAAAGAGGGAATGAGCGAAGAAATTAGAGGGTGTGGGAAGAGAATGTATAGGAAATATGGGGATCGTTCAGATTGGAAACGAATTATTCAAAGAGAGTATGCTCAATCTTACGTAGAGACAAAAGATTTTACAGGATACATTACACTTTTAAAACTAAATCAAGTTACGGAGCCGCTATGGGTACAGTATGAAGAAAATAGCATTTGTATAGTAGATGATAATTATTTGTGGCTACAACATTTTCCGGTAGGGAAAAATTATTCCGTCACTACAATGTTCGATGTTAATGGGGAAATCGTACAGTGGTATATTGATATATGTTATGAAGTTGGTATTGAGAATAATGTCCCTTGGATGGATGATTTAATTTTAGATATTGTTGTTTTACCTACTGGAGAGATCTTTCAATTGGATGATGAGGAACTAGAAGAGGCATTAGAAAATGGAAGCATTAATCAGAAAATGTATGACTTAGCACGAGAAGAGGCGAATAGAATTACTGCAAGCATTAAGGAAGAAAAATTTAATTTACTTCACTTTTCAAAGATTCATAAAGAAGTTTTAAAGGTACATCTACAAAGGAGTGCAAATGAACATGCGTAAAGTGGTGGTAGCAGCGTATTCAGACGATTGGAAGAAAAAGTTTGATGAAGAAGCAAGAGAGCTTCAAAAGATTTTTGGTATAGAAATTCTAATGATCCATCATATTGGAAGCACATCTGTAAATGGTCTAAGTGCAAAACCAATTATCGATATGATGCCAGTTGTTCGAGACATTACAAAAATCGATACTTATAATGAAGCAATGATTGCTATTGGATATGAGCCTAGAGGAGAAAACGGTCTTCCAGGTCGTAGGTATTTTCAAAAGGGTGGAGATCAAAGGACCCATCATGTCCATATGTACGAAATAGGTAATGGTGAAATTGATCGACATATTGCATTTCGAGATTATTTACGAATGCATGCGAATGCCGCAAAGGAATATGCAGATTTAAAAGAAGCGTTAGCAAAACAGTTTCCATACGACATTGAATCATATATTAACGGAAAAGAGCATCTAGCATCAGAGATAGAAAGAGAGGCACTTAGATGGTTTAGAGAATTTAGTTATAGTAGTATTAAGGGAGTGGAGATATGTTAAAAAACGAAATAAATACGCTATTAAAAATAGAATACCCTATCATCCAAGCTCCAATGGCTGGAGGGATTACTACTTCGGCGTTAGTAGCTGCTGTTTCCAATAATGGTGCACTTGGGATGATTGGAGCTGGGTATTTAAGTCCCGCGCAATTACGGGATCAAATTAGAGAAGTGAAGCAACTAACATCTAAAGGCTTTGGAGTGAACTTATTTGTTCCAAATAATTTTGAGGTAGTTGAAGATGAAATAGAAGCAGCAAACAACTTATTACATAAATTCCGTTCACAATTGAAGATAGAAAATGGGAACAATGCATTGCCGAGTATGGAAAAAACACTTCAAGCATACAATGAGCAAATTCAAGTTATTATCGATGAAAAAGTCCCAATTTGTTCCTTTACGTTCGGTGTTCCTTCTATAGAAGTAATCGCTCAGTTAAAACAGCAAGGTACTATTTTAATCGGAACTGCTACGACAGTAGTAGAGGCAATGGCTATTGAGAAACTACGAATGGATGCTGTTGTTGTGCAAGGAAGTGAAGCGGGGGGACATAGGGGTAATTTTATAAGTAGACACGACGAAAGTTTAGTTGGTTTAATGTCATTGATTCCCCAAGTTTCAGACCAAGTATCTATTCCGGTAATTGCAGCTGGAGGTATAATGGACGGTAGAGGATTAATCGCGTCTCTATGCTTAGGAGCAAAAGCTGTTCAAATGGGCACAGCCTTTTTAACATGTGAAGAGAGTGGAGCCCATCCTGTTCACAAAGAAGCAGTTTTACATGCAAAAGACGAAGATACAATATTTACTCGTGCATTTTCTGGAAAATGGGCAAGAGGCATTCAAAATAAATTTACTATTGAAATGCAAGCTCATAATGCGGAAATACTTATGTTTCCGGTTCAAAATACACTCACACAATCGATTCGAAAAGCTTCATCTTCCCAAAATAATAAGGACTTTATGTCGCTTTGGTCCGGTCAAAGTCCCACACTAGCTAAAAATGAGACAGTAGAAACGCTTATACAACGAATTATTAAAGACGCCGAAAGAAGGATGATTTAAATGATAAACAATCTTACAAAAATGAAGATATTAAAGCCAACTAGTGAAGTATTTGAAGCTTTCGTTGATCCGACAAAGATTGGGGAATTTTGGTTTTCTTCGAGCTCAGAAAGATGGGAACAAGACAAGACAATTACATTGGAATATAAAGAATATAATGCTACTGGTGAGATTCACGTATTAGAAATCGTAGAGAATAAAAAAATTATATTTCAATGGGGCGAACCTGGACAAGAACATATTGTAACGATATCTCTAACAGGTCTAGATGATTTAAGCACGCTTGTTGAAGTGAACGAGGAAGGTTTTAAAGAAGATGATCCAGATTTTCTCAACCAGCTGATTGGCAATAAAGAGGGGTGGGTGTTCATGCTGACTTGTTTAAAGGGCTATTTGGAGTTTGGTGTGAATCAATTGAGAACAGGATTAGCAATGTAATAATGAACAAGAAAAATTAAAAATAAAACGCCTGAAGGGAAATATGTCATTTTCTTCGGGCGTTTTTCATTTAATTTAATGCCCAACGAACAAAAGTATAAATTCCAGTCACAAATAAAGCTACAAATATTTTAAATAATACACTATAGTCTTCACTAGAAAGAGAAGCCCAAATGAATATAAGAAGGAAAAAACCAACTAATGATATTAAGTCCCTTAAATTATTGGAGAAAAACTTTTTTTGATTCATAAAAATCTCCTATCCAGTTAAAACCTTCTCTTGTTCGCAAGTTTCATTGCTTTCCCTGTATTGGCAAAATGCCATTTGGTGATCGATTTCAAAAAATCTTCTCCATGTTTCAAATAAATTTTCGCAGCAATTTCATCGACTTTGCTGCTCGCTCCTTTCGGAATCGTCGTACCTGAAATTTCAGTAAGACGGTCCATTTCTTTTAAGAATGCATATCTTGCAATAATGGAAGCTGCCGCAACAGAAACATGTAGTTGCTCGGCTTTTGTAGAAAATAGCACATTTTCACGAATAATTTCTTTTTCCGCTTTAATATGATTATAGTAAATGCCACGTTCTGCAAACTGATCGATTAAAATATACGCTGGTTTTTCTGGAGCCATTTTTTTCAATACATGTTTAAGTGCTTGGTTATGCATTAGCGCTTTTATTTTTCCTTGGGACCATCCACGACTTTGTATGTCATTATATTTTTCATTTTTTAACACTAGTACGCTATGTGTTAATGTGGCCATTAAATCAGGAGCCATTTTACGCATAATATCATCGGTCAGCATTTTTGAATCCTTTACCCCAAGTTCTCTCACAAGCTCGACTTGATCTTCTCGAACAAAGCAAGCTGCAACAGTAATTGGGCCGAAATAGTCGCCAGTTCCTGTTTCGTCAGAACCAATGACTGAATGAGATGCAAAATTTTCTGGTAATGTATCTCCTTTTATATTTCCGTTAGACACTTTTTCCACTTGTTTATTTGAAACTCCACTCCAGAGTGAAGCTTCCCTAGCTGCTCCATTTCCTTGAAACATGACTTTGCCAGATTTATAGATGGTCACCGCTGTATCTGCTAACTTTGCTGCGAAAACAACACCAGGAGCGGATCGATCTACTTTATATTTGGCATAATACGCTCTTACTTTTTCTATTTCATCAGGTTTCATCAATAATACTTCATTTGACATTCGTTTGTTCCTTTCTTCACATCGTAATCTATTTCGTGTTATTATTGTAATTAGGATTTTCTGGGGAGGGTATGACTTTGTCAGAACAGCAAAAAACGAGAATTTCTGTTGATATATATGGGCAAACTTATAAAATGGTAGGCTCTGAAACTACTGGTCATATGCGACTTGTAGCCTCCATGGTGGATGATAAAATGAGAGAGATCCATGCACATAATAGTCAGCTAGATATTCCCAAACTTGCGGTGCTTACTGCTGTTAATGCCGTAAACGATTACATAAAAGTAAAAGAGCAATTAGAAATACTAGAAGCAGAATTGAAAAAATTAAAGGACTGAAAAAATGTTTGATATTCTTATATTAATCTTATTAGTAGCCGGTTTAATCACCGGAGCAAAACGTGGGCTAATTGTCCAACTTATTCATATGACTGGTTTTATCATAGCGCTTATCGTTGCGTACACTTATTATAAACCACTTGCGGACAAATTTGTTCTATGGATACCTTTTCCAGCGGTAACAGCAAGTTCTAAGTTGACCATCGCAGTGGAAAACTTGGAATTGGACCAAACTTTTTACCGAGTGATTGCATTTGTTCTGATTTTTATAGCGGTGAAATTCGCCCTTCAGTTAATCGCATCGATGTTTGATTTCCTAAAGTATTTGCCTATACTTGGCTTTGTAAGTAATCTTGTTGGAGCCGTTTTAGGTTTTATCGAATTTTACTTTATCCTTTTTGTAATACTATACGTTCTTGCCCTTTTACCAATCGATTTAGTTCAAAATTTAATAGCGAATTCCATTTTAACTGAATGGATGTTGGAACATACACCGATTTTATCAGAATTAGTGAAGAATTGGTGGTATATCTATATAGAAAAGTAACTTCTCTCAGTAGAGGGAAGTTTTTTACTTCATCCAGCAGGTACAGATTTTTAAAAGGAGCTATTGTCATGGATAAAAAAACAATCATAAATACATTAGAAAAAATTGCATTATATATGGAGTTACAAGGAGAAAACCCTTTCAAAGTGTCGGCTTTTCGAAAAGCTGCGCAAGTGTTAGAACTCGATCCACGCAGTTTAGCCGAGATGGATAATATACTATCGCTAAAAGGAATAGGTGCTTCAACCGGTGCAGTTATTGAAGATTTACTAAATACGGGAGCGTGTTCACTACTAGTTGAACTTCAAAATACAGTGCCTAATGGCTTGCTTCCTATGATGAAAATCCCAGGACTAGGTGGTAAAAAAATTGCAAAGTTATACAAAGAGTTACAAATCGATTCGATGGATGCATTAAAATTAGCATGTGAATCAGGAAAAGTCCAAACTCTAGCTGGATTTGCAGCGAAAACGGAACAGAAAATTCTTGGGGAAATTGAAAACTTACAATCAAAACCTGAACGTACAGCTGTTTGGCAATTAGAACCAATTGTCGAAATGATTGAAAGTAACCTAGCTGCTATACGGGCGATTGAAAAATACTCGGTGGCTGGTTCTTACCGAAGAGTCAAAGAGGCGAGTAAAGATATTGACTTTATCATCGCTACAAAGTCCCCGCAAGAAGTCCGAGAAGCACTTTTGAAAGAATTACCAGTGCTAAAGGTAATTGCTGCTGGAGATACAAAAGTTTCTGTTACACTAGACGGAGAAAACGAAATTGACGTCGACTTTCGTTTAGTCGAATTACATCAGTACGCATCCGCATTAAACCATTTTACAGGTTCCAAAGACCATAATATTAAAATGAGACAAATTGCAAAAGAACAAGGAAAGAAAATAAGTGAATATGGTGTGGAATTAGAAGATGGTTCCATGCAGCATTTTAACTCCGAAGAGGAATTCTATACTTATTTCGACTTACCATTTATCCCACCATCCGTTCGAGAAGATGGCTCAGAGCTTTCGAAATTGGACCAATTACATTTACTCGTAACGCTTGGAGATATTAAAGGCGATTTTCATATGCACTCCACTTGGTCGGATGGTGCACATTCGATCGAAGAAATGGTGGAAGCTAGTCGTGCTAAAGGATATTCGCATATCGTTATCACGGATCACTCCGATTATTTAAAGGTAGCAAATGGTCTGTCAAAAGAACGTTTGTTAAAACAAATTGAAACGATTCATGAATTAAATAACCAATATTCCGATATCGAAATTTTTGCAGGGACAGAAATGGATATTCTTCCGGATGGATCGCTTGATTTTGATGATAACCTATTAAAGCAATTAGATTTTGTCATTGCATCCATCCATTCAAGTTTTAGTCAACCGCAAGATAAAATCATGGAGCGATTAAATAATGCGATAAAAAATCCATATGTCCATATGATTGCACATCCAACCGGAAGAATAATCGAACAACGAAATGGATATAACCCAGATGTGCCGACCTTAATCGAATGGGCGAAGGAAAATGGGAAAATATTAGAATTAAATGCAAATCCATATCGACTTGACTTACAAACGGAATACTTGAAACTAGCACAAGAAAAGGGCGTACCCATTGCGATCAATACAGACGCCCATCATACCCAACAATTAAAATATATGGATATCGGTGTACGATATGCACAAAAGGCATGGCTGCACAAAGATTCAATTGTAAATGCTTGGACGCTAGAAAGATTTAAACAGTTTATCAAGAAATAATGAGGAGGTGCCACAGTGATAGCTGAAAGAGCACTGAAAACGTTAGAATATTATAAAATACGAGAAGAAGTGGCAAAATATTGTACTTCTTCTGTTGGAAAAAGCCATATAGACAAACTAGTGCCTTCTGTTGATTATAAAGAAGTCACCAAACTTCTAGAAGAAATGGATGAAGGGTTGTCCATCCTTCGTTTAAGAGGCAATGTACCGATGGGCGGCATTACAGATATTCGCCCCCATGCAAAACGAGCACAAATAGGTGGAATGCTAAGTCCAATCGAATTAATGGAAACAGCTAGTACGATTCGTGCGAGTAAAATCTTGCGTCAATTTTTAGAAAATGTAGCAGAGTCAGAAGATGTAGCGATTCCTCATTTTCTAGCTATAAAAGAATCAATGCCTATACTAACGGCGCTTGAACATGAAATAAATGATTGTATCGATGAAAATGGGGCCGTACTAGATAGTGCAAGTAGTACACTACGTTCGATCCGTCAACAATTACGTATCCAAGTGAGTCGTGTGCGAGAAAAACTAGAAAGCTATACAAGAGGGGCTAATGCATCTAAAATGCTTTCGGATTCCATTATTACGATTCGGAATGATCGATATGTCATCCCGGTCAAGTCAGAATACCGCAGTCATTATGGTGGAATTATTCACGATCAGTCATCTTCTGGTCAAACTTTATTTATTGAACCATCAGCAGTCGTACAAATAAATAATGAAATCCGTAGTTTAAAAGTAAAAGAACAAGAAGAAATTGAACGTATACTGATCAAACTGACAGCAGAGGTAGAACTAGTCGGACATGATATCTTCTTGTTAGTCAATGTTTTAGGAGAAATCGACGTTATTTTAGCGAAAGCTAAATACGGACAAGCAGAGAAATGTACGATGCCAATTATTAATAATAGCGGTTACATCCGTTTAGTAAAAGCAAGACATCCACTTATCCCGATAGACACTGCGGTTACGAATACGATCGAATTTGGAAAAGATATTACGGCGATCGTCATTACAGGACCAAATACAGGTGGTAAAACTGTGACATTAAAAACAGTGGGACTTTGTACATTAATGGCACAAAGTGGTATACCAATTCCGGCATTAGATGGTTCGGAAGTTGCGTTGTTTGAATCAGTATTTGCCGATATTGGAGATGAACAGTCGATTGAGCAAAGCTTGAGTACATTTTCATCTCATATGGTTAATATTGTAGATATTTTAAAAAAATATGATGAAAAATCATTAATTATTTTTGATGAGCTTGGTGCTGGAACTGATCCACAAGAAGGAGCGGCACTTGCTATTTCTATTTTGGATGCAGTGCATGGAACCGGCGCACGTGTGATGGCGACAACGCATTATCCTGAACTAAAAGCGTATGGCTATAATCGTCCAGGTGTTGCGAATGCAAGTGTAGAGTTCGATGTCGAAACATTAAGCCCAACTTACAAATTGCTAATAGGGGTTCCTGGACGTAGTAATGCATTTGAGATTTCCGAACGCCTTGGACTACCGGAATATATTATTTCCCAAGCGCAAACTTATACGGGAGCGGATCGTGGAGAAGTCAATTCAATGATTGCCTCATTAGAAGCAAGTAGAAGACAAGCTGAAAGAGATGCAGAAGAAACGGAAGAGCAGCTAGATGAAGCAAAAAGAGTAAAAGAAGATTTAGAACAAAGACTTGCAGAACTGGAACAAAAGAAAGACCAATTAGAACAAAAAGCAAAGGATAAAGCAAAAAAAATTATTGAAGACGCTAGACGAGAAGCGGATGAAATCATTAGTGATCTTCGTAAAATGCAAGCAAATACGCATAAATTAGTAAAAGACCATGAACTGATCGATGCTAAAAAACGATTGGACGCGGCACTTCCTACAAATCCAGTATTAAAAAAACAAAAGAAATTAAACGAGCGTGCAAACGAATTAAAAGCTGGAGACGAAGTAAAAGTACTAAGTTTCGGACAAAAAGGGACATTATTAGAAAAACTTTCGAAGTCGGAATGGTCCGTTCAAATTGGCATGTTAAAAATGAAATTGGATGAATCGGATTTAGAATATATTAAACCGGAAAAACAAAAACAAACCGTTTCTGTCAATGCAGTTCGTGGTCGAGATTCTCATGTCAAGCTAGAGCTTGATCTCCGAGGAGAAAGATATGAAGATGCGCTTATTCGAACGGAAAAATATTTAGACGATGCGATTTTAGCAAACTATCCACGCGTTTCTATTATTCATGGAAAAGGAACGGGCGTATTAAGGCAGGCCATTCAGCAATATTTGAAAAACCATTCACGTGTGAAAAGTTACCGTTTTGGTGAAGCCGGAGAAGGCGGTCATGGAGTTACGGTTGTCGAACTTAAATAGGTAAAAAGAATTTGAAACTTTTTATCTAGTCGCACGTATAGTAAGAAAAATTTAAAGGGGTTTTTTAGTATGTTGCTTTCTAGTTTTTGGTCAAACCCACTTGTGGAGTCAGCTGGTTATTTTAGTGTTGTTATATTATGTTTAGTTGTTTCCATGGTTATTTTTGAAATTGTCACGAAGTATAAAAACTGGGAAGAAATCAAAAAAGGAAATGTCGCTGTTGCTATGGCAACAGGTGGGAAAATATTTGGCGTATGTAATATTTTTAAATATTCAATAGAACAGCATAATTCACTTTTTCAAATGATTGGTTGGGGATTATTTGGCTTTTCTTTACTAATCATTGCTTACTGGCTATTTGAATTTTTAACGCCAAGTTTTAATGTGGATAAAGAAATAGAAAATGATAATCGCTCTGTCGGATTTATTTCCCTCATTATTTCCGTAGGTTTATCATTTGTCATAGGAGCAAGTATTTCATAGGAGCGAATGTAATGGAAAAATTGTCGAAAGTTTTAATTGCTGTAGGCATACTTTTTGTCCTTGTCGGAATAATATATGTAGTAATGAAATAATAGAATGAGTGAACAGCTCATTGTAGAGACTGTTGAGAAAAAGCAAATCACAACAGTCTCTTTTTTTATATTTTATTATATAAATTGAATTGTCATTCATTTTTCTTTATAATTAAAATATGAATGTTCCAACTATTATGAAATAAGGGGGCAAAAGAATGACAGAGAAAATTTGGCTTTCCCAATATCCACCCGAAATTCCACATACGCTTACCTATGAATCAATTCCAGTACAAGAATATCTAACAAGAACGTATAACAAATTCCCGGAAAAAATAGCAATACATTTCATGGGGAAAGATGTCACGTACAAAGAACTTTATGAATCTTCATTGAAATTTGCGAACTATTTACAGATGATTGGCATTCAAAAAGGAGACAGAGTGGCGATTATGCTACCAAACTGTCCGCAAGGGGTTATTGGTTATTATGGTGCTTTATATGCAGGGGCAATAGTAGTGCAAACAAATCCATTATATACGGAACGTGAAATCTCTTACCAAATGAAAGATTCTGGTGCAAAAGTAATTTTAGCATTAGATATTTTATATCCACGTATCTCGAAAGTAATAAAAGACACGGAGCTTGAAAATATTATTTTAACTGGCATTAAAGACTATCTACCTTTTCCTAAAAACTTAGTGTATCCATTCATCCAAAAGAAACAATATGGATTCAGTGTGAAGGTGGAACATCGAGGTATCAACCACTTATTCCCTGAAATAATGAAAGTTGCAAAAGCAGAGCCGATAGCAATGCCTTTTGATTTTGAAGAAGATGTTGCACTTTTACAATATACAGGTGGAACTACAGGATTTCCAAAAGGTGTTATGCTGACGCATAAAAACTTAATATCAAATGCATCGATGTGCGATGCATGGTTATATAAATGTAAAAAAGGCGAAGAAAGTATTCTAGGTATTTTGCCCTTTTTCCATGTGTACGGGATGACGACTGTATTAATATTGGCTGTTATGTTAGGTAATAGAATGATATTATTACCGAAGTTTGATGTGGAAACGGCACTTAAAACGATTGATAAGCAAAAGCCAACTCTATTTCCAGGAGCGCCAACGATTTACATTGGGATATTAAATCATCCAGAGGTACAAAAATATGATTTATCTTCTATCGTAGCTTGTTTAAGTGGATCTGCCGCGCTACCTTTGGAAGTTCAAGAAAAATTTGAGCGAGTAACGGGTGGTAGATTAGTAGAGGGGTATGGATTAACGGAAACTTCCCCTGTATCACATGCGAATTTGATCTATAGTGATCATCGTGTGAAGGGATCTGTTGGTATACCATGGCCAGATACAGATGCAGCTATTTTTAGTTTTGAGTCAACAACCCCACTTCCTCCAGGGGAGATTGGAGAAATAGCAGTTAAAGGTCCACAAGTCATGAAAGGATATTGGAATCGTCCAGAGGATACAGAAATGACGATGCGTGAAGGTTGGCTTTTAACAGGAGATTTAGGATACATGGATGAAAACGGTTACTTTTATGTGGTGGATCGGAAAAAAGATATGATCATTGCGGGTGGATATAATATTTATCCACGAGATGTGGAAGAAGTGTTGTATGAACATCCTGCAGTTCAAGAATGTGTCGTAGCGGGAGTACCCGATGCATATCGTGGTGAAACAGTAAAGGCGTACATCGTGTTAAAAGAAGGAATATCTGTGACAGAAGATGAATTAAATAAATTCTGTCGTGAAAATCTAGCTGCTTTTAAAGTACCTAGAATCTATGAATTTAGAAAAGAGCTACCTAAAACAGCGGTTGGAAAAATTTTAAGAAGAACACTAATAGCAGAAGAAAAAGAAAAGTTAAACCAAGTAGCGCAAGGTTAAGTTTCTTAGTGTTGTTCCTAGTGGACGCCAAATGTTTTTTATTCCGTTAATATAGCTTTGTATGTTGACAGTACTGAAAATTAAATATAATATAAAAATGTGAATGAATAATCATTCATATTTTTTCTTTATTCAAGCAAGAAACTATAATCCTCGTTGAATAAAGATGAATCTCGGCGTAATTGATCATTTGGTGGTGAATTCATTGAAAAAGGAAAAGCCAAAATATAAGCAAATTATAGATGCAGCCATTATTGTTATTGCAGAAAATGGATATCATCAGTCACAAGTATCCAAAATTGCTAAACAGGCTGGTGTAGCAGATGGCACTATCTACTTGTATTTTAAAAACAAAGAAGACATATTAATCTCCGTATTTGAAGAAAAAATGGAAGTATTCGCAGAAAACTTAAAGCAAATAATTGAAATGGAAGCGAGCGCTTCTGAAAAACTATATAAAATGATAGAAAATCATTTTAGTGTACTTGCAAGTGATCATCACTTAGCAACTGTTACTCAGTTAGAGTTGAGGCAGTCGAATTTAGCCCTACGCTTACGTATTAATGCCATTTTAAAAAACTACTTAGTACTTCTAGATTCTATTTTAAAAGAAGGTACTGAAAATGGAGAATTTACACAAAAGATAGATATTCGGTTAGCAAGACAAATGATTTTTGGTACAATAGATGAGACGACAACTACTTGGGTTATGAATGAATATAAATATAATCTTATAGACTTGACCCCAAAAGTACATCGTCTATTATTAAATGCTATAAAAGAATAACAAAGGGGAGAGTTGCGTAAATGGGATTTTTGTCATGGGAAATCGTAGGCGGTGTAGCTACTGTCACACTAAATCGTCCACCAGCAAATGCACTTGCAAGAGGGGTTATTTTAGAAATTAATGACTTGTTAGATGCAGTTGAAAATGATGATGCTGTTCGTGTTCTGTTGCTTAAAGGAGAAGGGAGATTCTTTTCTGCTGGTGCAGATATTAAAGAATTTACTTCCGTTTCCACAGGTGAAGAATTTTCTGAATTAGCTGAAAGTGGACAAATGATCTTCGAAAGATTGGAACGATTTTCGAAGCCGGTCATCGCAGCGATACATGGAGCTGCACTTGGTGGCGGTCTAGAATTAGCGATGAGTTGTCATATACGGCTCGTTTCGGAAAATGCTAAACTCGGGCTTCCAGAATTACAGTTAGGGTTAATACCTGGTTTTGCTGGAACACAGCGACTTCCGCGCTATGTTGGATTCGCAAAAGCAGCAGAATTGCTGTTAACGAGTGAACCAATAAGTGGGACAGAAGCAGCTAGAATTGGTTTAGCAAATCATGCATATCCGGAAGAAGAGTTATTTAGTCGTGCACAGGAACTTGCGGCCAAAATTGCAAAGAAAAGCCCTATCGCTGTAAAAGCGGCATTAGAAATGCTCCAATATATAAAACCAGCCTCTTATTATGAAGGTGTGCGAGCAGAAGCAAATGTTTTTGGAAGCGTTTTTGTTTCAGAAGATGCAAAAGAAGGTATTTCTGCATTTTTAGAAAAAAGAGAACCGGTTTTTAAAGGGAAGTAATTATACGCTAGGGGAGGATAACAAAAATGAATATTTATGTTTTAGTGAAACGCACATTTGATACAGAAGAAAAAATCGTCGTGAGTGGCGGTAAAATCCAAGAAGACGGAGCAGAATTCATCATCAATCCTTACGACGAATATGCGATTGAAGAAGCAATTCAAGTTCGCGACGCACACGGTGGAGAAGTAACTGTTCTTACTATGGGCGGAGAAGATGCGGAAAAACAACTTCGTACAGCACTTGCGATGGGAGCTGACAAAGCCGTTCTTATTAATATAGAAGATGATGTAGAAGAAATGGATCAGTTCACAGCTGCTCATATCATTTCGGAATACTTAAAAGATAAAAACCCTGATTTAATATTAGCTGGTAATGTTGCGATTGATGGTGGATCTGGACAAGTTGGCCCACGTGTTGCTGAAGTTTTAGGTATCAACTACGTAACAACTATTACAAATCTTGAAATTGATGGAACAACTGTAACGATCAAACGTGATGTGGAAGGGGATACAGAAATCCTTGAAACATCTTTACCGCTATTAGTTACAGCACAACAAGGGTTAAATGAACCACGCTACCCTTCTTTACCAGGAATTATGAAAGCGAAGAAAAAACCTTTAGAAGAAGTAGAACTAGATGATTTAGATATCGATGAAGATGATGTAGAAGCAAAAACAGAAACACTGGAAATATATTTACCTCCTAAAAAGGAAGCAGGAAAAGTATTAGAAGGCGAGCTAGCTGAACAAGTGAAAGAGTTAGTTCACTTACTCCATTCGGAAGCTAAAGTCGTTTAATGTTATTTTAATTAATACTCAAAATGGGAGGAAAAGAATATGTCTAAAAAAGTATTAGTACTTGCAGAGGCGCGTGAAGGTGCTCTACGTAATGTTTCTTATGAAGCTATTGCTGCTGGAAAACAAATTTCAAATGGTGGAGAAGTTGTAAGTATTCTATTAGGAGATTCAGTGAAAGATTTAGTAGCTGAACTTGGCAAATATGGAGCGGATCGTGTAATTACGGTTGAACATCCACATTTAAAACAATATACGTCAGACGGTTATGGACAAGCATTGCTTGCAGTTATTGAACAAGAAAATCCAGAAGCAATCGTATTTGGACATACGGCTCTTGGAAAAGATTTATCTCCAAAAATTGCAAGTAAATTGCAGGTTGGTTTAGTATCGGATGTAACAGCTATAGAAGGAGAAGGTGATGCGGCCGTTTACATTCGCCCAATCTATTCTGGGAAAGCATTCGAGAAAGTGAAAGTGAAAGACGGTATCGAATTCATTACGGTTCGCCCAAACAATATCGCACCACTAACAAAAGATGAAAGTAAAGTTGCGGATGTTTCGGCATTATCAGTAGATATTACAAACCTTCGTACAATTATTAAAGAAGTAGTTCGTAAATCATCTGAAGGGGTAGATTTATCCGAAGCGAAAGTTGTCATCGCTGGTGGTCGTGGAGTGAAAAGCGAAGAAGGGTTTGCACCATTAAAAGAGCTTGCGGACGTTCTAGGTGGAGCGGTTGGAGCTTCTCGCGGGGCATGCGATGCCGATTACTGTGATTATTCCCTTCAAATTGGACAGACTGGTAAAGTTGTAACACCAGATCTTTATATTGCTGCAGGGATTTCAGGTGCGATACAACATTTAGCTGGGATGTCGAATTCGAAAATTATTGTAGCGATCAATAAAGATCCAGAAGCAAATATTTTCAAAGTAGCAGACTACGGAATCGTAGGGGATTTGTTCGAAGTTATCCCAATGCTAACAGAAGAATTTAAACAACTAAAAGTAAATGCGTAACAAGGACTCGGCTCATTTTTAGAGCCGAGCTTTTACTTGTAAGCTAATATGTAGATGTAGTAATATGAGTCTGCTATAATCTATTTATAGTTAACCAAAGGAGGAATTTTTAAATGGCAATAGTTCACGGAACAGATCAGACTTTCTCACAAGAAATTGAGGAAGGGTTAGTATTAGTAGATTTTTGGGCAACATGGTGTGGGCCTTGTAAAATGATTGCTCCTGTACTTGAAGAAATGGACGCTGAAATGAGCGATAAAGTAAAAATCGTTAAAGTAGATGTGGATGAAAACCAAGCAACTGCTAGTCAATTTGGTATTATGTCTATCCCTACGCTAGTATTATTTAAGGATGGTCAACCAGTAGACAAAGCTGTTGGTTTCCAACCGAAAGAAGCGCTAGTTCAATTTGTAGAAAAAAACGCATAATATAAAACCGGGTCCTCATAAGGTGCCCGGTTTTTTTAAACGGGTGATAAAATGAATGATTTAATACAACAAAAATGTGCCATATTACCAGATGATCCTGGATGTTATTTGATGAAAGATCGACAAGGAACCATCATTTATGTAGGTAAAGCGAAAATATTAAAAAATCGTGTACGTTCCTATTTTACCGGTTCGCACGATGGGAAAACACAAAGATTAGTACAAGAAATAGTTGATTTTGAATATATCGTCACATCGTCAGAGCTTGAAGCACTAATACTTGAACTTCATCTCATTAAAAAGCATGATCCAAAATATAATATTATGCTAAAAGACGATAAAACGTATCCATACATTAAGATTACAGCCGAAAAAAATCCCAAACTGATTATTACAAGACAAGTAAAAAAAGACAAAGGTAAATATTTTGGTCCTTATCCAAATGCGCATGCAGCTAATGAGACAAAAAAACTATTAGATCGAATATATCCATTGCGAAAATGCGCGAAATTACCGGATCGTGTTTGTTTGTATTATCATTTAGGGCAATGCCTTGCTCCATGTGTAAAGGAAATAGAGGATTCCACATATAAAAAGATGACAGATGAAATTACGAGCTTTTTAAATGGTGGCTTTACACATGTCAAAAAAGAATTAACTAAAAAGATGAACGAAGCGGCAGAAAATCTAGAATTTGAACGGGCAAAAGAATATAGGGATCAAATTTCCAATATTGAAATGGTTATGGAAAAACAAAAAATTACGATAAACGATTTTACGAGCCGGGATATTTTTGGTTATTCAGTTGATAAAGGCTGGATGTGTGTCCAAGTATTTTTTATTCGACAAGGAAAACTAATTGAAAGGGATGTTTCGCTTTTTCCTTTGTATCGTGATCCAGAAGAAGAGTTTTTAACATTTTTAGGCCAGTTTTATGCAAAACCAGAACATATTAAACCTAAAGAGGTGTACGTACCTAATAATACGGACGTACAATTAGCTTCTGAATTATTAGAAATGAAAGTGATTACTCCTCAAAAAGGATTGAAAAAAAACTTAGTAAACCTCGCGGAGAAAAATGCGGTACTTGCTTTAAGTGAGAAGTTTCATTTGATCGAAAGACAGGAAGAGCGGACGATAGGTGCAGTGGAGGAGCTAGGTAACTTAATGGGAATTGCAACTCCAAACCGAATGGAGGCATTCGACAACTCTCATATACATGGTACAGACGCTGTTTCAGCCATGGTTGTATTTGTAGATGGAAAAGCATATAAAAAGGATTACCGAAAGTATAAGACGAAAACTGCTGCAAAGCATGATGATTACGGAGCGATGCGAGAAGTAATTCGCAGAAGATATACACGTGTATTAAAAGAAAATTTACCTTTACCTGATCTAATTATTATCGATGGTGGAAAAGGTCAAATAGAAGCAGCTCGTGAAATTTTAGAAGACGAATTAGGATTAGAAATACCTATCGCTGGACTTGCAAAAGATGGAAAGCATCAAACGTCTCAGCTTCTATACGGAAATCCAATTGACATCATTCCGATGAAGCGGACGAGCGAAGCATTTTATTTACTACAGCGTATACAAGATGAAGTGCACCGATTTGCTATTACATTCCATCGTCAACAAAGAGGGAAACATACGATTGCTTCCTCTTTAGACGGAATAGAAGGAATAGGTCCAAAACGAAAAAAAATATTATTAAAGCACTTCGGATCGATCAAGAAAATGCAGGTCGCGACGAAGGAAGAATTTATTGAAGCAGGGCTTTCTAGTAAACTAGCAGAAACGATGCTTGAACATTTTCAGAAAAAGTGATTGTCTTCTGAATTTTCTTGTGTTATGGTTGATACAATTTAACATTCACTAACATAAAGTGAAGATAGAGGTGCGAATTGACAAGAGTACTTAGCGGGAGGATGAAAGGATCCGTTGATCGCTAAACGAAAGGGTCATTTGCCGAAACCTAGAATAGCTTTTCCTATTCTAGGTTGGTTCTGCATTGAAGAAATGTAGAATTGTCAGAATTCAGTATTCTGGAGGGCTATCTCACATGGACATTATTTGACCGTGTATGAGACAATGCTTTTCACAATATGTGGAAAGCATTTTTTAATCCTTACAGATAAACAAGGGAGCAGATATGCGTGAGTAAAATTGTGATGAAATTCGGTGGTTCTTCTGTGGCAACTACAGAAAAAATTGCAAATGTGGCAAAAAGAATAGGTAAAGAGAAAGAAAAAGGACATGATATCGTTGTTGTCGTATCAGCTATGGGAAAATCCACAGATGAGTTGGTGAATTTAGCGAATGAAATAACGGACAATCCATCTAAACGTGAAATGGACATGTTACTATCTACAGGTGAACAAGTGACGATGGCATTACTTGCAATCCAGTTAAATACATTAGGTTTCGATGCAGTTTCTCTAACAGGCTGGCAAGCGGGACTAGTAACGGATCATGTATTTAAAAATGCAAGAGTGGAAAAAATGGATGATACTAAAATTAATTCATTATTAACAGAAGGTAAAATTGTCATCGTCGCGGGCTTTCAAGGAGTTACTAGTAATGGAGAAATAACAACCCTTGGAAGAGGCGGATCAGATACGACTGCAGTCGCGATTGCAGTGACGATTGAAGCGGACGTATGTGATATTTATACCGATGTGGAAGGGGTATTTACATCGGATCCAAGGTACGTTACAAATGCTAGAAAGCTAGAACAATTAGAATATGATGAAATGCTGGAGCTTGCGAACCTAGGTGCTGGAGTACTCCATCCAAGAGCAGTAGAATTTGCAAAAAACTATAAAATACCACTTAGAGTTAGATCTAGTTATGGAGAAGATGAAGGAACAGTATTAAAGGAGGAAGTAGATGTGGAAAATAATTTAGTAGTTCGAGGGGTAGCGTTTGAATCGGATATTGTGCGACTAACAATTGAGTATGATGTACCATTTAATGGATCATTAGCATCGATTTTTACGACTCTTGCAGAAAATCATATTAACGTTGATATTATTGTACAATCCATTGTAGATGGAGTAAGACCTGCCGTTTCGTTCTCTATTAAAAAAGAATCGTTAGCAGAAGCAATTACCGTTTTAGAAACGCATAAAAAAGCACTTGGTTTTACATTTGCTGACTTTGAAGTAGGATTAGCAAAAGTTTCCATTGTGGGTTCTGGAATGGTTTCTAATCCAGGGGTTGCTGCTCAAATGTTCGATCGACTTCGTAAAGAGAATATTCCGGTGAAGATGGTAAGTACATCAGAGATAAAAGTTTCTGTCGTTATTCCTCAAAATAATATGATAGAAGCAGCTAATGCATTGCATGATGAGTTTGACTTGGCCATTAAGCAATAACGGAACAAGAAATCCAGCTTCAAGGGTCGTGACATTGTTACGACTCTTATTTGCGTTGCACAAAATAGGAATAATATGTAGTAGCTAGTTACCGCTTGGAGATCCGTTGCAGGGCGGCCGCTTTCCGTAGGGTATGAGCCTTCACCGCCGCTTCCCGTACGTTGTGAAGTCTCATTTGTCTCATTTGATCCCACCGGAGTCGCCGCCCTTCCGCTCCAATCCACGGAAATTTGCTTACTTATCAGTAATGACTTGCTAAAACTAACTATTATGCAGTTTTTCAAATGTGTGTGTCCAGAAAATAGCGATTAAGGCAAATAAACCGTTCATTGAAAGCAACCAGTTATATTCGGATAGCAACTAAACTAGCATGAGAACAAACTAATTGCTGAAAGCAACCAACTCAGAAAACAACAGGTTTACTTGAAGGGATACGACGATGAATACGAGGATCCACTTCAATAAACGGCTGAATGTAAGCCTTTATTTTAGTAAATGCAGTAAATGCCCTACTAATTTGTAGACAGCATTTTCTATTTAGGGTAAATAAATATTTGGTGTAATGGATCTCACTGCTAACTGCAGAAGCCAAATTAGCAAGAAATTACCATTGATTGAAGCGTAAAGTGGCGACTCCGGCCGGATGAGTGAGGTAGATGATCCATCACAACGTACGCGTTAGCGGCGGTGATGGATCATCGCTACCCGGCGGAAAGCGTCCACCTGAAGCGAAAATCATAGCGGTTACCTAATAGAGCTCTATACGACGCATTATCTCTATAATGTGGCGAATTATCCTATCCATGTAATATTGCGAAATTGCACTATGATATTTCCTTTAAAAATGTTTGTAAGCAAACTGCTTATGAGCATTCATTGTAACTCTTGGACAATAAGAAAAGCATAGAATGACTTTAATAGCCATTCTATGCTTATTTGGTAACTCTTGGATCCCATTTTACTTGAAAGGAAACAATTCCATTTTTTTTTGGTTCTTCATCGAAGCATTCAGTAAAATAGCCGCCAATTTTCTGTTGTTGCTCCGCTAAAAAGCCAGCTTCTAACCGGTGACTTCTCATTTTTCCACTCTGTGGTAAGTTAAACGTATGTAAAGTATAAAACGCAGAATCTTTTGTTGTTTTATCTAATTCAAGTGTTCCCCAACCCGCTTCTTGGAAGAAAGTAATAGCTTCATCCATCGAATAAAGTGGAAACTTGCGAGCAAGGTCTTTTCCAGCCCAATATAAAATATCTTTTTCATGTTTTCCGAGAATAGAAGCAAGCACGTGGTCTCTTAGTAATTCATATCCAAAGGAAGTTACATGTGAATGTTCCTTATCATTCAAGTAGCAACCCTTCTTTCAAAAAGTGATATCATTTATCATCGTCTATTTTATCATAAATAATTTCTAGTTGGTAATGTAATAGTTTGTGAAAAAATAAACGAATCATTATTTAAATATGAATCTAGAAGTTTATTGAAAAGTCTAAAGATACCTTGACGCTCTAAAATGATGAGAGTACAATGGATATGTCATAAATTCGTAACATGATGATGTGAACAAGATATGAAATCTTTTATTCTATTACTATAGTTTTCATATCGAGCAAATGTAAACTTGAGGGGGGTAACTGTTTTGTCGAAAGATCGCGAATTTTATTGGCGCCGCTTACATTCTTTGTTAGGAATTATTCCAGTGGGATTATTTGTGGCGCAGCATTTAGTAGTAAACCATTTTGCTACTAGAGGAGAAGAAGCTTTTAATAAAGCATCTGGTTTTATGGGAAGTCTTCCATTTGTCATTTTCTTGGAAATTTTTATCATTTATTTACCTTTAATGTTCCATGCTTTTTACGGTATTTATATTGCATTTACCGCTAAAAACAATCCACAAAGATTCGGAACGCTACGCAACTACTTATTTATTTTACAACGTTTTACTGGAATTTTTCTTGTTGTTTTCATCGCATGGCATGTATTTGAGACAAGATTTCAAGCTGCAATCGGTGCAAAAGAAGTTAATTTTAACATGATGGCGGAGATTTTATCAAACCCTTGGATGTTAGGTTTTTACATCGTTGGAGTAATTGCTGCAACATTCCATTTAGCTAACGGTATTTGGTCATTCTTAGTTAGTTGGGGAATTACACAATCACCACAATCACAACGAATTGCTACATATGTAACATTAGTAATCTTCTTAGCGTTATCCGTAGTTGGTATACAAGCTCTTTTAGCATTTGTATAAGAACTTTTCATATATTCAACTACCATAAAATCGAGGAGTGAGAATAGCAT
Organism: Psychrobacillus sp. NPDC096426; assembly: GCF_044762745.1. Lineage (NCBI taxonomy): Bacteria > Bacillati > Bacillota > Bacilli > Caryophanales > Bacillaceae > Psychrobacillus > Psychrobacillus sp. NPDC096426. The sequence goes on along the minus strand of NZ_JBIWEX010000001.1, from coordinate 255,127 downwards.
GGCAAAAAGTAAACTTATTGTTGTCGGCGGTGGTTTAGCTGGATTAATGGCAACAATGAAAGCAGCCGAAGATGGCACGCACGTAGATCTATTTTCATTAGTTCCTGTAAAACGCTCACATTCTGTCTGTGCACAAGGCGGTATTAACGGGGCTGTAAATACAAAAGGGGAAGGCGATTCACCGGCAGTACACTTAGATGATACTGTATATGGTGGAGATTTCTTAGCAAACCAAGGGCCAGTTAAAGCAATGACAGACGCTGCTCCTGGAATTATTAATTTATTTGACCGTATGGGTGTTATGTTCAACCGTACACCGGAAGGATTATTAGATTTCCGCCGTTTTGGTGGTACTTTAATGCACCGTACAGCATTTGCTGGTGCGACTACTGGTCAACAATTATTATACGCTTTAGACGAACAAGTGCGTCGATTTGAAGTAGATGGTCTAGTTACGAAATTCGAAGGATGGGAATTCCTTGGAATTATTAAAGATAGTGAAGGGGTTTGTCGCGGTATTAAAGCGCAAAACCTTAAAACAATGGAGATCCGTGCTTTCCGTGGGGATGCTGTTATCATGGCAACTGGTGGTCCTGGAATTATTTTCGGAAAAACGACTAACTCTATTATAAATACTGGTTCTGCAGCATCGATCGTTTATCAACAAGGTGCATACTATTCAAATGGAGAATTTATCCAAATTCACCCAACAGCAATCCCTGGTGACGATAAACTACGTTTAATGTCGGAATCAGCGCGTGGTGAAGGTGGACGTATTTGGACGTACAAAGACGGAAAACCTTGGTACTTCCTAGAAGAAAAATATCCTGCATACGGTAACCTAGTGCCACGTGATATTGCAACACGTGAAATTTTCGATGTATGTGTGAACCAAAAACTTGGTATTAACGGAGAAAACATGGTGTATCTAGATCTTTCTCACAAAGATCCGCATGAGCTAGACATAAAACTAGGCGGAATTATTGAAATTTATGAGAAATTTACTGGAGATGACCCTCGCAAAGTTCCGATGAAGATTTTCCCGGCTGTTCACTATTCAATGGGCGGACTTTGGGTAGATGAAGATCAAATGACAAACATTCCTGGATTATTTGCTGCAGGTGAATGTGATTACTCTCAACACGGTGCGAACCGTCTAGGAGCAAACTCCTTATTATCAGCTGTATTCGGCGGAAGCGTTGCCGGACCTAACGCAGTTAAATATATGAGTAAACTAAAAACGCATGCGATCGATATGGACGATGCTATCTTTGAAGCTGAAGTTAAACTTGAGCAAGAGAAGTGGGACAAAACGTTAGCAATGAAAGGTACGGAAAATGCTTACCTAATTCATAAAGAATTGGGAGAGCTAATGACGGATAACGTAACTGTAGTTCGTTATAATGACAAACTTGAGGCTACGGATAAGAAAATCCAAGAGTTACTGGAAAGATATGAAAACATTAATATGGATGATACGCAAAAATGGTCTAACCAAGGCGCATCCTTTACACGTCAGTTAAAAAATATGTTATATTTAGCGCGTGTTATTACGATTGGTGCACTTCAACGTAATGAAAGCCGTGGAGCGCATTACAAACCAGAATTCCCAGAACGTAATGATGAAGAATTCATGAAAACAACAATGGCAAAATTCGATCCAGCAACTGGAGCTCCAGTTATTCATTATGAAGAAATCGATGTATCTCTAGTTGCACCTCGTAAACGTGATTATTCTACGAAAGGAGAAAATTAATCATGGTAACAGCAACTGAAACAAAAAAAGTTCAAATTGAAGTTTTTCGTCAAGATACACCAGAATCTACTCCATATTGGGAAAAGTTCGAAGTGAATTATCGCCCTAATATGAACGTTATTTCTGCCCTAATGGAAATTCGTCAAAATCCTGTCAATGCGGACGGAAAAGCGACTACACCAGTAACATGGGATATGAGCTGTTTAGAAGAAGTGTGTGGAGCTTGTTCGATGGTTATTAATGGGAAACCACGACAATCTTGCTCTGCATTAATCGATCAATTGACGCAACCGATTCAATTGGCGCCAATGAAAACATTCCCGGTTGTTCGTGATCTTCAAGTAGACAGAACTCGTATGTTTGACTCATTGAAAAAAGTAAAAGCATGGGTTCCAATCGATGGATCATATGATCTTGGTGAAGGACCACGTATGCCAGAACGTAAACGTCAATGGGCATATGAACTTTCTAAATGTATGACTTGTGGTGTTTGTTTGGAAGCATGTCCAAACGTAAATAGCGGCGCGTCCTTCATGGGACCTGCTCCACTTTCACAAGTACGTTTGTTTAATGCACATCCAACAGGTTCGATGAATAAAGATGAACGTTTAAACGCGATTATGGGAGATGGAGGCCTTGCAAACTGTGGTAACGCACAAAACTGTGTTGTTGCATGTCCAAAAGGTATTCCTTTAACAACTTCTATTGCTGCATTAAACCGTGATACAACAGTTCAAATGTTCAAAAACTTCTTCGGAAGCGACCATATGGTTGACTAATATAGAAATGCCAAAGCGCCTATGTTAGAGGAATACAGTCTAAGTTCGCGACCTCGTGTAGCAACGACTGTATGACCTGCATCCTGCAGGCCTCCGACAGGCAAGGCGCTAAAATCTGCTTAGAATATAATGTTCTATGCAGATTTTTTATTTCTCTGATACAATAAGTGAATAGATATTCATTTTTAGGGGGATGGTTTTCATGCGAGCTAGTTACATAGAGGATGTTGCAAGTTGGGAACAAGAATTTTCTTTTTATTCAGAAGTAAGTGTACGTTTTTCCGAAACGGATATGTACGGACATCTGAATAATACTGTTACATTTGCTTATTTTGAATATGCACGTATCGAGTACTTTAAGCATATAAATCTTATGAACGACTGGTTGAATCCAAAAGGTGAAAAGATTCCAGTTGTTGCGGATTTGCAATGTGATTATGTCAAACAAGTATTCTTTGACGAAAAACTGCGGATTTATGTTAAAGCTGGTACGATTGGTTCTTCGTCCGTTGATATTCATTATATGGCTAAAAACGAAAAAGACGAAACTGTCTTTACTGGTCGGGGTACTGTGGTGCAAATTGATAAAAAAACGGGAAAAGCCTCTAAATGGAACGAAGAGGACCGAGAAGTTTTTCGAAAACAGCCCTAACTAGCCGTCACCTACTATCCTGATGCTACATACGTTAGAAGGAGAGTGGATAGGGGGCTAAGGCATTGTACGATAACAATCAGCATCGATCAATATTGACGAACAGAGAACGTCAAATTTTTCAGTTACTCGTAGAAGATAATTCTACAAAAGAAATTTCAATTCAGTTATCAATTAGTGAAAAAACGGTAAGAAATCATATTTCTAATACGATACAAAAATTAGGAGTATCCGGCCGGTCACAAGCAATTGTGGAACTATTAAGATTAGGTGAATTATCGTTGAACTAATTAGAATCCTTGCCATTTTCCTCAGAACACGTCACAATAAATAAGAAGTATTGTTTTGAGGAGTGAAGGATTATATGGCAGATGAGATAAGAAGTATGGAACATAATCAAGAAGATGTTGCTTTTTTAGAAAAAGAGCTTCGACATATATCGGGTATTATTAAGCAAAAAGGCCGCCAGATATTAAATGCTTATACGATAACACCGCCGCAGTTTGTAGCCCTTCAGTGGCTCTTAGAGCTTGGAGACATGACAATCGGTGATCTTTCCAATAAAATGTATTTAGCTTTTAGTACAACGACTGATTTAATCGACCGTATGGAAAGAAGTGAACTTGTTCAACGTGTTAGAGATGAGCAAGATCGCCGTGTTGTGCGTATACATTTACTCTCAGAAGGTGAACGTATTATTGAAGAGGTTATTGATAAGAGACAGCAATATTTAAAAGAGATCCTCGGTGAGTTTGACGAAAAAGAAGTAGCGAATTTATCGATCTTATTAGAAAAATTACATCAAGAGATGAAAAAGAACTGAGGAATTAACGTGAAAGCCCCAATTGGTGTTATAGACTCTGGAGTAGGTGGATTGACAGTTGCAAAAGAAATTATGCGACATTTACCTAATGAGGAAATAATTTATATAGGAGATACAGCAAGATGCCCGTATGGACCAAGATCAAGCGAAGAGGTGCGAAAATTTACATGGCAACTCGCAACGACGCTGGCCAATATGAATATAAAAATGCTTGTAATTGCTTGTAACACAGCAACTGCAGTAGCGCTTAATTCATTAAGTAAAAAAATGCCTTTTCCTGTAATTGGTGTTATTTTTCCAGGGGCAAGAGCAGCGATTAAAGCAACTAAGAAAAATGAAATCGTAGTACTAGGTACAAGCGGTACGATAAAAAGTGGAGCTTATGAAAAGGCGATTGCTGCTTTAAATACATCGAGTAAAGTGATTCCCCTTGCTTGCCCAACATTTGTTCCACTCGTTGAAAGTAATGAATATGAAGGCGAGTTTGCGAGGAATATGGTAATGGAAACATTATTACCACTAAAAAAAGAGCAATTTGATACGGTTATACTAGGATGCACACATTATCCATTACTACAAAAGCATATTGAAGAGGCAGTGGGACACAATGTAAAAGTACTTTCCTCTGCCGAAGAGACAGCCCAAGATGTAGTGGAGTATTTAAATTATCATCAGATGCATCATCCAGTAAAAGAACCAAAAACACCAGTTTTTTATACGACTGGATCCGTGTCCATCTTTAAAATGATTGTGGAAAAATGGTTAGAATTACCGAATGCAGATGTACGAACAATTTCATTCAAATGACCCTGTTAGCTTGAGAAACCTTAAATAACGGGGTCTTCTTTTGCGTGAAGGATAGATAAAAGGAGAAATTTATGAATAGAACTGATGGAAGAAAAGTAAATGAACTAAGAAATGTACAAATAGAAACAAATTATTTAATTCACCCAGAAGGGTCTGTCTTAATAACGGTTGGACAAACGAAAGTCATTTGTAATGCGACAATTGAAGACCGAGTGCCGCCTTTTTTAAGAGGACAAGGGAAAGGTTGGATTACTGCAGAGTATTCTATGCTTCCACGGGCAACAGAATCACGCAACCAAAGAGAATCATCTAAAGGAAAAGTGACTGGTCGTACAATGGAAATCCAACGTTTAATTGGACGAGCACTTCGCTCGGTAGTCGATTTAGAAGTAATAGGGGAAAAAACGATTTGGATTGATTGTGATGTTATTCAAGCAGATGGTGGTACACGAACGGCAAGTATTACAGGTGCATTTGTGGCACTTACAATTGCGCTTGGAAAATTATATGAAGAAAAGCATTTACCGTACTTTCCGGTTCGTGAATATTTAGCTGCAACGAGCGTTGGAGTACTGGAAAATGTTGGAGTTATATTAGATTTAAATTATGAAGAAGATTCCGCAGCTTCTGTTGATATGAATGTCGTTCAAACGGGCAGTGGTGAATATGTAGAACTGCAAGGTACTGGAGAAGAAGCGACATTCTCTCGGAAACAATTAATGGAGTTGTTGGATTTTGGTGAAATTGGTATTAAGCAATTAATGGATATCCAACATGCAGCATTAGGCGAATTAGCAACTAAAATTGGCGATGGAGGTCCTGAAACTATATGAAAAAAATAATTATTGCAACGAAGAATAGAGGAAAAGCAAAAGATTTTGAAGCACTATTTGGTCCACTTGGATACGAGGTACTTACTCTCCATGATGTAGCTGAAAATATGGATGTTGAAGAAACGGGAAAAACTTTTGAAGCAAACGCATTACTAAAAGCAACTGCACTCGCCAACCATTTGCAAACAATGGTTATTGCAGATGACAGTGGACTTGAAATCGACGCACTAGATGGTCGCCCAGGCATCTATTCTGCGAGATATGCGGGGGAAGAGAAGAGTGACGAGGCAAATATCGATAAAGTGCTAGAAGAGCTTAAAGACGTCAAAGAATCCGAAAGAAGTGCAAGGTTCGTTTGTGCGATTGCTGTAGTTTCTCCGACAAGCGAACCATTTACTGTAAGAGGAACATGTGAAGGGTACATTGCGCAAGAAAGAAAAGGAACGAATGGATTTGGATACGATCCGATCTTTTTTGTCCCTGCCGAGAACAAAATGATGGCGGAACTAACAGCGGAAGAAAAAGGTGCTATTTCGCATCGCGGAAATGCGCTCCAATTACTTGCTACGAATTTAGATGATTTAGTTGGAAAAGCGTAGATACATCGATGAAGATATTAGTGATTAGTGATACGCATCGTGATACAGAGACAACGGAACGAGTGATAGAGCATTGGACGGGTGTAGATGCTGTAATTCATTGTGGAGATAGTGAATTAGCCACTTCCTATTTCGAAAGTAAATCTGTACGTATTGTTCGAGGAAACTGTGATTTTGATGAAGGTTTTCCTGAGGAAGTAATTGTTGAACTGAGGAATGAAAAAATATTAGTCGTGCATGGTCATAGACATAATGTAAAAACGACGCTAATGCCTTTAAATTATCGAGCGCAAGAAGTACAAGCAACTCTTGTATGCTTTGGACATTCCCATTTGCTCGGGGCGGAATTACAGAGTGGCATTCTTTTCGTCAATCCAGGTAGCTTACATAAGCCGCGTGGACGTAAAGAGAAAAGTTATGCAATTGTTGAGAAAGTGGAACATTCATGGCATGTAAACTTTTACTCTTCGGAGCATGTGATACTAGAAAGTGTATGTTTTTGATTTCAGTATGGTTATGCTAAGGTGTAATTGATAATTTTATTTAAATTTTTTTAAAAAGTGTTGACTTTGTTCGAGTATGATTATATAATAAATCTTGTCTTTCCTATCTGTGTGGTGGGGGAGTACTTGTCTCAGTAGCTCAGCTGGATAGAGCAACGCCCTTCTAAGGCGTCGGTCGGGAGTTCGAATCTCTCCTGGGACGTAATATTATAGTTCTCAAATCCTTGACATAAAAGGAATTGTGAGAAATTAGGGATTCGGTCACTGACACAGAATTCCTTTTTAAAAGAGAAGGAAATATTAGTTTTGAGACTACCACACCCAGCTGGGTGTGGTGTTTTTATAAATGGAAAAGAAATAATGAAAAGTATTTTCTTCGATGAACATGATCACTGGTATCATGTTAAGTAGATATGCTTGAAGGATTCTTCCTGTATTATTGGAAAAAACTAAGAAATCAAGAGGCAGTGGAAACCTTCTTTCCCACTCTCCACAAATACTCGGGGTGCATAGGCGTTTACCACGAGACTAGATGGGGATCATACATAGCAACGGCTAGAGCATAAATCGAACTAAATCAAGGATTGGAATGGAGTCGCTTTAAAATAATATTTTTCATGGATGGACCATTGATTCAGTATAGATCCGTCTCGCAGTCGCAGAAATCCAAAACAATGATCTTCCTCCAAGGGCATATACCATTCTGGTACCAGAATTGGAAAGGGAGTTCCTCCACCAGAATCTGATCCCCAATCAGGACATTATTTTCTGTATTTGACATTTCTTTCATCGTTTTATTGGAACTAATTATTCTTATATTTACCCTCATGAAAACCTCTATTTTTCTTTTTCTGCTAAGGAAATTTTCGTCAGCTTGGCTCTTATGACAAAAAGTATAGATATTATAACAACAGCACAGCAGGATTATTTCGCATTAAACGCTGTGTGAATAAATTTCCCATGGAATATCGGATAAAGAAATTCGGTCAATATCAGATGGAGTGGTGGAGATATTTCGCATTAGCAGATACGCCAAGCATGTTATAAAATTCTATTGTGGATTAAAAGAAGACTTGGTATGCGTATATCGAATGGTACATTGTTCTGTCTAGTAATTTTTAGTTTTTGATCTTTTAGATGAATTTTGGTCCAGTTGATAGAGAACTCGTTTATTAGAATTAGGGATATTTAATTCTTTTCTATACTTAGTAACAGTTCTTCTCGATATTTGAACACCTTTCCTGAGTAATTCTTCAGTTAATTGTTGGTCGGATAATGGGGAATCCTTAATTTCTTTAGCCACCATTTCCTGTATGCGCTGTTTTATTTGAGAAACAGAATCTGTTTTTCCAAAGCTATTTGTAAGACCTTTTGTGAACAAAGACCGAAATGAAAAGATACCGATAGGTGTATGTATATACTTTCCTCGAACGGCCCGGCTAACAGTAGATTCGTGTAATTCGAGAGCATCTGCTACATCTTTTAATCGCATGGGTGTAAGCGCTCTCATTCCGTGTTTGAAAAAACTTGGTTGCAATTCGAGCAATAAACGAGTTAATCTATAGATTGTTTTATCCCTTTGTTCAATTCCCTGAATTAGTAACATTATGTCCTTTAAACAATTTTGATAGTAATTTTTATAATCTGGGTTTGTCTTTAATAAATCCACATAAACCTCATTGATTTCAATCTGGGGGCGGGAGTGTGTATTTAATTCTATAATCCATTCATTATATACGTTTTTTACATACACATCTGGAATGATATAACTCGTCCCTACTGACGGTTCGTTAATCGAAGGTGGATTTAGGCTGCGTATATAATATATCGTTTCTTTAACCTCTCGGATTGAAGCTTTATAGGTTCTGCTCAAAAGTTTAATAGATAAATCAGCCACTTCAGATAGATTATGCTTAACAAAAGTGCCTGCTAGTGGTAGGGCATTTACATCGTTGTCTATCTGGATTAATAAATACTCCTGTAAATTTCGTGCCCCGACACCAAATGGTTCAAATGTTTGAAGCAAGCCTAGCATTAGTTCCACTAGCTCGACCTCTTCGTTTAATTGGTTTGCAATCTCGAAAATATCCTCACATAAAAAATATCGCTCATCTAAATGATGGATTAGATATTTTACTATTCTGATTTCCGTTTTAGATAAGTTTTTATCCAAAGGAATTTGTTCAAGCAAATACTTCTCGATTGGCTCTTTTTGAGGCAGGGCGGTTTGGATCCTGTCAAAGTGTGGGTCCGGATTTTTTGCCATTGTTGGATTATTTCTTTGAATGGTCGAGAGGTCAACGATATTTTTCATATGCTTCAACTCGGGTTCTATCACATTTAAAAGCGGATTCTCAATTGATTTCTCATAAATATGTTTTTCTAATTCGTAATCCGAAAACTGTAAAATTTCAAGATGCTGAATCAGATCGATCGTGAGCGTTTGTGTTAACTGGGTTGTAACCTGCATATTTAAGTTCATTTTTTCACTTCCCCATTTCTTTATTGAATGTTTGATCCTCAATAATCTTGAACGCATAAGAGTATGTGCAAAGAGTTATAACTAATTTCTCCCACTATCAACAATATGCAAAATTCGTGATGTGAGAACTCTTGTAAAAATAATCTTACTACTCACAATAAAAATAATCTACAGAATTTTCAATATATTAATAGTTTAAGATGAATTTGGTATGAAAGTTGCTTATGTTAAGGCAAGGGATTTTAACCACAAGAAACGATACTAGGAGGTATTTCATGGAGTATTTATCAGATATTCAGGCAACTTTGAAGGGAACAGTGGTCAAGGGCAATCAATTAGGAAGGACATTGGGCTTTCCAACAGCAAATTTGTCACTCGAATCAAAGACAAATATTCCCACGCTTAACGGGGTATATAGTGTGTTTGTCTATTACAACAGACAGCGATTTATGGGTGTTATGAACGTTGGAGTTAAACCTACATTCGAAAATGAACAACGTGAAAAAACGTTTGAGGTTTATATTTTTGATTTTCACAAATCAATTTATGATGAAACATTGGAAGTGGTAGTCTGCAGGTTTATACGGAATGAACAGAAGTTTGACTCGATTGAGTCCATGATTCAACAGTTAAACAAAGACTGCATAGCTGCCAAGGGGTACCTAGATGGAGTGGAGAATAAAAAAAAATGGCTGGAGCATAACCCTGCTTCTACTCGTAGTAAGAAGCATGAACAGGTTATTCATATGCCGGACTTGGATTTTGCACGGTTTTGTGATGAAACCTACGGGGTCAACCGTGGCATTTATAACACGGTTGACAAATGGTTTGCCAATCATCAAGTGATCAATATTGTAAAACGGCGTGAATCGATATTGCATTTTTTAGACTGGGTAACCTTCTATTTTCCGGAAGACAAAAAGGTGAAATTTGGATCGAAAGGGTTATCCGAGCAGCTGGAGCACTTTTTGTACAATGTCCGCGACAAAGCATTGGCATGAAATTTGCTCTGCATATTGCAAATGGAAAGGAGGAAATGTATAGCTTTCAAAAATCTTTTAGTTGAAAAAGACAGCAATCTTGCCATCATTGTTGTTATTCCAGGTGGCGGAGCAGATAGGGCTTGTATCAAAAGTTGTGCCGTCTAGATTATTGATGTAGGCAGTAAAGCGGGTTCCGCATTTTCAAGGACAATAAATGTTTCGTGTTTCAAAGTGAAACGTTGTTTCTAGGTTTGAAACAATTTGTATTTCAATTTTAAAGAACATTTTTATATTCGAAAACGGGGGAGAAGCCATTATGAAAAAAATTAGTGTTATCGGCGCAGGGGTTATGGGACGAGGCATTGCTTATACAGCCGCCCTTCGTCAATTTGATGTCACGCTGCATGATATTCAAGAAAGCTCTTTGGAGAATGCCATGAAGCAAATGGAAGCCGATTTGGAAAAGTCGATTCAAAAAGGCTATGCAAAAGAGGAAGATCGACAATTACTTAAGCGCATCTCTGTGACAACGGATTTTAAAGTTGCTGGTAAAGATGCCGATTTGGTTATCGAGGCCGTATTGGAGGATATTGCTTTAAAAATTGATGTCTTTCAGAAACTGGATGAAATTTGCCCAGTACATACAGTTCTAGCTACTAACACCTCTACAATGAGCCCGACGGAAATCGGAGCACGGACCAAGCGTGCTAATCAGACGATTGCGATGCACTTTTTCAATCCTGTACCTCGCATGAAGCTTGTAGAGATTGTAAGAGGGTTGGATACATCTGATGAAACATATGAGATCGTCAAAGCTGTGGCGTTGCAGATGAACAAAGAAGCGATTGAAGTAAATGAATTCCCCGGTTTTGTAACAAGCCGGATGAATTGCCTAATTGGAAATGAGGCGATGAATATGCTTATGGAAGGAGTAGCCTCAGCAGAAGATATCGATAAGGCTTTGAAGCTTGGCTTAAATCATCCGATGGGTCCCCTTGAGTTGGCCGATTTGGTAGGACTCGATTCCCGTCTTCGCAATATGGAGTATTTATATGAAACGCTCGGAGAGAAATACCGTCCTTGCCCGCTGCTCATTAAATATGTGAAGTCAGGTAGGTTAGGTAGAAAATCAGGGCAAGGATTTTATGACTATAGCAAGGAAGGGGTACATGTATGAGACAAGCTGTCATTATCGATTCAGTGCGTACTGCCATCGGAAAACTAGGAGGAACTTTAAAGACTGTAGAGGCCGATTATTTAGGGGCTGATGTCATCGGTGAAATTATTCGCCGAACCAGTTTGGATGCCAGTTTAATTGATGAAGTAATACTAGGTCAAGGAAAGCAAAGTACTGATACACCAAATCTGGCACGTGTCGCTTCCCTCCGAGCTAAACTACCGATCGAAATTCCTAGTTATACAGTACACCGCCAGTGTGGCTCTGGAATTCAGGCAATTAATAATGCGACGCAGCAAGTTCAAACTGGTCTTGCGGATTTTATTATTGCAGGCGGAGTGGAGAGTATGAGCACTGCCCCCTATTATATCCGGAATGCCCGGTACGGTTTCGGGGCAGGCAACGGTTTGCTACTGGATCCTAATACGGAAAGTCAGCCCCGTTCTCAACCGGCCGATCAATACGGCCCGTTTACGATGGGAAATACCGCCGAAAACTTAGCGGAGAAATACAATATTTCCAGAGAAGAGCAGGATGCGTTCGCCTATCGTAGCCAGCAATTGACACACGAAGCGATCAGTACCGGAAAATTTAAGGATGAAATCATGGATATTCAAGTAAGCGAGCGTAAATCGCTGACAATTTTTAATGTGGATGAGCATCCGCGTTTGTCATCACCAGATCAATTGGCAAAACTCAAGGTCGTTTTTAAAAAAGATGGAACGGTCACAGCCGGCAACAGCAGTGGGAGAAATGATGGGGCATCTGCAGTGATAGTTGCTTCAGAAGAGGCGGCTAGACAACACGGCTTCAAACCGAAAGCACGCATTATTGCACAAGCTGCGGCGGGTGTATCGCCGGAACTTATGGGCATCGGACCGGTACCAGCTACCTTCAAAGCGCTCAAACAGGCAGGGCTGACTTTCCGTGACATCGGGTTGATCGAGTTGAATGAAGCTTTTGCTGCCCAGTCATTGGCTGTTATCAAGGAGTGGGATGTTCCGCTAGAGAAAATCAATGTCAATGGCGGTGCAATTGCTCTTGGACACCCGATCGGAGCGAGTGGAGCTATTTTAATGACAAAACTACTACATGAGATGGAACGCCGCGGAGAGCGGTATGGACTCGTAACGCTCTGCATTGCAGGTGGGTTAGGCATTACAACGATTGTTGAAAATTTACAAGTTTAATCATAGTGAGGAGAGAAATGTTATGAATATTATTGTTTTGCTAAAGCGTACATTCGATACTGAAGAGAAAATTGATATTCAACAAGGGAAAATCCGCGATGACGGAGCTGAATACATTATTAACCCTTACGATGAATATGCGATTGAAGAAGCTATTTTATTACGTGATCAGCATGGGGGCAACGTCACTGTCATAACAGTGGGTGATGAAGACGCGGATAAACAGCTACGTACCGCATTGGCGATGGGTGCTGATGAAGGCGTGCTCATCAGCGATGAAGATCTAGAAGAAGGGGATGCATGGACAACCGCCTCGATTATCGCAAAGTATTTGGAGGGCAAAGAGCCGACTATCATCTTGGCCGGCAACCTAGCGATTGACGGCGGATCGGGACAAGTAGGTTCTTTGGTTGGTGAACTGCTGAATATTAGCGTTGTCACAACAATTACAAAGCTTTCCATTGACGATGGAATAGCAACAATTGAACGAGACGTTGAAGGTGACCAAGAAGTTGTAGAAGTGGCGCTACCGGTGTTGGTGACTTGCCAACAAGGCTTGAATGAGCCACGATACCCTTCCTTACCTGGAATTATGAAGGCAAAAAAGAAGCCGCTAGACACATTGGAATTGGATGACCTAGACATGGAAGACATCGAAAGTTTGACGGAAGTAACGGAAATCTTTTTGCCAAGTGCCAAAGCGCCGGGTCGTATTTTAGAGGGCGAGATAAACGAGCAAGCACAAGAACTGGTAACGATTTTACGGACAAAAGCAAAAGTACTATAAGGAGCTGAAAAATGATGAGTAAAATTATCGTAGCAGGAGAGTATCGTGAAAATGAATTACGCAATGTTTCGCTCGAAGCGATTGCCGCTGCAAAACAGTGGGAGCCAAGTAGTGAAGTGGTTGCGGTACTTTTAGGGAATGGTGTTCAAGATCATGCACAAAAAATGTTTCAGTATGGGGCGGATCGTGCTATTTTACTGGAAAGCCCGACATTTTCTCGTGTGACTGCAGAAGCTTACACACAAGCGCTGCTTCAAGTCATCGAGTCCGAACAGCCGAAAGGCATTATACTGGGTCATACATCTCTTGGTAAAGAAATAGCGCCAAGACTTGCAGGACGCCTAAATGCGGGCTTGCTCTCTGATGTAACCAGTATTGAAGGTGAAGGTAAAGATGCACAATTTGTGCGACCAATTTATTCCGGAAAAGCGTTTGAAAAACGTCAAGCAAAAACGGAAAAGGTATTCGTGACGATTCGTCCTAACAATATTGAACTGCTTCCGTTAGATCCTTTACGTTCCGGTGACATTTCCACACATACCGTCGAGTTGACCGACTTGCGTGTCACTATTAAAGAAGTGGTGCGGAAAGCGGCAACGGGAGTGGATTTATCGGAAGCAAAAGTAGTCGTATCAGGCGGGCGCGGAATAAAAGGCGAAGAAGGTCTTGCCTTGTTACAGCAATTAGCAGACGCACTTGGGGGAGCAGTTGGCGCTTCCCGGGGAGCTTGTGATGCTGGATATTGCGACTATGCGCTGCAAATTGGCCAAACCGGAAAAGTGGTTACGCCAGATTTGTATATTGCTTGCGGTATTTCAGGAGCTATTCAGCACGTTGCAGGAATGTCTAACTCGAAAACAATCGTAGCTATTAACAAAGATCCGGAAGCGAATATATTCTCCATCGCAGATTATGGCATTGTCGGAGATTTATTTGAAGTCGTGCCGATTTTAATTGAAGAGTTCAATAAAATCGTAGTGTCTTAAACAAGTGAAAGTGTATCCGTTATAAAATGGTGAATTTATACCGCAGATTAGGAGGAGGGAAATCGATGAGTAGGACTGATAGTTTGATTGAAAAAGATCAAGTAATCAAAGTTAAAAATCCTGCTACTGGCGAGTTGGTGGCTGAAGTTAACAAAGGCAGAAAAGAGGATGCGATTGCCGCAATAGAAAGTGCGAAAGTAGCATTTGCTACCTGGTCTCGATTCACTGGCTTGGAACGCTCACAAATTTTGGAGAAGATTGCCCAACGCATTTTGGACGATAAAGATCGATTGGCGCAATTAATTACGAAAGAAATGGGCAAGCCATTAGTGAATGCATATTACGAGGTGGAAAGCTCTGCTTCCTATTTCAAATGGTTTGCGGAAGAAGCACGTCGGGTTTACGGGGAACAAATTCCGAGTTCGGTTAGAAATAAGCGGCTACTTGCTATTAAGCAGCCGATTGGGGTTATCGCCGCGATTACCCCTTGGAATTTCCCGTTACAGATGTTAAGCCGGAAATTAGCACCAGCTCTAGCGGCTGGTTGTACTGGTCTGATTCGCCCTTCCAATCAATCGCCGTTAAGCGCTTTGGAACTGATGAAAATTTTCGTGGAGTGCGGAGTACCTGATGGAGTTGTGAATATTGTTATCGGAGCGGCTGAAGAAATCACAGATGTTTGGCTATCTAGTCCGGATGTGAAAAAGATTTCGTTTACCGGCTCCACAGAAGTCGGTATAGAATTAATCAAGAAATCTGCTGATACTGTAAAAAAGGTATCAATGGAATTAGGGGGACATGCTCCATTTATTGTCTTTGAAGATGCAGATTTAGATCTGGCAGTTGAAGGAGCAATCAACATAAAATTTGGAGCTTCTGGGCAACAGTGCGTATGTGCTAACCGCATTTATGTGCATGCCAGCGTCCATGATGAATTTGTATCCCGATTCACCGAAAAAGTAAAGCAGCTTCCAGTTGGAAATGGTGCGGATATCCACAACCGGGTCGGTCCACTAATCAACCAAAGTGCGCTGGATAAGATGGAAGAGCAAGTGCAGGATGCAATTGAAAAAGGGGCTGTTTTATTACACGGAGGCAAAAGATGCACCGCTGATCATTTAAAACAAGGCAACTTTTTCGAACCGACTGTCCTAGGAGAAGTCGATGATACGATGTTGATCACAAAGGAAGAAACTTTTGGTCCGATTGCACCAATCATGAAATTTGAAAAAGAAGAGGAAGTGTTATATCGGGCGAATAATACAAACTTCGGACTGGCAGCATATTTCTATACAAATGATTTATCGCGCTCACACCGAGTATTCGAAACATTGGAATATGGGATTATTGGTATCAATGATGCGGCACCGTTCACTGTACAGGCGCCATTTGGTGGTTGGAAACTAAGTGGTCTTGGAATCGAGGGAGCCCACGGGATTGATGAATATCTAGAAACGAAAGTAGGATCGTTTTTAATGTCCATCTAATTGACGTTAAGCAAATGAGCGTTTCTTATTTAAAACGATTTGTTTTAAAAATGAAACGCTCATTATTTTAGTATTCCATTAATAAATCATTTAAGTTAGAAAATGGCACTATATCCAATCAAGTAGTTATAAAAAAATGCGATTTTTTCGTATAAAGAATAAAAATACATTAAAAACAGGTTAAATAACACTTGCCAAGAAACTCACTTAACAAACTATTTGAAATTTATCGAGAATAAACTCTTTTGGTATATAAGTTGCTTATTAAAAAATGAGTTTGATTTTTCTATTGATCTATTGAATTCGCTAAAAATTTTAAAGGGGATGGACATGATGGCTGAATTAGGAAAAGATATGACATTTGGACTGTTTTTTTTAAACTCGGTACCACCGAATAAAACAGATGCGGAAGAATTACGGGATGGACTGGAGCAAATCAAGCAAGCGGATGAATTGGGGTATCATACTGTCTGGGTTGCAGAGCATAACGCTCGTGCGTATGGAGTGGTAAGTTCCACGGCAGTCTATCTCTCTGCCGCAGCGGCTACTACGAAAAATATTAAACTGGGATCAGCTGTAACACGCTTACCGCTACATCATCCACTGCAAGTAGCAGAAAATATGAATCTAGTAGATGTAATTAGTGATGGACGCCTCTATTTAGGAGTCGGAAAAGGATACGATAAACTAGAATTTGACGCTTATAATATCGATTTTGAAGAGCGTCATGAACGTTACTTGGAATCACTTGATATTTTAACAACGGCTATGCAAACAGAGAAAGTCACGTATTCAGGGAAGTTTTATAATATAGAAAATGTTCCGGTATACCCTCGTCCTGTGCAAAAAGACGGCCCACCAATATTTGTGATGGTGTCTTCGAATGACGCTTCGATGGTCAATGCTGCAAAGCAAGGGCATTCATTCGTGCTTGGAGGCATTACCGATGAGGATACGAATCATAAAATTAAATTGTATCGTGAAGAAGCCCTAGCGTCCGGATTGTCGCACGAGTATGTAGAAGAAGCGGTGGCACGCTCAGGCAAGCTACTGTTCTGCTATGTTGCCGAAACGACGGAACAAGCCCAAGAAGATTTCCGTGAAGGATTGGAATGGTATATGAGCGAACGTGATAATCGCCCAACATTCGGCGTCATTAGCCGTGAACGCAACGTGGATTATGATCGTTTCCTTCAATCTGAAAATACATTGGTCGGTTCTCCTGAAAAGGTCATTGAAGATATTAAGCGCTATAAAGAGGAAACAGGCCTCAATAATATTATTTTGTGGATGAACATTGGTGGACAACCGCAGCATCAAGTCCTGAAGTCAATGAATCTATTTGCAGAAAAAGTAATGCCTTACTTTGAAAGCGTAAAAATTAAATGATTTGCAATAGCGTATTTCACTTTTTAGCAATTCAAGCAAAGGGGATGATAAGTTGAAAAAGAAAAATTTTGTGTTCGTATTGATGTTGGCTTTGGTTGGGACCTTATTGGCTGCCTGTGTTGAAAAAGAAAGTAACGCCGAAAGCCCTTCTATAAATAGCGACAAGACTTATGAATTTAACTTGAATGTCGCCGCTTCGGCGTCCAGTCCATTCGTCAAGGGAGTGGCAGAACCATGGGCGAAATATGTAGAAGAAAAATCGGATGGCCGATTGAAAGTGAATGTATACACCGGCGCAGCATTGGGGTCGTTTAACACAAGTTACGCAGATATTAAAGGAAATGTATATGAAGCAGGGGTGATCATTCCGGGCTTAAACTCGGATACCGATTTATTTCCTCTTACAATTGCTGATATCCCGTTTATATTGCAATCACCTGTAGTTGCGGAAAAAGTGTTGACTGAATATTATAGAGAGTATTTAAATGATATTTCAAAAGAAGTGACATTCATCGGTGTTAATACCACAGATGCTTTCCAACTATTCGGTAACGAGCCAGTGAAAAAGGCATCAGACCTTAAACATAAAAAAATCTCCGATACGGTTCTCGGTCGGATTGAGCTGTTTAAAACATTGGGTGCTACGCCTGTATCCATGACTAATACTGAATTGTACGAGTCGCTTGAGCGTGGCATAGTGGACTACTCCGTCTATACAGCTGTCGGCTCATTTGGTTTTAAATTTGAAGAAGTGACGAATTGGATGACTAAATTGGATATGGCTGTTAGCGTCAATCCGTTATTTATAAACACAGGGTTCTTGAATTCACTACCTGAAGATCTGCGGGAGCTGTTCATTACCGATATCGGACCAAGATACACCCAGTCGGCGACAGAACTTTATACAGCTAAAGCAGAAGAGAGTATAGCTAAGTATGAAAAATTGGCCGCAGACCGGAATGGAGGCGTTTACATTCCTACAGAAGAAGAATTGGCGGAATGGAAAGCACCGGTCAAGAAACAGTTGGATGATTGGGTAGTAGAAGCGAATAAGCGCGGCTATGACGGACAAGCAATGATGGATACGTACGTGAAGCTGCTAGAAAATGAAGGAGTTGTGGTACCAAAATAAGAAGTAGAAGTACTAAGCAAAAGTGCATAATTGGTATGCACTTTTGCTACCTTAAATAGAGGGGGAGAAAATTTGACGATCATTAACCGGTTTGTCAAAGGATTTGCATTTATTAATGCTTATATAGCGTATGCAGCTTTGATTTTTATGATGATTTTTGTCGGTATTGCAGCCATTGCACGTACGTTTCATTATCCGATCATCGGGGACGTTGAATTCGTTCAAATAGCGATGGTCGTTTTAGTTGTTGGATCAATGGGGTATACAGAGTTGAAAAACGGTCATGTTGAAGTGGGAATTATAGTGGACCATTTCCCTCCGCTTATCCAAAAGATATTGAATATCTTTTCGCTTGTTTTGACGATGATTTTTTGTGCAGTTATCTCGTATACTTTTCTCTTGAAGTTTGATCCAAAGCAATCCTCTGTCTTGTTAGGAATTAAGTTTTATCCAATCAAAATTTTGTTAATTATAGGGTTTGTTGCATGGGCCTTTGTGGCTATTCAAAAAATTATTACGTTGCTCAGATCGAAAGAGTATCAGAGGTTTGAGGAGTAGGGGGATATTAGATGAGTGTAGAAACAGTAGGCGTTTTAGTCATTATTGCAGTGTTTATCTTGATGTTTTTGCGGGTGCCTATCGTACTATCCATGGCGATCCCTGCGTTTGTGGCGATTTTGTACTTAAAAAACAGCACTGCTCTCTATTCAGCAATTGAAAGTGTCATTTGGGAACAAAGTTACAATTATACACTAAGTACAATCCCCCTTTTCGTTTTGATGGGACAATTACTATTTGTTTCTGGATTTAGTGATGAATTATTCCAAACGTTTCGAAACTGGTTTGGTCGACTAAAAGGCGGATTGGCCATGGCGACAATAGGAGCTTCTGCGGTGTTTGCCTCGTCTTCGGGCTCCAGCTTGGCGACAACGAGTACGATTGGGCTTGTGTCATCTAAAGAAATGCTGAAATCGGGATACTCTAAAGTGTTGACAGGAGGCTCAATCGTGGCCGGCGGAACACTCGGCATTTTAATCCCTCCAAGTACAATGTTCATCATTTATGGGATGATTACAGAGCAGTCTATTGGGAAGTTATTGATAGCAGGTATCGTGCCAGGTATTTTGTTAACACTATTTTTCATTTTAACAATCTATGTGATAATTTTAATTAATCCCAAACTTGGAGCGTCTAAGGAAGAGGCAACAGTTTCCTGGAAGGAAAAGTTTTCGTCGATCAAGACAAACATTTGGATTATTTGCTTGTTCATCTTAGTTATGGGCGGAATTTATATTGGGTGGTTTACAGCGACTGAAGCTGCTGGTTTTGGTGCACTTGGTGCATTCATTATTGCTTTGCTTCGCAGAAAGTTAACAAGAGCTTCCTTATCTGAGGCAGTTTTTGGTACAATTAAAACGACCGGTTTTATTTTTGCCATTGTGATGGGGGCTTTTTTGTTAAACTATGTGTTAACAATTACACGCGTGCCAAACTTATTGGCCGACTTTTTGTTCGCAAGTCATTTATCGCCATTTGTTTTCTTCCTATTGATCGTCTTGATGTATTTGGTGCTAGGTGCAATTATGGATACTATGGCGATGGTGGTCGTGACGGTTCCGATTTTAATGCCGACACTGGCGGTCTATAACTTCGATTTAATCTGGTTTGGCGTTATTATCGTGCTACTTGTGGAAGTGGCTTTGATTTCACCTCCGGTAGGCATGAATTGTTTCGTGTTGCGCGGGGTCGTGAAAGAGCTCGATTTGGGAAGTATTTTTAAAGGGGCAATCATTTTTGTTATTCCAATCTTGTCGTTAATTTTCTTACTATACTTCTTCCCAGATATTGCAATATTCTTGCCGAATGCTGTGAAGTAGAGAAGGGAGACATTCCATGAAAGTCAATTCAGTAGCAGGAGAATTGAACCTCGATGACCTAGGATATACATTAATTCATGAACATTTACGAACAAGATCCGAGGCAGTGGCGGTTCAATTTCCTCATTTGTACAATGAACAGGAAGAGTTTGAGTTAGCTATACAGCAGGTTGCTGCTGTAAAACGTCTTGGAGTGAAAACGATATTTGACCCGACCGTAATGGGGCTGGATCGAGATGTCCGTTTAATGGAAAGAGTTTCCCGAGAAACAGGCGTACAAATTGTCGCAGCGACAGGTGTTTATACATTTAATTTCCTCCCAACTCGGTTTGCGGTGAACAGCATTGATTTTTTGGCGGAGCAGTTTGTAAGTGACATTGAAGTGGGAATTCAAAATACGGACATTAAAGCCGGGTTTTTAAAGTGCGCTACAGATGCCCAAGGGGTAACGCCAGATGTTGAAAAAGTGCTTCGGGCAGTAGCACGAGCCCATTTGCAAACTGGTTTACCGATTATGACCCATTCGCATCCAGCCACCGAAACGGGGCTTAGACAAGTTGAGATTTTTAAAGAAGAAGGCGTCAATCTGGAGAAAGTATTGATTGGTCATTGCGGAGACACCGACAATATCGAGTATATTGAACGAGTGCTTGACTATGGCGTGTTTATCGGTATGGACCGTTACGGCATCACAAGAATACTATCAACAGAGAGACGCAATGAGACGGTTAAAAAACTAGCAGACAAAGGTTATGCTAATCGTATGTTTTTGTCTCAAGATTATTGTTGTACGACGGATATGTATAAGCCAAATCATTTAAAAATGAAAGCGCAACCAAATTGGTCGATAACTTTTTTACTAGAAAAAGTTATCCCAGCGTTAATGGAGCAGGGGGTTACAAAGGAACAGATTCAGCAGATGATGATTGAAAATGTGAAGACGTGGTTCAAAAATTAGTCATTAGCTTTCGCCCCTTCCCGGTAGTGGACAAACGGTCTTGATCAAAAGAAAAATGAAGCGATTCATTCAATAGTAATAATGGACGTGTCTTTCTAAGAATGGTTTATAAATCATTTGCCAAAATGTGCGCGTGAATGTCCGGACTTAGATAGATTTATCGATACTATGTTGTGAAAATTATAAAAAAGAAACAAATGTTTAATAATCAGTTGGCAGTATTTTTATGCTCAACTGATTATTTATTTATTTATTTGATTGTAGGTAAGTGCTAAGGGAGGAAGGGTTGCAATGCTAAAAATATTAGTTTCAGGTTCTTATCCGCTTGTAGATTATATCAAGCAGGAAATTCAAAAAAGAAGAGATACGATAAAAGAGTTAACCATTCAAGAGCTTGAAGCACAGCATATATTGAAGCATCCGCAATATATCAATAGCGAAGATATATTAATATGCGGTGTTGTAATGGCAGAACGACTAAAGAGTCTAAATGTCAGAGGGCATATTATTCCATTGCGGCTGCAGACGAAAGACTTTTTAAATGCGTTAATCGAAGCATCGAATTACTCTAAAAAAATCTGCATTGTCAATTATTACAAGGAATTTATCGAGTCCAACACTTTTAATGACCAACACTTAAATAATGTATTGGGTTTGAATATCCAGCAACGTGCCTTTACAACGAAAGAGCATGCGGCCGAAGTAGTTCAATCGTTATCATCAGACAAGGAATTAGTTGTCATCGGTTCCGGTTTGATTGTAAATATGGCTAAGGAAGCCGGTATGCAAGGGGTACTTTGGTACGGTGAGGAAACAATTACGCTAGCCGTAGATATCGCTTTTAGTATATTAAGTGCAAGAGGGGTCGAAAAGAGTAATTTGAAGCGACTACAGTTGATTGCAGAGAGTTTCCAGGAGGGCGTGATCAGCTTAAATGTGACAAGCCGAGTTATAAGCATGAATCAGGCAGCTATCAAATTCCTGCAATTGGATGATTTGCATGACCCGACTTCACTGCTGATTTCAGACATTTTGCCACAGAGCGAATTTCTAGAGGCATTGCAAGCACAGCAAGTTCTGTCGGATGTCGTGATGAAATATAAAGATAAAAACTTTTTAGTGAATACTCATCTGATATATGTCGATGGCTTACTAGACGGTATGATTGCCATATTTTCAGATGTTGAATTATTACAGCAAAAAGAGAATAAGGTGCGGCGAAAGCTGAACAAAAGATATGAGGGGGCAAAATATAACTTCTCAGACATTATTGGAGAAAGCCCTCAAATGATGAAAGTCATTTCCAAAGCTAAGCGATTTGCCAGGACGAATTCCAACGTTTTGATTTTAGGGGAGACAGGAACAGGGAAAGAGCTGTTTGCCCAAAGTATCCATAATACGAGTCAGCGTGCCAATCACCCGTTTATAGCTGTGAACTGTGCCGCTATACCTGAAAACTTATTGGAAAGCGAATTTTTTGGATATAATGAGGGCGCTTTTACAGGTGCCTCAAAAGGTGGGAAAGCTGGGCTGTTCGAAGAGGCTCATAACGGTACGATTTTCCTGGACGAAATTGGAGAATTGCCGTTAAGCATGCAGGCAAAGTTACTGCGGGTGCTGCAAGAAAAAGTGGTGCGACGCATCGGCAGTGCCGCCGGTACCCCGATTAATGTGCGTGTCATTTCCGCGACGAATGTCAACTTGATCGAAAGTATCCGTGCCGGGGAATTTCGAGAAGATCTCTATTACCGAATTGCTGTGCTAAATCTTTTCTTGCCAAAACTTAGTAATCGAAAAGAAGACTTGGGCTTATTGCTAAAGCACTTTACAAAGTATCATTATCCTCAGTGTTATTCAATGATCGAAAACTATTATGCGGACGTGCTGCCGCTGATCGAGCATCATCAGTGGAAAGGCAATGTGCGTGAATTTGAAAATACGATAGAACGGCTATATGCGTATGTGGAAGATCCGGCTACGACTACGAAGGAAATGCTCATCGAATATTTGCAAGAAGCGATTGAGGAAAATTTCTATTTGTTGGATAGGGACGAAAGGGATCCATACTCCTTCCAACAGGTGTTGAAAGAAGTAGAAATAACGAAAATTCAAGAAGTATTGGAACAAACAAATGGTAATAGACAAGAAGCAGCTAAAATATTAGGCATCAGCAGAAGTACCTTATGGAGAAAGTTAAATGAAAGTGGAGTCAAATAATCCTAGAATATTCACCATACAACAAAAAATCCGACAGAGAAGCTGCGTGAGTAGCTTTCCCGTCGGATTCTCTTTTTCACTAAGTAATTGAAGGTTCGCATTAATTCCTATATTCAATGATAAAGTTTATGACGCTTGTGCTGCTATAGAAATGGAAGTGACAAATTTTGGTTTCAGATAATGTTAAAAAGCTACTTAAAGTTTAATAAACTATAAATTAATACGCTGGTCGTGTTTCTTGATTGGAACGTATTGTGTAAAAATTGAAACGGCAGTCTATTCAGTATAATGGGAGTACTATGGTTATAAAGAATAATCAACTAAAATAATTTATCTTCTGTTGGCTTTATAATGCAGTTTTATAGTAATCTTTTCTTTTTCGTTATACAAAATATTCAGATTATTTCTAATTTGGCACGCATATTGCAACGTAATATAAAAAATATTATAGAAATTAAGGAGGGGCAGCATGGCAGTACAGCATTAGTTGTTAACCGTCAATCTTAAAAAACTTTAAAGCAGGGGGAGAATGGATAGTGAAAGTATCTACTAAATGGATCAAAATGGGGATTTTATTGATGATAAGTACAATTCTTGTTATTACTGGTTGTTCGCCCCAGGAAGAAGTAGTTGATAAGAAGTCTAGTGAATCAACTGAGAGTGGTATTAAGAAAGAAAAGGTTTTAAAAATCGCCTTGGCTGCTGGTGCAACAAGATTGGATCCGCAATTCAATTCGGGTGCATCGGACCTTACAATTAGTCAACCGATTTTCAATGGATTAGTCCGATTTAAACCAGGATCAGTTTCTCAAGAGGAAATTGAAGGAGATTTAGCGGAATCATGGGAAAGTAATCCTGAAGGAACGGAATGGACTTTCCATCTTCGCAAAGGAGTACAGTGGCATCATGAATACGGTGAATTTACATCTGCAGATGTTAAGTGGAGCTTTGAAAGGTTATTGGATCCTGAAGTCGGTTCAAGATTCCAATCAGAATTGAACGTTATTGAAAGTATACAAGCACCAGATCCTTATACAGTTGTCATGCAATTAAAATATCCAGACTCCGCCTTTCTTTTAAGGATACTTAAAGACGGTTCTGCCGGAGCCATTGTTAAAAAAGAAGCAATTGAAGAATCAGGCAGTGACTCAATGATTAAGCCGATAGGAACAGGTCCTTTTATGCTAAAAGAATTCAAACAAGACGAGAAAGTTGTCCTAGAAAAAAATCCAGAATATTTCGAAGGAGAGCCTAAGCTGGACCGGATTGAATATTTAGTAATGGGGGATCGGAATGCTGTCGATGTAGCATTAAAAAAAGGAGAGCTTCATATGGCAGTTGGAGATGTTGACCAACTGTGGATACAAGGTATGATAAAAAATGCTGATTTTGATATAGATATGGTGGGTCAAAACGTGTACTGGGGACTTTTTCTTAATACAACTATGGAACCATTTGATAATATACTCGTAAGGCAAGCGATTGCTCACGCGATAGATATGAAGACTTATGTGGAAGAAGTTTTTGGAACCTATTCAACTGGTCAGTTAGCATCTGCACCGATAGGAAGTGAATTATTCGGATACTCGGATCGTGTAGCCTATAAGTATAATCCAGAGCTTTCCAAAGAACTATTGGCAAAAGCCGGATATCCTGATGGGTTGACTCTTCCGCCGCAATTTTTAAGTGCTCGACCGAACTATACACAAATGATGACATATATCCAGGAAGAACTTCGAAAAGTAGGTATAACCGTTGAACTACAAAAAGTTGACGTACCCACATATTTGGCTAATATCCGTGAGAATTTAAACGGACTTGTTCTTTATGGTAGAGCACCCAAACCACATGCAGCTTTTGCAATGGACGATTTTTACTATGGTCCATCAATAGTTGGTACATCAACAGCGAAACTTAATTTTTCGCATTACAATAAATCCGATGAATTAATCGAACAATCAAGCAAAGAAATGGATAATACAAAAGCGAAAGAAATGTACGAGCAAATTCAAAAAGAGATTATGGATGATTATGTAGTAGTTCCTTTAATCGAAACTAAAAATATACTAATTAGAAGAGCGAACGTTGAATTGGGATATGATTTTGAAGGAACATTGAATTATTTTTATACAATAAATGAGATGACAGATTTGAAAGAGTAACTTTGAAATTCAAAGAACTTAATGGTCAACAATTTGTCAGTACTCAATCATGAATAATTCCAAAAGTGGGGTGACTTATTTGTTTAAATATCTTATTCGAAGACTATTAGTTGCATTACCTACTATGTTTATAACTTTAAGTATAATATTTTTTACTCTCCGGGTTCTTCCCGGAGATCCTGCTTTGGCAATTTTAGGGGATAATGCTAGCGCAGAAGCTTTATATAATTTGCGGGAGCAAATGGGATTAAACGTACCGATATGGGAGCAATATCTAGTTTTTTTCGTAGACATTTTGCGTGGAAATTTTGGTTTATCAATAGCGTCGGGTACTCCGGTTCTTCAACTAATTGCGAATAATTTCGGTGCAACAATGTTCTTAACAGCAGCTAGTATCTTTATTGGTAGTTTAATTGGAATTCCCGCCGGAATTATATCTGCATTAAGGCCAAATTCATTCATAGATGTGGTAGTGAGAATGGTTTCATTTTTATGGGTATCAGTACCCGCATTTTTGTTAGGTATCGTTTTGATGCTTGTATTCTCACTTAAAGTAGATTGGTTTCCTTCAATGGGAGCGGGAGAAGGTTTTGGTGGGATGCTATACCACTTGATTTTACCTTCCCTCACTCTAGGACTTATTAATTCTGCCGTAATTATGAGAGTTGCCCGAGCTAGCCTGCTAGAAGAAGTAAATCAAGATTATATACGAACAGCAAAAGCTAAGGGAGTACCATCGGGGATAGTCATTTTTAAACATGCGTTAAGGAATAGTTTAATTCCTGTAATTACAGTAATTGGTTTAGATATTACGGCTTTGATAAGTGGTGCTGTTATTACAGAGACTATTTTTAGTCGCCCTGGTTTAGGAAGCCTGGCTGTTGGGGCAATTACTTCGAGGGATTTTCCAATTCTACAAGGATGTTTGGTATTATTTGCTATTCTAGTTATAATTGTTAATTTGGTTATTGATATAGCCTATTCAATAGTGAATCCTAAAATCAGACCAAGTTAACTAGTTGATTGAATAAAGTAGAAAGGTATAGAAGGGAGATACTCAATTGACCCATCCATTATCAGAAGATCCCAAATCATTTCAAAATTCATCCGGGGTAAAAAAAGCAGAATATAAGCGCCGAAAGTCAGCAGAATGGACGGTATTTAAGAAAAATAAATTAGGAATGATCAGTTTTTTTCTTTTGATCGCTATATTATTTTTGGCGATCTTAGCCCCATTAATTTTGCCGTATGATCCAATGGCCCAAGATGTGACTAGCCGTGCCCAAGGGATATCCATAGATCATTTACTTGGAACAGATCCCTTTGGAAGAGACATTCTTAGCAGGATAATATTGGGTTCCCAAACGACTTTATTTGTTGGATTTTTATCAGTATTACTTAGTGGTCTTGTTGGGGGGATTATCGGAATGATAGCTGCTTATAAAGGGGGATGGTTAGACGATATATTAATGCGTATTTTAGAATCTATTATGATGTTACCATTACTTTTATTTGGACTGATGGTACTCGTTGTTTTAGGACCTAGTATGACCACACTTATAGCGGTTATCGGGATTGGTTTAATACCCGGAGTTGCCAGAATGGCCAGGGGAGTTACACTGGAGATTAAGGAAAAAGAGTACATTAAAGCTGCTATCTCTATAGGGGGAAAAGATTTAAGAATTATTTTTCGTCATATATTACCAAATATTTTAGGTCCTATTTTGGTTATTGTTACCCTTAATATGTCAACTGCTATTCGAATCGAGGCAAGTTTAAGCTTTCTTGGTGTAGGTGTTCAACCTCCAACTCCTACTTGGGGAAATATGATTCAAGAAGGTTTCCAGTACATTACTTCAACTCCTGGACTGGTAATTTATCCGGGATTAGCCTTAGTTATTGTTTCTGTTGCATTTAATGTAGTAGGTGACGCAATTCGTGATGCCTTTGATCCGCATATCAAAAATCAGCGAAAATAAGGAGGGTGTAAAGATGACTGAAGTTTTAGAACTCCAAAATTTACGAATAGGAAGAAGTCTAGAGTATCAATCTGTAACTGTTTTGGAAGAAGTAGGGTTTTCGATCAAACAAGGTGAATTTGTTGCAATTGTGGGTGAAAGCGGTTGCGGAAAGAGTATGACTGCCTTATCGATTATGGGACTCCTACCTAAAGCGATAAAAGTGGAATCGGGTAGTATTTATTACAACGGAAAAGATCTTACTAAATTATCTACTAGAGAGATGAATCAAGTCAGAGGTAAAGAAATAGCAATGATCTTTCAAGAGCCAATGACATCCCTTAACCCTTCATTTACGATTGGGAATCAGATTTACGAAGTATTTAAATATCATACTAACTATAGTGCTAAAGAGATAAAAGAAAAGTCAATTGAAATTTTGGAACAGGTAAATATTCCTGATGCAAAAGAAAAGTTGAAAGTATACCCACATGAATTGTCCGGAGGAATGAGACAGCGCGTAATGATAGCAATGGCTCTCGCATGCAATCCGAAAGTTTTGATAGCGGACGAGCCTACTACAGCTTTAGATGTAACAATTCAAGCACAAATACTTAGTCTTTTGGTAGAACTTCAACAAAAGTTGAATATGACAGTCATCATGATTACACATGACTTGGGGGTTGTTGCGGAAACATGTCAGAAAGCGATTGTTATGTATGCAGGTCAAGTTATTGAGGAGGCAAAGGTAAAGGATTTATTTGAAAAACCAATTCATCCATATACAGAAGCTTTAATAAAATCAGTACCGAAACTAGGAAATCCGGGGCAAAAATTACATACTATTGAGGGTTCTGTTCCGGATCTTGAGAATATGCCAAAAGGTTGTCGATTTCATCTCCGTTGTGCCGAAGCTACAAGTATTTGCTTAGAAAAAGAACCTAACTTGGAAATAAGAGGAAACGAAAGGAGGGCTCGCTGTTGGAACAGAACTTGAAAAAAGAAGTGCTTCTTGATGTTCTAAATTTAAAAAAACATTACCCAATCAAAAAGCGATTATTCGGGAAATCTAAAGGTATATTAAAGGCAGTTGATGGCGTATCCTTCCAAGTCAAAAAGGGAGAAACGTTTGGTATCGTTGGTGAATCGGGATGTGGAAAAAGTACAACTGGTATGTGTTTACTTCGTTTAACTGATCCAACTTCGGGAGAAGTAACTTTTAATAATAAGGACGTTTTGGCGACCAAAAGTAATAAGGAAATGCAAGATTATCGACGTAACGTTCAAATTATTTTTCAAGACCCTTACAGCTCCTTAAATCCTAAACATACTATTAGGCAAATTATTAGTGAACCATTTATTATTAACCGGATCGTGAAAAAAAAGGAGATTGAAGAACGAGTTATTTCGTTACTAAGGCTTGTCGGTTTAGATGATTATCATATGGACAGATATCCTCATGAGTTTTCAGGAGGCCAGCGACAGCGAATTGGTATAGCAAGGGCATTGGCTTTAAATCCAGAATTGATTATATGCGATGAACCAGTTTCAGCTTTAGATGTTTCTATTCAATCCCAAATATTAAATTTACTTAAGTCATTACAAGAGCAATTTAACTTAACTTATATTTTTATCTCTCACGATCTTAGCGTTGTAGAGCATATTAGCGATCGAGTGGCCGTTATGTACTTGGGAAAAATTGTAGAAATGGGAACCCGTGAACAAATTTTCAACGAACCAAAACATCCATATACGAAAGCGTTATTATCATCAATCCCTGTTGCTGATCCTGGGGTTAAAAAAATGAAGGAAAGAATCGTCTTGGAAGGAGATTTACCTAGCCCTAGTGATTCACCAAGAGGATGTTATTTTTATTCAAGATGTCCAGTGAAAATGGAGAAATGTAAGGATATATATCCAACCCCTCAGCAGGTGACGCCTCAACATCAAGTATCATGTCATCTAATTTAGTATGTAATATGAACCAGTTACTATAAAGAATACGTTCACAATTTTTATGTTTTATCAAAACGTTAAGATTAATGATTAATCTTTTTAACGGTAGGTACGGGTTTTGTTCAAAAGAAAGGAATGACAATACTAATGGATCTGATAAATCGTTATGAGGAATCCCCATTTTGGGCTTTGATTGGGTTGAAAGTGGATTCTATAGAAGAAAATAGTGCCAAGATTAAGTTGAATATTACTCCGAATTTGTTAAACGGTAAGGGGATCCTACATGGCGGGGTTATTGCTACAATGCTAGATGCTGTTATGGGGATTAATATAAAATTGCGATCTAGTGAAATTCAATTGGCAACAATAAATTTAACTACTCAATATATAAAGCCTGTTAAATTAAACGAAGTAATATACGCTTCTGCAGAAATTATTCAATTTGGAAAAAATATTGTCTGTATAGAGGCTCGAATTACGAATGAAAATAATGACCACGTTAGTATTGGGATAGGAACATTTAAAGTTAATATAATTGAGCGCTAATTATTGTATTGGATCGTAGACTCTTCACGATATTATGGAGAATCCGATCAGAAAGCTGCATGAATAGCTTTCTGATCGGATTCTCTTTATTACTAAATAAACGGAAAAATCCATTTTTGAAATAGATGTTTCTTTAATGAAACGTTTATTGGAGGAATTTTGAATGAGAAAGGTCATAATATCTAGTGAAAAAATGCTTTATACCCAAATAGCATCGTAATTCCGTTCATCGACAACCATATTTTTGAGCCTTCTTTTAATAAGTCACTACTTGGTATCTTTCTTGCTTAAATAAAAGGATGAGATAAATTAATGGTGAAGTTACTCAACTAACTCTGAATTTGGTATAGATTCCGATGTAACTAAAATCGGTATGCCAATTACATAACAAACGTAAAACGGTCCGGTAAGTACT
The DNA here is from genome assembly GCF_044762745.1 of Psychrobacillus sp. NPDC096426. Classification (NCBI taxonomy): domain Bacteria; kingdom Bacillati; phylum Bacillota; class Bacilli; order Caryophanales; family Bacillaceae; genus Psychrobacillus; species Psychrobacillus sp. NPDC096426. The sequence goes on along the minus strand of NZ_JBIWEX010000001.1, from coordinate 224,673 downwards.
AACTTTATGTTGAAATATATTTTATCCGATATAAGAGAACAAGTTGCAGTAACGATCATAATGTATCTCAGTCGATTTCCGTTGCAAGCAACGACTCCCGGAAGTTTAGCGATTCACTTCTCTTTGGTATCCGTCTACTTTTAACTAAAATTTGAAAATAGAATAAAAGAAGGGGAATAGAGAGTATGTTACAAAATTTGAATTTCAATTCTTGTCTACCAGCAAATATTCGTTTCGGTCTTAACATCGTGAAAAACGAACTTCTTCAAGCAATTCAACAAGCAAATAAAAGCAAAGTATTTATTGCTACAGATGCTGGTTTAGTAAAAACAGGTTTAATAGATTCTATTACTACTCCTTTGATTGAGAATGGAATTGAAACAATCATTTTTTCAGATGTAGAGCCAAATCCAACGGCAGATACAGTTATGCGAGGTGCTGACCTATATAACGAGAATTCTTGCGATATGATTATAGCGATTGGTGGCGGAAGCTCGATGGATTTTTCCAAAGCGGTCGGAGTAGTAGTTACGCATTCGGGACACATCCTTGAATTCCGTAGAGAAGGCGGAAAAGTAATTACAAATCCCATTCCTTTGTTGTTTGCAATTCCAACAACGGTCGGAACAGGGTCCGAGGTAACAGCAGTTTCCATTGTAACGGATAAGTCGGCTGGTCGAAAATGTGCGATATCTTCTCCAAATCTCATTCCCAAAATTGCGTTTATTGATCCATTATTGACAATCACTTTACCAAGACATATTGTTGCTGCAACAGCCATTGATGCATTAGTTCATGCAATAGAGGCTTATACATCACTCCGTTCCAATCCGATATCGGATGGACTTGCATTACAAGCAATGCGAATGATTATAGAAAATCTTCCAGCTAGTTATGCGCAACCTGATAACATAGAGGCTCGGACTCAGATCCATTTGGCAAGTACAATTGCAGGAATGGCATTCACTTTGGGTGGTTTAGGTCTTGTGCATTATTGTTCCCATCCAATGTCGGCAGTTTACAATGTTCCACATGGAGTTGCAAATGCCATACTTTTACCACATGTCATTGAGTATAATTTAATTTCTAACCATAAAAAATTCGCAAACATCGCTAGAATATTCAACCTGAATTGATACTAAAAAATGATGAAACAGCTGCCAATATGCTACAAAACTTCTTACAATCACTTATCGCTACTGTAGAAATTCCAATAGACTTTAGTTTCTTAAGAATCGATGTTACAGATGAAGTGATTGATCGATTGGCGAATGATGCGATGGATGAACAAAGAATGATTTCGGCTAATCCCCGCAAAGTTTATAAAGAAGATGTTATAAAAATTTACAACGAAGTATTACCAAGATAAGGGAGGACTTTTATTTTGTATATTAATGGACAATGGTTGAAAACGAACAAGCAACTGGATATTATAAATCCTGCGACTGGTGAAGTTGTAGACCAGGTATACCTGGTGGGGAAAGAAGAGACAGAACAAGCAATCGCAGCGGCAGAAGATGCTTTTCCATTATGGTCTAATCTAACAGCTGAACAACGCTCGGGCTATCTTGAAAGTGTTGTAGTCAAACTAAAAGAAAAGAAAGAATATCTTGCCCAAATCATCACGAAGGAAATGGGGAAAACTATTCATAATGCCCGCAATGAAGTAAATAGCACAATTGCCTTTTTTAAGTGGTATGCAGAGGAAGCAAGAAGAGTGTATGGAAATACGCTTCCAGCTTCCGCAACCAACAAACGTATGTCGGTCATTCGGCAGCCTGTTGGGGTTGTTGCAGCCATCACTCCATGGAATTTCCCATTATCGATGTCAGCACGTAAACTTGGTCCTGCACTAGCTGTAGGCTGTACTGTCATTATCAAACCATCTTCAGAAGCCCCATTGTCGGCAGTGGAATTATTTAAGATATTTGATGAAGTTGGGCTACCGAAAGGTGTAGCTAATTTAGTGATTGGTAGTTCAGATGAAATTGCAGATCCAATTATGAAAAGCAAAGTTCCGTAAAATTACATTTACAGGATCTACAGAAGTTGGAAAAATTTTAATTCGCCAATCAGCAGACACAGTAAAGAAAGTTTCAATGGAGCTTGGTGGCCATGCCCCATTTATCGTCTTTGAGGACGCAGATATCGAATTGGCTGTAGATGGCGTCGTGAGTAGTAAATTTGCATCTACTGGTCAGCAATGTATTTGTGCAAATAGAATTTATGTACACGATACTATTTATGATGAATTTGCCAAACGTTTTCAAGAGAAAGTTGCTAAGCTAAAGGTTGGAAATGGACTAGACGAAACGAATCAAATCGGATCCATGGCAAACAAAAGTGGGATAGAGAAGGTAGAAGATCAGATTGCGGATGCTGTGGAAAAGGGTGCACAGATACTACATGGGGGGCACAGACTGACGGATGGTGCATTGGCAAATGGGCATTTTTATTCTCCTACATTATTAGTGAATGTACAAGATGATATGAAGATATGTTCTGAGGAAACATTTGGTCCAATTGCCCCTCTCATCCGTTTTAATTCGGAGGAAGAAGTTATTATAAAGGCAAACAATATTGAATACGGACTTGCATCTTATTTTTACACAAATGATGTATCCAGAATCTATCGAGTTTCGGAAAAATTGGAGTATGGAATGGTGGGAGCGAACGACCATAGTCCTTTTGCTGTACAAGCACCATTTGGAGGAGTGAAAGAAAGTGGCTTAGGCCGAGAAGGCGGTTTTTATGGTCTAGATGATTATTTGGAAACAAAATTAGTTTCTGTCGGCATTAAACTTTGATCGATTCCGAAAAACACACTAAGTCAATATAAAGGAGTTTTATGACAATGGGAAGACTAAATGGAAAAGTAGCAATTATTACCGGAGCTTCAAGAGGTTTAGGTGCATCGCACGTTAGGAAATTTGTTGCAGAAGGTGCTAAAGTCGTATTTACCGACATTCTAATTGAAGAAGGAGAACAGTTGGAGAGAGATCTTGGAGAAAATGTAAAATTTTTTAAGCATGATGTGGCAAAGCTTTCCGACTGGGAGGAAGTAGTAAAAGAGACGGAGAAACTCTTTGGTCCTGTTAATATTCTTGTCAATAATGCAGGTATGTCCATAAAGACTTCTATTGAAGAATTGTCTGAGGAAGAATATAAGAAAGTAATAGACGTAAATCAGGTGTCCATCTTTTTAGGTATGAAAACAGTTCTCCCTTCTCTAAGAAAGTCAAAAGGCGGCTCCATTGTTAATGTGTCTTCTATACTCGGTATAGCGGGCAGAGAAAAAAGTATAGCCTATGTTGCTTCAAAATTTGCTGTTAGAGGGATGACAAAGACAGCAGCCCTAGAATTCGCAAAATATAATATTCGTGTCAACTCTGTGCACCCTGGCAGTATTAAAACCGAATTAACTAATGTTGCATACAAAAATCAACAAGAAATTGAGGAACGAGCAAAGCAAATTCCGATACCACGATTTGGTCATACTGAAGAAGTATCAAATATGATCGTGTATCTTGCTTCAGATGAGTCAAGTTATTCTACGGGCTCCGAGTTTGTAGTAGATGGTGGGCTACTTGCTGAAATTTAGACTCAGGTACCAATCGAAGTAACTTCGTAAAAAGTCGAACACGACCGGATTATGATAATAAAGTGAAAACCCCTTTCGCTCTTTGTTTAATACATTGACGATAAGCGGGTTTTCACTTTTTTTTCTAAGATCTAGCAAGTTTTCGAGAGACACTTCAATCCAAGCTTATGCTTCATTCAAGTGTCAAGTGGTTCAGTGTTTTGTTTCAAAAGTGAAACGTAATAAAAAAATACTGGAAATATATAGACTAACTAATCCAATTTCCTATAACAAACTATGTAAATATCAGTTAGTTGTACTTTAAAAATACGAATTTAAAGATAAATTTGATTATTTAAATTCTTCCCTCTATATTCATAGAGTTTGGCATCTGTCTTGCTTCATAAAAAAGTGTAACAAACTTTTTATATTAAAAGAAAAATACAAGCTAGATCGTCAAACAATTTGGAAGGGGCAAAGTGATTTGAATAATTTAGAGGCGTTATTTAATCCGGATAGTGTAGCGATTATCGGTGCTTCGCCGGATGCCAAGAAGATTGGTGGGCGACCGTTAAGCTACCTGCAGCGCTATGGATTCGATGGAAAGATTTATCCGATTAATCCAAAGTACAAGGAGATTAATGGACTGACTTGCTATCCAGATATTTTACAAGTGCCGGCATCGGTTGATGTTGCAATTATTGCATTACCTAGTCAGGTAGTCATTGAAACTTTTCAAAAATGTGCTCAACACGGCGTAAAATCCGTTGTGATTTTTAGCGCAGGATTTGGGGAGATTGGGGAAAGCGGTAAACGCGAACAAGATGAAATTACCCGGATCGCCAAAGAATATAATGTTCGCGTTTTGGGGCCAAACTGTCTCGGCCTGTTTAATGTCGAAAAGGGTTTCTATGGCACATTTTCCACCATTATCGAAGATGAAAAGCCGTTAAAAAGCTCGATTGGATTTGTCAGTCAAAGCGGGGCGTTTGGCTCTCATGTATTCACTTTGGCAAGACAACAAAACATTGGATTTAGCCACTTCATCGCTACCGGGAATGAAGCAGATATTGATGTAGCTGACTGTATCGAATTTTTAGCAAAAGATCCAAATACCAATGTAATTGCTTGCTATATCGAAGGAGTACAAGATGGAGAAAAATTAGCAAATGCATTTCAATTAGCCCGCAATCATCAAAAACCTGTCATCGCCTTGAAAGTTGGGCGGACTGAAGTAGGAATGAAGGCCGCTATGTCTCATACAGGCTCTATTGTTGGCTCAGATAAAGTATTTGATACCATTTTTAAACAAAATGGCGTTTTCCGTGCCAATACCATTGATGAGTTTTTAGATGTGACGTATGCCGCTTCCCAATTGCCTGCGATGCAAGGAAATCGGGTTGCCGTATTTACCATTTCAGGCGGCGTGGGAATTTTGCTAGCAGATCAGCTCGCAGGGCAACAGTTTAAACTGCCTGAAACGCCACCGGTCGTAAAAGAACGATTGAAAGCAATTTTACCAATTGCCGGAACGCAGAATCCGATCGATATGACCGCTCAAATATCCTACCTTCCCACTTTGTTAGAAGACTTTATGGAAGCGGTTTTATCAAGTGGAGAATATGATGCATCCATCATCTTTTTAGGATTTGGTGGGCTCAAGCATGATTCGATCAAAGACCGCATTGCTACATTGCAAAAAATGCGCGATCGCTATCCGCATATCCCACAGGTTGCCGTGACCATAAATAGTCCGCAATCTAGCCAGGCATTCAGCGAAGCCGGTGTAGTCGTATTGCAAGATCCAACTCGGGCAGTGACAGCATTAAAGGCTATGAAGCAATTTGAAGTATTTAAGAAAGCTCCTGCTACTCAGGCTTTCCAAAAACAATATCTTGATACAACGAATATGGATACTGTATTAACCGAGTATGGCACGAAAAAGTTTTTGCAACAATTTGATTTGCCAATTACGAATGAGCGATTGGCCAAGACTGAACAGGAAGCGATCCAGTATGCAACAGAAATTGGCTATCCGCTTGTTTTAAAGGGTATGTCACCTCAGATCCTACATAAAACGGATGAAGGCCTTGTTAGCTTGAATATTCAATCGGAAGAACAAGTCATTGCGGAGTTCACAAGACTAAAAAAAGTAATTGATGAGACTGCTGAAGCTGTCTTTGAAGGAGTTCTTATCCAAGAAATGCTCAAAGGCGAATATGCGGAGCTATTCGTCGGTGCAACGAAGGATCCAATCTTTGGCCAGATGGTCATTGTCGGCATGGGTGGTATTTATATAGAAGTGCTACAAGATATTTCGATGAGGAAAGCCCCTGTTTCACCCACTGAAGCAAAAGAGATGGTGTTAGAGTTGAAGGCGAGTAAAATTTTGCAAGCCTACCGTGGAATGCCAGCTAAGGACATTGAAGAACTGAGCCAAGTCATTGCAAAATTTAGCGAACTAATTTTTAACTTGGAAGACGATCTTCTCGAATCTGATTTAAATCCGATCATGGTATTCGGCGAAGGGCAAGGCGTCAAAATTGTAGATGGCTTAATGACATTTAAAAAACAAAATGAATTGATAACTAATTAACCAAAAGGAGAATGGTACCATGGATTTCACAATTCCAGAAGAAACTCAAGAAATTATCAATGCGTTAAAACAGTTTATCGAAAAGGTTGTTATCCCTCTCGAAGAAGAGAACCGCAATCTTTTATATAACGAGCGAAACTACTATTTGGAAGACGGTCGACGCCATCCGAAAGTAGAAGAGCTGCGAAAAGTTGTCCGAATGGAATCAGCTAGAGCGGGCTTCTACACGATGCTGGGAGATGAAGAGCTTGGTGGAGAGCAACTGGGTCCGATTACAGCGCTATTAGTCGCAGAAGCACTTAATAAACTTTACCCGAACCGTAAATTAATCGAACAGGTCATTATTCCATCTCCGTTTACAAATGGCTTGACTCCCGTATTACGTGGGATGAAGCCATCCTTGAAGGAAAAATATTTACCGAAAATTTCAAGTGGTGAAGATACGTTATGTTTCGGATTAACAGAGCCTGATGCGGGATCCGACGTCTGGGGTATCCGAACACGAGCAGTGCGCGATGGCGATGAATGGGTCATCAATGGGACAAAGCAATGGATTTCAAATGCACCTTATGCGAACTACTGTATGCTGTTTGCCATCACAAACCCAGAGCTACATGCACAACGAAAAGGTGGAATTTCTTGCTTTTTTGTCGAAACAAAATCGGAAGGATTTACAGTGGATTCTGTCATTGCCACAATGGGATCACTTGGAGGAGATGCAGCAATCCTCTCATTTGATAATTTGCGCGTACCGCACGAAAACGTCATTGGTGAGGTCGATAACGGATTTACAAAAGCAATCCATGGCATTAACAACGGACGCCTTGGCATGAGTGGAAAATGTATTGGTTCCGCACAATGGGCGCTCAAGAAAGCAGTGGAATACGCACAAATTCGTCAAACATTTGGCAAACCAATTGCCGAACACCAAATGATTCAAAATATGATTGCAGAATGTGCGATGGACATTTATGCGGCACGTAATATGGCGTTGCATTGCGCTTGGAAAATCGAAAATTCTAAAAAAACACCGGCTAAAGAAATTTCAATGGTAAAAGCTTTTTGTACAGAGATGATGGGCCGTGTTTATGATAAAGCCATTCAAATTCATGGTGGTATGGGTCTTTCCAATGAGTTGGAACTGGAAGCCGGATATCGAATGGCTCGCCTTTTACGCATTCCAGATGGTACATCCGAAATTCACCGTCGTACGATTGCGCGTAGCTTACTAAAAGGCGATTTAACATTTAGCTAATTATAAAAATTAGGGAGGCCTGAACACTATGGCACAAAATCAAACTACAACAGACAAAGCTGTATTAATTGAGAAAAAAGGGAAAATCGCATATATCATTTTAAACCGTCCCGAAAAATTAAACGCACTAAATAAAGAGTTATTTGATGACTTAGACGAAGCATTAGACCTATTGGAAAAAGATGAAAGCGTTAGCGTCTTAATTATTAAAGGGAATGGACGTGCTTTCAGCGTTGGATATGACGTATCCAAGTATAGTTCACCATCTGTCATTGAGGATAAAGATAATTTGGAAGCCTATACACGTCGCTGGATCCGAATTTGGGAATATCCAAAACCGATCATTGCGCAAGTTCATGGCTATGCCCTCGCAGGTGGTACGCAATTAGTCGCATGCTGCGATATTGTAGTGACTGATGAAGAGACTCAATTCGGCTTCCCTTCCTTGCCACTTGGTGGTGGATTTGTCGGCATTTACTGGGGATGGCATGTAGGACATCAGCGCGCCAAAATGCTTGATCTGACTGCCGGTAGCCGCATTACTGGAAGAGAGGCAGAACAATATGGCATCGCAGCAAAATGCGTGCCAGCCGATCAGCTGGAAGAAGAGGCATTAAACATCGCACGTGGCATTGCAAAAACGCCTCTAGATATTCTTAAGATTAAAAAACAAGCACATAATCGAATTATGGATTTACAAGGATTCCGTACGGGCATTAACTTTGGACCGGAACAAGACGCCATCATTCATACAGCGGATGGCATTAAGCTTGTGAGACAGAAAATTCAAGAACTTGGCTTAAAAGGTGCAATTCGATGGTTCAATGAACAAGATGTATAAGAAAAATCATGTTAAGTTAAGGGGATTAACAATGCGGTTCCAAGACAAAGTAGCCATTTTGACAGGTGGCTCAGGAGGTATAGGAGCGACAACGGCACAGATGCTCGCCAAAGAAGGTGCTAAAATTGCGATTTTCGATGTGCATGATTCGGCTTCAATCATTTCCTCATTACAAGAAGCTGACGTTGATGCAATCGCGGAAATCGTTGACATCACGAATGCCACTCAAGTGCAAGAAGCGGTCGCAAGGGTGCATGCCCATTTTGGTCGTATCGATATACTAATTAACTGCGCCGGGGTATTGAAGGACAATTTGATTCACCAGATGACGGAGAATGATTGGGATTTTGTCGTTGACGTGAACCTAAAGGGAAGCTATTTAATGTGCCAGGCAGTTCAACCTTATATGGTAGAAGCAGGAGCTGGGAACATTGTTTTAATCTCTTCTCAAGCAGCTATTGGAGCAGTAGGACGTGTCAATTATTCGGCTGCCAAAGCTGGCGTACAAGGCATCACACGAACATTGTCGATGGAACTCGGACCAAAAGGCATTCATGTAAACGCAATTGCTCCGGGCTTCATTGATACTGAAATGAGCCTTGTCTCTGCGAAATTTGCACCCAATCGGGGTATTGCTGATTTCCAAAAGGCAAAGGAAGCATTCGTACAAAGTAATCCAATACGCCGGACAGGAAAGCCAGAGGACGTTGCTTACGCAATTTTGTTCCTGGCATCGGAGCAAGCGAGCTATATTACAGGTCAGGTCCTATATGTCACAGGGGCACCTTAATTTTGAAAGGTAGGAGGATGTTCAATGAAAGTGCTTGGGATAAGTGGCACGCTTGTCGGGTCAAAAACACGCATACTTGTGGAGCATATATTACAGCAACTACAACAGCAATATCCGGAATGTAAAATAGAACTACTCGATCTAAAAGAGTATAAGTTAGAACTTTGTGATGGCAGGCCAACAGACCAATACAACGAGGATACACAAAAAGTGATTCTAAAAATTGAAGAAGCCGATGCGTTCTTAATCGGCACTACAATTTTGCATGGCTCCATACCAAGCGCACTTAAAAATTTGTTTGAATTAGTACCTGTATCAGCTTTTACTGATAAATTCACGGCATTTGCAGCAAATGGAGGCAACCCGTTACATTATTTAGCGATAGAAAATTATGTGAAGCCCATTGCGAGCTATTTGAAAATGTTGTCGTTACCCGAGTATGTGTTTGCTCTGTCATCGGACTTTGATGGGCAGAATCGGTTAGTTAAGGAGACAAAATTGAAGGAAGTTGATCAATTTGTCGAACACTACGCTTCCGTTCTGCAACAATTCTATAAAATAAAGGTGGGATCATGATGCAAGTAAAAAATAAAGAAGTATCAGAGCAGCTATTTAAAGAAGTGATGGGGAGCTACCCATCCGGTGTTACGGTCATTACAACAGTAGACCAAGAAAATAACCCTTTTGGCCTGACAGCCAATTCATTCATTTCGGTTTCTATCGATCCATTGCTTGTGCTTTGGTGTATTGATAAACGGGCGAATAGTTACTCGGCATTTGGTCCGTCCGATAAATTTGCAGTAAATATTCTGGCTGCAGAACAGGCGGAAGCGTGCTGGACATTTTCGAGTAAAAAGGAAGAGGATCGGTTCGGAAAACATGATTGGACACTGTCCGAAAACGGCTTGCCGATCCTTACAGGTTCCTTTGCTACCTTACAATGTAAAAAAGTCCAGGAAGTTGATGCGGGTGACCACTATATTTTAATTGGCGAAGTAATAGGTATTGAAAAGTCCGAACAAGATCCAATGCTATATTTTAGACGGAATGTGGGTGCAGTGCCGGCTGCGTTTGGTCAATTATGAACTTGTTCGGCGAGCCTGTGAGCAGCGCACAGGACACATACTGGGATGAAAAAATAGAGCAGCTACTGGCTAATGATGAGGAATTTCTGACGATTTACAAAAAATTTGTTTCGTCACCTTGGAAAAACGGTCGCTTAGAGCCGAAAGTTAAAGAACTCCTCAACATTGCCATTAGCGCTTCTCCCACCCATTTATACGAAGCGGCAACCCGGACCCATATCCAAAAAGCATTAGCGCTTGGAGCGACTGAAGAGGAAATCGCCGAGGTTCTGAAAGTTGTCAGCATTTTGGGCGTGCACACCTGTGCAGTAGGCATTCCAATCATGATGCAACATTTTAGGGATTCGGAGCAATTAATGGATATATCTAGCGAAATCGATGAACGCCAGCAAATAAAGGAACGCTTTATTGAAACGATGGGGTATTGGAATCAATTTAGAGATGATTTAATCCAGATGGATACCCCGTTTTTCCAACATTACTATGAGTTTCTAACCGAGCCGATGCGTCGCGGGATACTCGAGCCAAAAGTAATTGAGTTTATTTATATTGCAATTGATTCATCCACAACTCATTTATTTGAAAAGGGTATTGAAGTGCATATTAAAAATGCTCTCAAGTATGGAGCTACTCAGGGCGAGCTACTTGAAGTGTTTCAGCTCACCTCTGCCCTTGGATTCCATACGCTATTAATGGGCTTGCCGATTTTAAAGGAAGAAATACAGCGACAGAAAAAACTCAGCAAAGGGTGACCATCATGAGTACTATTTTTCAAGAAGAAGTTCTGGATATGAAAAGCAGTGTAAGGGACTTTATTGACAATAAAGTGGATTTATATGCAGATCAAATTGAACGGGAAGATAAAATTCCCGAAGAGATTATTGCATTAAGCAAGGAAATGGGATTGTTCGGGCTAAGTATCCCTGAGGAGTACGGTGGTCTTGGCTTGAATATGGTCGGTAAATGCAGCATTTACGAGGAACTCGGTCGAACTAGTAATGGTTATACGACCTTTATCGGTGCGCATACAGGAATTGGTTCTGTCGGCCTAGTTGAGCTTGCGAACGAAAATCAGAAACAGAGGTATCTTCCGAAAATGGCAACAGGCGAATATATCGGTGCCTTCGCCTTGACCGAGCCAAGCGCGGGGTCGGATGCAACTGCATTGCAAACGACAGCAATCCGCAAAGGCGATAAGTTCATCTTAAATGGGTCGAAACATTATATTACGAACGCTCCGGAGGCCCATGTATTCACGGTCATGGCTGTAACCGATAAATCGAAAGGCTCTAAAGGCATTACTTCCTTCATCATCGAAAAGGATTTTAAAGGCTTAGTGATAGGTAAACATGAAGAGAAAATGGGCTTGCGCGGTTCACATTCTGCTGAAGTGTTTTTCGAGGATTGTGAAGTACCTATTGAAAATGTACTGGGCGAAGAGGGCTTGGGCTATGTCAATGCCCTCAAAATTTTGACAAATGGCCGTGCTGGGCTTGCTGCCCGCAATTTAGGGTCTTGCCAAAAGTTACTTGAAATGTCAATTCAATATGCAAGCGAACGCAAGCAGTTTGGAAAGCCAATTTTAGAGCAGCAAATCATCCAACATTATTTGGCGGAAATGGCGCTAGACATCGAATCATTGCGTGCCATGACTTATCATGTGGCAAGTTTGGTCGATTCTGGTGCGAGGGTCATTAAGGAAGCAGCAATGGTGAAATTGTTCGGTTCGGAAGTATATAACCGAATTGCAGATAAAGCGGTTCAAATCCACGGTGGCATCGGCTATATTCGGGAGTATCCGATTGAGCGCTATTATCGTGATGCACGGATAACGAAAATTTATGAAGGTACTTCGGAAATCCAAAAAAACATAATTGCTTCACAGCTCATTAAAGAATACATCAAATAAGAAATTAAAATAGTAGATTGCAGATCGTGAGGAGGGTTAACGTGAGACTGCCTTTAGAAGGATACTGTGTAGTCGATTTATCTCGTACTTTAGCTGGTCCCTACACGACGATGATGCTAGCAGATATGGGAGCAGATGTTATTAAAGTAGAAGAGCCAAAATTTGGGGATGAGTCTAGAAGATTCACTCCCCCTACATGGAACGGGGAAAGCTGCTATTTCCTTTCGGCAAATCGCAATAAGCGAGGCATTACGGTGGACTTAAAATCGCCGGAAGGTGTGGAAATCATTAAACAACTTGTCAAAGATGCCGACGTGGTCATCGAAAATTTCCGGACCGGAACAATGGAGAAACTGGGATTAGGTTATGAAGTTTTGAAGGAAATCAACCCTAAGCTCGTCTTTTGCTCGATCTCTGGATTCGGTCGGACCGGACCTGATAAGAATAAGGCTGGGTATGATGTTTTATTGCAAGCAACTGGCGGTATGATGAGCATTACTGGAACCGAAGAGGAACCGGCAAAAGCTGGGATGTCGGTTGCAGATCTATCCACTGGAACATTTGCGGCCTTTTCAATTGTCAGTGCCATAATGGGCGTACAGCGTAACGGCGTTGGGCAATATTTGGATGTTAGTTTATTGGATTGTCAAGTTGCTCTGTTAAATCATATGGCAACAGGCTATATGGCAAATGGTACATATCCAAAACGATTGGGCACCGCACACAGCTCACTCGTTCCATATCAAGCATTTAAAGCAAAAGATGCGGATGTCGTAGTAGCGGTAGCAAATGACGGACTGTGGAAAAAGTTTTGTACTGCACTAGAGTGGCAAGACTTAACAGAAGATGAGCAGTTTGCTTTAAACTATGATCGGGTCCAGCGACGAGATGAATTGGAGCATATAATCGGTGAACGATTTTCTCAGTTGGACAGCTCTTATATTATAGAACAGCTGGAATCATTTGGAGTGCCAAGCGGCAAGATTCAAAACATCGAAGAAGTAATGACTAGTCCTCAAGTCATCGCAAGAGAAATGATGTTAGATATAGAGCATCCAAGCGTTCCTAATTTAAAAGTGCCAGCTTTTCCAGTAAAGTTTTCCGCTACTCCTCCTACTGTACGTTATGCTCCGCCTTTATTGGGAGAACACACAAATGAAGTTTTACAAGGGCTTGGCTATACGGAGGAAGCGATTGAAAGGTTGCGTTCGCAAGCAATCATATAACCTTTCTCTTTCTTTCGATTATTTAGTTCAGAATTGATGAATGAATATGACATCAATCGACTGATATCGAAAAATTTGAAAATCCTTGTACAATCTTACTGATCGTACAAGGATTTTCTATTATTGAGGAAACATATTAGGTCTATGAGATGGTGAAAATGGCTAAAATAAAACCGTTCAAAACTAGATAACATGTAGAAAAAACCTTGGAATTTAAGGGCTAAAATGTTCTTAAAAACGTCCTCATGGGATGTAACGAAATATAGGGAATTTTCTTATATTATAAGCCTTCTACTCTTGTTCAAGAATACGAGCGGTTTAGCCTCAACCGGAACATAAATGAATGTTTTAATTATTGCATGAGTAAAAGTTTTTTTGAAATAAAAGTGGGCATATTTGAACAGAAAAATCGTTGCAATAAACTTCCAATTACAAAAAAATGTTTTTTGTTTTGACCAAGAAAAAAGGAATATTCGATGTTTCAATCAAAACTGAGATATTGAAACCGAAATACCAAATTACAAAAGGAATGTCTGTTGAAAAAGCATTAGACATGATTTCTCAACAAATGAAATTAAATGGCTATCGTGAGAGAACATTGAAAGATTACAATTTAATTTTCAATCAATTCATTAAACAACTAGCATTAAATTTATTGAGGAAATAAAAGTAGACCATTTATCAATTGTTGGAAAGCATGAATGTTTCTGCTTCGACCAAGAGCACTAGATTAAAATGTTTGAAAGCAGTGTTGGGAAAATGTCATAACAACGGTTGGCTTCAATCTAAATTTTGGTTAACAGTTCAAAATCAAAGTTGATAAAAAAGTTAAACCAGGCACGATGCAAAACGATTTAAACGTATTGCTATCGCTATTGACACTTCAACATTTATAGGTTTACGAGATGCTGTGCAATTTTACTCTTTATAAAACTGGAGTACGAATAAACACATTAGGACAAATTAGAGAAAGTCACATTGGTTTAACTAATGGTATGTTAAATCTTAATGGTGACATAATGAAAAATCATGAATTTTTAAAGTTGCCATTAGATGAACAACTCATTGGATTGTATAAAGTGCTGATTGAACAAAACGAAAAAATACGCTCTTACTATTAACAGGAGTATGATTTCTTGTTTATAACTCAACGAGGAACCACCATTAATACCAGTTCAACCAATAATGCTATTTCAAAACAATTAAGCAAATATTCCAAGCGGTATGATTTACCCAATATCAACGCTCACGCCATTAGGAGAGCATATGCCAAGAGTTTATATGATAAGGGTGCTAATATTGCTTTAATCTCTAAAGCATTGCGATACTCGAATTTGGCGGTAACTACCCAATACTTGGATATTGATGCTGAAGAAGTAGCAGATTCATTGAGGGACTATTTATAATTCGCAAGAATGGTAGTGGTAAATTGTTGATTGCGACCTTTGTTTTGCTATTCGGACAAAAAAACCACCAACTGATGTCAACTAATAGGATTTGTTGGAAAAATGGGATTATTACCAAAAGAGGGAATTTAGATGAAAAAGAAAACAATTTCGGCATTACTTTCACAAAAGAAGGAGAGAATAATGTCAATGTTGATGTTTTAGAAGAAAATGTGGAAGCTGTTAAAGAATATGCAACTTAACATGGTTACAAACTCAAAAGCGAATCAACCATTAATGCATTGGAAAAACAATATGAACAAACTAAAGCCAAAAACTATCAATCATTCTTCCTGGCACAAAATTAAAACTTAAAAATTTTGGCGTTGAATTTAAATTACGAGTACATAGCCAACGATGGAATCACAAGGACAATTACAACCTAACGAAAACTGAAAATGATTTCTGGTATTTGGTACTGTTCGGAAAATTGCTCTGTTGAGGAAGTACAATCATATTTTGATAGATTGGCTGGGCTCTTTAATTGGGTCATTTATTGCAATAGGATTGTATAAGGGAAGTAGCAATGTCATAAATAAAAAAGAAAGTTTACAACTAAAAACTGATACTTTAAAAGAATTTAAGATAATCGAGGTTGTTTTAATTCATGTATAAAAAATGAGCTAGCAAAAATTATTAGTGAATTAAGTAAAGAAATACCACATAAAAGTGCTATTACCATACATACTGATCTGTTTGACAATTTAAGATATTTGGTCGAAAAGATAGAACTTAAAAATCTGACTCATGAAAATGATGTTTTTTCAGATGGGGTTTCATTTTTAGAAGATTACCATAGTTTAAAGTCTTTACTGATTGATTTAACAGATCATTTAGTTGAACTTAGAGAGATGAGGAAAGTAGTTTATCTTTAAGAAATAGTTTTAGAGGTATTTGTCAAAGAATCTCATTTACTTAAGCTAAGTTAAAAGCTAGCTTTAAATAATTCTACCGGGCACTAAGTGACACTACATGAAATTCTAGATTCATCGTTATTTATTCCATATCATTAGGTTATTTTACTTGCTTTGATAATATATATGGAAATAGAAAAGCTGAAATAAAAAAGGTAGCGACACATCACCGCTACCTCAATCATCATTCACAATCCGAACGGTTCTTTTCTCATAATGTACTGAATTGATTTAATATTGTTTGTAAGTGATAAGTAAATCCACCTCTGTAATTTCCTTCTAAGCTGTTATATAGATTTGTTGTTCTAATTCTTTGACAGCTTATGTTGTTTTCCACCAAAGCTTTTTACGATTTCCATTAGAGAACCATTGTATCAAAAGGTTGTAATTTTAGCACTTCTATTTTTTCGATGTAACTTTCCCTTCTGCTCTATTTATGTTTGAAGCGATGTAATTGAATACGATTGCAACACTTACCTTCTTAATTAACCATTTTGTTCATACTTTCCCAAAAATGGCTTCGCAAATGCGCCTTTTGTATTTTGCCTGAACCTGTTTTAGGTAGTTCTTTTACAAAACTGACAGAGGTTGGGGCTTTATAGTGAGCGAGCCGTTCTCTTGCAAAAGCAATGATTTCCTCTTCCGTTACCGTTTCTCTATCACGGACAACCACAACGGCATGCGGGGTCTCTCCCCATTTTTCATGAGGGATAGAGATCACTGCTGCTTCTACTACCGCTGGATGCTCGTACAGGATATTTTCCACCTCAATGGACGAAATATTTTCTCCACCGCTGATAATAACATCTTTTTTCCTGTCGACAATTTCGATATTACCATCACTGTCGACGGCTCCCATATCTCCGGTATGAAACCAACCATTCTTGATGACTTCTTTTGTCGCCTTTTCATTTTTCCAATAGCCTTCCATCACACCGTTGCTTCTGATTACAAGTTCTCCGATTTCCTGACCGTTAGGCGCCACATCTTCCCCATTTTCATTGACCACTTTCACTTCGGTTAAGCTCATTTGATAGCCGGCCTTTGATTTCATCCGGTATCGTACTTCTTTAGGCTCATCCAAATGTTGGGCGCGAATAATGGATGTTAGAGTCAGCGGGGACGTTTCTGTCATTCCATAAATCTGAATGAATTCCCAGCCCATTTCATCCTCTACTTTTGATATGAACGTAATAGGTGGTGCGGAACCTCCAATGACAACCCTCACATTTTGACTTTGACTAATATTCGGTTTATTTTCATCGTAATATTGGAGCAGTGAATTCAGTACAGTAGGGGCCATGTGCATAATCGTCACGCCATGCTTTTGCAGCTTCTCAAAAATAATATCGGGACGGGTTTTTCTTAACATGACCTGGGTAGTACCGTTGCCTGTGTAATAAAATATCGAGCCCCAACCATTGACGTGAAACATTGGCAACACATGAAGCAGCACGTCCTGATCACTTACACGTAAATGATGCATCACTTGAAGGGCTTGAATGTAATTGTTGCGGTGAGTGAGCATAACGCCTTTTGGATCTCCTGTCGTGCCGCTTGTGTAAAGCAGACTGGCCAAATCTCTTTCGTCCATTTCTGCACGGTCAAACGGCTTTGCCGGAAATTGGGCCAGCCACTTATCGTAGTCAAGATCGTCTTCTTCAAATTTGATGTTGCCGCCGCCGTGGACAATGATCTTTTCAACATGTAACTGATCTCTGACCGGGTCGATAAGATCGTACAATTCATAGTCCACAAATAACACTTTGGTTTCACTATGGTTTAAAATAAACAAATAATCATTCGGTTTCAACCGTATATTTAGTGGGACGGTAATGGCTCCCAATTGAAATGCTCCGTAGAACCCTTCTAACATTTCCAACGTATTCGGTGCCAAGATAGCAACCCGGTCACCTTTTTCGACCCCCAGTTCTTTCAGCCCATGGGAAAGCCTGTTTACTCTTTCATTCAGTTCGAAATAAGTGACAACCTTTTCGTCATCAATGACTGCCGTCTTATCTCCATATAGCTTAACGGCTCGATCTAAAAAATCTGTCAATAGTAACGGTACATACACGTTAACCCCTCCTATAAAACTAATTTTAAGATATGTTATCTTATATTTTATTATCCGAAAAAATTTCCATACGCTGAATTTACAGTAGCGTACGCAATTTAAATTAGCTGTGGCTGGAATCCTATAGATAAGGGTCGATTTCGTTTGCAGGGCCATCGCTCTGGTTTTTTTATTACTACTAATTTGGGCTTGGTTAGGAATAGCCCATTCCCACTACGCGACTTCTTCTTCTTTTGCATGAACCTTCCGCATGAACGAGTTCACGTCTGCAGGCACTTTTCCATCCAGTTTTGATACGATATAAACGGATAAGAAGCCGATAGGGACAGTAATGATGCCAGGGACTCTAAATTGCAACGCTTCCGGCAGAACGGATGAGAAAAAGATCATGAACAAGGATGCTAAAAGGCCCATAACCAGGCCAGCAATGGCTCCTTTTTCAGTGATGCCACGCCACCATATGCCAAGTATAAAAATGGGTGCAAATGTGCTTGCCCCGACGGTAAAAGCAAGGGCAACAAGGTGGCCGATAGAAGCACCTTTCACCATTAAACCAAGGATTCCGTAGAGCACTCCAAGAAATACAATTGCCCATTTTCCGGCAACAACACGTTGTTTTTCAGTTAATTCTTTCTTTGAAAACTTTGCATACAAGTCATGGGCGATTGCTCCCGAGCTGGCAATAAACAGTCCTGACAAGTTTGAGAAAATTGCCGCAAATGCGCCCGCAATAACTAATCCTAGAAGCCATTGGCCCCCAAGCGCCGTTGCAATGGACGGAACCACCATATTATCGCCGCCGCTAACCAAGTTCTTCATAACCTCAGAACTTGCATTCCCTTCCAAAAAGATTGCCCGGCCAACAACACCAAGGTACACGGCAAGCCCAAAGAATAAACTGGCGATGCCAATCGACATAACTGCAGACTTACGCGCGGCTTTGGCATTTGGATTTGTATAAAAACGCAATAAAATATGAGGCAACCCGATTACTCCCAGTGCGAGCCCGATCACCATGGAAATGCTGTGCCAAAAGTTTGGATTAAATAACCCAGATTTGTACCATGTTTCCCCGTTAAAAACAATATCTGTTCCGTCTTTTGTAAAGGCGCCTGTGTTCATGATTGTTCCGCTGAAGTCACTGATAACTGACAAAATCTTATGATAATGGAAACCACCATAAATGGCAGCCGCAACCATAACGATAAAAGCGCCCAATCGAATCCAAAGCTCCAAAGCTTGATTTATTGTCGTTCCTTTCATTCCGCCGACCCCGACATAGAAAATCATTACAACACTTGTAAATAAAATTCCAAGTTCATACGACGTCCCGAAAAACATGCTTAAAATGGATGCTGCTCCAAGCAACTGCGGTGCAGCATAAAAACCTGAAATAGCCAAAACAACGACTACTGCGATAATCCTAGCTCGTTTACTATGAAAACGATACGCGACAAAATCGGCTACGGTATACGCTCCCAAACGGCGCAATGGGCCGGCAACAAATAGTGCTAAAAGTGTTAATCCGATTGAAAAGCCAAATGTATAAAAGGCTCCGTCATAGCCAATGGAGAAGGTGAGACCTGCGAGCCCGAGAAATGTGGCAGCGCTCAGGTAGTCTCCAGCAATCGCTGAACCATTTGTAAACCATCCGAATTGACGGCCACCAACGAAAAAGTCGCTTGCACTTTCATTCCTTTTTGATAAATAGGTAATATAGACAATGGTTCCTAACAGCAAAATGGTAAAAAGATATTTTGGATCAAGAAATATTTGCATCGTATACAACAGTCTCCTTCTCTTCTTCTTTTCTAGATGAAGGCGTGATTGTCTGAACTTTCTTTTCCCATCTCTCATAGAGCTTCGTATGAACAAATGCAATGATAAAAGCCATGACCATGGCAACTATCGTTGTTAAAAACCAACTGGCGGACATTCCGCCGAACACTTTGGCGAATGCCCAATCCGGTTTAAACCAGTTCATCACCGGAACCGAAAATACAAAAAGAAAATAAATAATGGTTAATGATAATCCGGTTCGAAATTCGGACCTAAGAATATACCTTGTTTCCTCATCCAACTTTTGCAGCTTTTTGATGTCAATAGTTTCACAGGGCTCATCTGTCATGACAAATTCTTTTTCTTTCAATTAGATTAACTCCCTTTGTATTTTGTATTTGTGCCGGATCATCCAGTCAAAACACGCGAGGTAGCCGGCTTTTTGCTTTTCTTTAACCCCACGAAATTCTTTCACAGTAAGTTTAATATGATGCCGGAAGACCGAAACTCAATTGATAAACCATTTCATCATTGATCGCTTTTTTGTTGGAAAATAATTATAAAATGTTCCTTTGCGCCACACCTGCCTTCAAAGTAATTTCAATGATGGAAGTGTCAAAATAACCTTTTCCCCAAAAATCTCCTCTGCTGTGTCCAATTATTTTTGTCTTTTCTTCATCCCTTTCTTGGTTAACTAATTTGTGCCTCTTGGTGTTTATGAGATATGAGTCACTTCTCAATTTTGATTATACTAAATTTTCTGAAAGTTTCAACATGTTTTTTTCCGAATATGTGTCCACCGTTTGTGGACAGATAATTTCATAAGCACTTCAGATTTTAGGGTTCTCCTAAGTCGACTATTTTTCTGTTTTTAAAAGCATGCCATCCCCTTTAAAGCCTGGTATAAAAAAGGATTTAACGGATGGATAGTGGGCGTTTTTTTATGACGAAAAAGAAATCTGTTATGACTGTTAAAACGGACTTATCGGTTATTTTCACGGATGGGCAAGCGAAGGCTGGAAACAAGTCGATACCGGCGAAGAAGGGCGTTATTAGTATTAATGAATCGTTAGGAGTCGTTCTAAAGCAGATGAAGGCGACGGGCATTGTCCACTAATTTAGATTGAATTGTAGTTTTTTAGTTATCCGTATATCACTAGTTTTTGACTGGATATATGATTTTCAGCGGAATGCTATCGGAAAGAACGATAATATTCAGAGGGTTCGATTTACAATATTAAATGCATTAGATAGAAGGAAACCGAAATAGCCATCGAACTAGCACGAACCGAAAAGCGTTGTTTCCAATTTCCAATTATGCACGATTTCACGCATTTTTGACTTACGTACGGAATTATTCACCATCTCACCAGGTAATCGATAATAAGCCGAATATTATCGAAGAACTCCTCGGTACATACTTCGTAAAATAAGTAAATAATGCCGTTACATGTGGAATTTAGTAAAAAACGTATTGACGTTATTCTTCAGTGGGTGCTATAATAAATGAGTCGGTTCGATGACTAGTCCTTGACCTCATCACTTCACGTATAAATTAGCGTGATAATCCGCATCAAGTCTCAGTAGCTCAGCTGGATAGAGCAACGCCCTTCTAAGGCGTCGGTCGGGAGTTCGAATCTCTCCTGGGACGTACAGTTTTACAGTCTCAATCCTTGATATTACAGGATTTTGGGCAGATAAGGGATACTAACGCAGAGTAGAACACTGTGGGAGTATCCTTTTTTTATCCCTACAATATCCCTCTGCAAATGTTCTACTACCTCTAACTTATTTTCAGTGGAGGAGACAGTATGACAAAGAAAAAAGGTATCTTTGAAGTAGATGCAGACTGGACTACCCTAAAATAGTGAGACAATATAAAACACCTTCGGTAATGGTACACTTAAAACAAGTACTTAAATCGGAGGTGTTTTTGTATGGGCAAAAACGTGTATACAAGTGAGATTAAATGGGCAGTCGTAAAAGAAAAAATGAGTGGTCAGTTAACGACGAAAGAAATTATGGAGAAATACGGAATTAAGAATAAATCTCAAATTGAAACATGGAGGAGATGGTATAGAGCGAATGAAATTCATCGTTTTGACCAACCGATTGGCTTTGGAATTGGCCCTTTGGTAGGTGGTGTCCTAACAGAGTTTTTTGGATGGCGATATTTATTTGGCGTTTCGCTATTGTCGATCATTGGTCTACCGTTTTATTTTCGTTTACTCCCTCTTGAAAAATGGGAAAAAAAGGGGTTTGACTACGTTGGCATGCTTAATTTTTCGTAGGGATTGTCCTTTTTTTAAGTATTATCAGTTATTCCTGGCTATTCAGTCCTTTATTAATCGCGATACTAGTCATATTCTTTAAACATATTAACCGCCACAAAGAGCCGTTTTTACAGCCTACTTTAATAAAAGACCCTTCCTTTCTCTCGATTACTGCCATTGGTTTTTGTAACTTTTCGTTTTGTTCTTAATGCTATTACAACTTGCCAGGGTTTTCAAAATGGAAAGTGCTGTATTAATTGGTCTCACTCTATTTCCGGGAGCAATTACTGCGGTTGTGCTATCAATCGTAGCGGGAAAGATGGTTGATCGGATTGGTGCTAAGTGGGTAGCTCTTGGGGGGACTTTCCTGATGGCTATTGCAGGGTTAGTGGGAAGTTTATGTGGAAATCTTTCTATTGTTTTCATTATCGTTATTTTTAGTCTTTCAAGTAGCGGCTTTGTTTGTATAACAACAAGTTTGCCAAATATTTTAACGAAAATCTTGTCTAAAGATCAATTGCCAACAGGAATTGGCACACTTCAATTGTTTCAGTATATGGGAGGAGGAATCGGAATTGCCATTTCAGGAAATTTGCTCACTTATCACCATGATAGCCTACTGCGGTTTGGGTTGGTTTTTATTTTTTTGTTTGTATTATCGTTGATTCCGATTATTCTATCCCTGTATGCATCCCCCTTTGCAGCTCAATAAAGGAAGGCTGCTAGCAGAAAAAGTCAATGAAAAATGAAATTCTTGCCAGTTGGACTTTTGCATTATTCCGAAAATATAGGTAACATTGTTCAAGGGGGAGGGTTGAAAGTGATAGTAGTAGATAACTTACCGTTTTTCTGTCTTGAAACATCATTCAATGATGAAGTGATCAACATGAATGAGCGACTTTTATCCGATATGAAAAAAGACGTTATGCATAAGCCTATCAAAGAACTCTTTGAAGTATGGCATGCCGAGCAGGGAGATAGATTGATTCAAGCCCGATTGAACGATAAAAGCTATATTTTTTTAAAAGAGCAATTGACTGAGGATCGGAGTGTCTATGTCGGTATTCGGTCACGGGAACTTGAAAATAAAATCAGTGAGCTAAAGGAGTTACAGCTGCTAAATCGGCATCTGGATGCAGTCATTGAAAATTCCTACGACGGAATTTACATTACAAATCGGGATGGCGTTACATTGCGGACGAACTCGGCCATTGAAAGAATTACAGGAATTCCGAAAGAATACTATTTAAATAAGAACGTGGACGCTTTAGTGAAGCGAGGGATTCTTGAGAATTCTGTCACAGATAAAGTCATAAAAAATAAAAGAAGTGTATCCCTTGTGCAACTCAATTATTCAGGCAAAGAAACACTCCTTACGGGCAATCCGGTTTTCGATGAACAAGGCGAAGTGGAAGCCGTGGTGACGAATATCCGTGACTTATCCGATCTGAATGACTTGCAAACCGCACTTCGTAAAGCGAATGAATTAAATAAAAGCTACCAAGAGGAAATTGAAGGATTAAAAGGAAGCGGTACTTTCATAGATTTAAAGACCGTTGTGAAAAACAAACAGATGCAATCCATCTATGACACAGCTAAGCGAATTGCGAATGTGTCAGCTACGGTCCTGATTCTTGGTGAAACTGGAGTTGGTAAAGATGTACTGGCTAAATATATATTTAATGAAAGTGAACGGAGCAGAAGTGGCAAATATATTAAAGTGAATTGTGGTGCTATTCCTGCTAATTTACTTGAATCGGAATTGTTCGGGTATGCAGGAGGGGCTTTTACAGGTGCCAATAAGAATGGGAAACCAGGTATGTTTGAAATGGCAGATAAAGGCGTTTTGTTCTTAGATGAAATTGGTGAAATGCCATTGGATCTTCAAGTGAAATTGCTAAGGGTCATTCAAGAAAGAGAAATTCAGCGGGTTGGAGGTACGTCTACTAAAAAAATCGATGTTCGCCTGATTGCAGCAACGAATCGGAATTTAAAAGAGATGGTTCAGGAGGGTAAATTCCGTGAAGATCTCTATTATCGTTTAAATGTCATACCTATAGCCATCCCCCCTTTACGAGAGCGTAAAGAGGAGATTTATTCGTTAATCAAAATATTTTTGAATGATATAAATGTGAAGTATGGGATGAAAAAAGAATTAGATGCGGAGCTAACTGCTTTTTTTTACCGGTATCAATGGCCGGGAAATATAAGAGAGTTATCGAATTTACTAGAACAAATCGTACTGCTTAATAGGGAAGAACTGCTTAAGCTTGAACATCTTCCGGCCGAATACAAAAAAGAAGAATACTTTTATTCTATTAGAGATAATGAAACGATTACATTGAAAAAAGCGGTAGAACGAGCTGAGGAAAACGTGTTAAAGCAGGCAGCTGAAAAGTACATGACAACATATGACCTTGCAAAGGCTCTTGACACAAGTCAACCAACGATTGTTAGGAAACTGAAAAAGTATAATATTGTATTGAAAGGGTAGGGTAATCGTCTATGAAAATTGGAGTTATGGGAAGCGGAGCAGTCGGCTCTTTTTTCGGCAGTTTCTTTTCAGAAGCCGGGCATGATGTAACATACATTGCACGCGGGGCTCACTTAACCGAAATGAACAAAAATGGACTGACCATCATTAAAGAGAATGAAAAAATAGTAATTCAACAAGCATTTTCCGAAAATGTTGAAGACCTTGCCGACTGTGAACTCATCTTGTTTTGTGTGAAATCGGGGGATACGAAAGAGGTCGCAGAAAGGCTGAATGAAGTGATTCAGGAATCAGCTTATGTCATGACACTTCAGAATGGCGTGAGCAACGAAGAAACACTTGTCGAGTTATTCGGCAAAGAACGGGTACTGTCTGCAGCGGTATACGTTCAGGCGGAAGTCGAATCGCCCGGTGTCATACAACAAAGTGGAAGGTATAAACTTGTGATTGGTTCGTTAAGTGAAGATGGACAAGAAGTAGAAAAGAGGTTTTCAGAACTTTTCAAAGGAGCCGAAATCCCTACGGATATTTCTAAACAAATTTTATTGAGAAAATGGAAAAAATATTTATGGAATTTAATATTTAATCCGTTATCCGCAGCAACAGATCGGTCAGTCGGACAAATACTTGATGATCCTTACTTAAGGCAAATCGCATGGATGATTGGATTGGAATCCATTGAGATGGCCATATTGTCCGGCTATCCATTAAATGAAAAAGACGTCCAAATCGCTTTTCAAAATGCGGAATTTGCAAGAACACATACAACGTCGATGCTTCAAGACATTCGAAAGGGAAAAGTGTCGGAAGCGGAAGAGTTGGTAGGCTATTTAGTCAAAAAGGCTGATGGTCACGGGAAATCAATTAACACATTGAAAACAGTTTATTTACTATTAAAAAGTAAAGAAAGTTCCCTTTAAACCTGTATTTATTACAGGTTTTTTATTTTGTTTAGAATTAATGAACAAAAGTGAATCGGTAATTCATTTTTGAATCGCATACAGAAAGGATTGCACATGATTCGATTCAAAAATGAATTTATAGAGTAACTAGTAATATACAGAATCTTCAAAAAAACAAGAGGAAGAGCAATTTAAAGTTTGGCACGTAACTTGCAAGTACTACCATATAGTCATTGAGATTGACCATAAAAGGGAGGAAACGAGCATGCTAACACAATTGAAACCAGAAATTGAACAAATGAAACAAATGGTTCGGAACTATGTGGAAAGAGAAGTAGAACCTTACGCACAGCAAATCGAAGAGGAGGATAAAATTCCGCAGCATTTAATCGAACAGGCAAAAGAACTTGGATTGTTCGGAATGAGTATTCCTGAAGAGTACAGTGGAATCGGATTAAATACGGTTGGTAAAGCGATTGTCCTAGAACAGCTTGGTCGGACCCATAATGGTTTTGTGAGCTTGATCAGCGCACATACGGGGATAGGAAGTACCGGTCTAGTGAAATTGGCTTCTCCTTATTTAAAAGAAAAGTATTTGCCAGCAATGGCAGCCGGAGAAAAAATTGCGGCATTTGCGCTTTCAGAACCAGGAGCCGGATCTGATGCAACCAATTTAGAAACAAGAGCGGAAAAACGTGGCGATAAATGGATTGTAAATGGAACGAAACATTTTATTACAAACGCGCCGGTTGCGGATGTTTTTACCGTCTTTGCTTTAACGGATAAAGAAAAAGGGGCAAAAGGCGGCATTACCGCGTTCTTGATCGAGAAAGATTTTCCTGGTTTTACGATAGGAAAAATCGATAAAAAAATGGGGCTTCGTGGTTCTTATACTGCTCAGCTCATTTTTGAAGACTGTGAAGTGCCCGACGTAAATGTGATCGGAGAAGTTGGAATGGGCTATATGTCCGCGTTGAAAATTCTTGGTGAAGGGCGTGTTGGGCTCGCTGCCAGAGCAGTAGGATCTTGCGATAAATTGATCGAAATGTCTGCCACATATGCAAAAGAGAGGAAACAGTTCGGTAAGCCAATTGCGGATAACCAAGCGATTCAATGGATGCTCGCAGATATGGCAACGGAAACGGAGGCGGCCCGTATGCTGACATTGAAGGCAGCCCATATGATTGATGATGGAAAAAAGGTAATTAAAGAAGCGTCCATGGCGAAACTCTTTGCATCTGATGTATTTAATAGAGTTGCAGATAAAGCTGTTCAAATTCACGGTGGCATGGGATATGTAGCGGATTATCCAATTGAAAGATTTTATCGTGATGCACGCATCACGAAAATTTACGAAGGTACAAATGAAATTCAACGACTCATTATTGCTCGTAACGTATTAGAAGATTAATAGATACGCGGTTATTACTATAGACCGATAAGTTGTTGGGTGGCTAAAGTGTAGCGCATCGATTAATGAAAACGAGAAATGTATGAACAAATCATTGGAAGTGGGGGTGCAGATGGTGAAAATGACTGTAAATAAACCGTGGGAGCAATGGTATGAAAAGCGAACATTATCCATTCAGCTTCCAGAAAGTTCAATTTACGCTTTGCTCGAAAATACTGTTCAGCAGTTTCCGAACCATACAGCGATTATTTTTGAAGACGAGCCAACAAATTATATTACGTTAAAGACGCAAGTCGACAAACTTGCTGGAAAGTGGAAAGAGATTGGATTGAAAAAAGGGGATCGAATTGGACTGATGATGGCCAATCACCCTCTTTATATTGTAAGCTACTATGCCGCACAGGCATTGGGACTCGTTGTTGTCCAAGTGAACCCTATGTATACTTCCCGTGAGTTGATGCAGATTTTGATTGATTCACGTGCGCAATATATTGTGTTTGATAAGATAGCGAAACGCACAGTTGAAGAAATAAAAGGCGTGTATGCGTTTATACAGTGCTTTACGAGTGAAAATGACGACAGTGGATATGTATCACTTTCAACCCTGATTGACAATGGAACGGCAATAACTGGATCTGAAGACGTTAATCCGCATGAAGACGTCGCTGTTATTCAATATACTGGTGGAACAACTGGCGTCATGAAAGGGGCAATGCTCACGCATTACAATCTTACTTCCAATGTTGTTCAAAGTGTTGAAATGTATGGTGAGGCGATGATACCGGGTGAAGAAATAATCCTGACCGCAACACCGCTTTACCACGTCTATGCAATGACAAGTGCAATGAATCTTGGTATTTACATTGGCGCAACGGTTTTATTGTTTCCGAAGTTTGAAATAGAAACCGTTCTAACGAATGTAAGGAAATATCGACCGACTTTTTTTCCAGGAGTACCTAAAATGTATAATGCGTTCGTCAATTATCCACAGATCGAAGAATACGATTTGAAGTGTTTAAAATTTTGTTCATGTGGTTCCGCTCCGCTTCCTATCGAAGTCATTAAGCGTTTCGAAGAATTGACAGGTGCAGTCATTGGTGAAGGTTTTGGCTTATCTGAAGCCTCCCCTTCGACACACCGCAATCCGACATTTGCTAAACGAAAAATAGGGAGCATCGGCATACCATTTCCGGGTACCGATTGCATGATTATTGACGACAATGGTACAGAGTTAGGATCCAATTGTGTTGGTGAATTACTTATTAAAGGTCCCCAAATTATGAAAGGCTACTGGAATAGTGCGGAAGAAACGAGAAAGGCGCTACAGAACGGTTGGCTGTATACAGGTGACCTGTCGATGATGGACGAAGAAGGCTATTTTTATATTGTCGGCAGAAAAAAAGAAATGATTATTGTAGGCGGTTTTAATATTTACCCTCAGGAAGTAGAGAGTGTCTTATATGAACATCCAGATATTCAAGAAGCTGCAGTCGTCAGTATCCCTCAAGTGGAGCTCGAGGAAACGATTAAAGCGTTTATTGTTCCTAAAGATGGTGTCACAATCGATCTCGATGAAATAAAGGGGTATTGCTATACAAGATTAACTCCTTACAAAGTACCGAAGGAATTTGAAGTGATTGAAAAACTACCAAGAAATACAGTCGGTAAGCTATTAAAACGACTGCTTGTTAAAGAGGAATTAACGAAGAGGGGTGTGGGACAAGATGGAAAACAATGAAATTAAGCAAGTAGCGATTGTCGGTTCAGGTGCGATGGGTTCGCAAATTGCGATGGTTTGTGCGCTTGCAGGCCACCTGGTCACATTGCAAGATATTGAACCGGAAAGTCTTGTTAAAGCAAAGGCGTTTCTCCATGAACAGATGGAAAAGCGGGTTGTAAAAGGGAGATATACCCGGGAAGAAGTAGACAATGCATTTAAACGCCTGAATTTTACTGACAACATAGAGGACTTATCTAATGCAAATCTGGTGATTGAAGCGATCGCTGAAAAATTGGAAGCGAAACGTGAACTTTTTGCAAAGCTCGATAAAATTGTTGCCCCCCATACGATATTAGCGACAAACAGTTCAACAATTGTCAGTTCGAAACTAGCAGATGTCGTGAGCCATCCGGAAAGTGTTTGCAATATTCACTTCTTTAATCCTGTACTTGTCATGGAGATGGTTGAAGTGGTGAAGGGACCCCATACATCTGATGAAACGGCTGAGAAAAGTATGGCTTTTGTGAAAAGTATCCGTAAAACACCTGTCTTGTTGAAAAAAGAAATTTCCGGTTTTATCGCCAATCGAATTCTCGGCAAATTAATGGATGAGGCTTTATTTTTGTATGAAAATGGTTACGCCACACATGAAGAAATTGATCTTGTCTGTAAAAAAGCGTTGAATCACCCGATTGGTCCGTTTGCTTTAATGGATTTAACGGGCATCGATGTAAATTATTTTGTGCGGATGCAACGATATAACGAAAGTGGCGATGAACAGGACAAACCATCCCGTATTGTCACTGAAAAAGTGAAAAAAGGCGAGCTGGGTAAAAAGACAGGCAAAGGATTTTATGAATATGACGAAAAAGGAATCCGAGTGGAGGTAACGGTATGAAAATCTATGCACTATTGAAAAGAACATTTGATACAGAAGAGAAAATTGCAATCGCTAATGGGGAAATTGAGGAGAATGGTGCAGAATTTATCATTAATCCGTATGACGAATATGGCGTAGAAGAAGCGATTCTTCTACGCGATATTCACGGCGGAGAAGTGACGGTAGTGTCTGTCGGCAATGAGGATGCGGAAAAGCAATTGCGGACAGCGCTTGCAATGGGCGCAGATAAAGCAGTGCTTATCAATACGGAAGAAAATCTTGATGAAGGTGACCAGTATACAACAGCGAAAATCTTAACAGAGTATTTAAAAGATAAAGAAGCCGATATCATTTTTGCCGGTAACGTGGCGATTGACGGCGGAAGTGGTCAAGTCGGACCCCGTGTTGCAGAAGGACTAGACATTCCATACGCTACGACAATAACAAAAATCGATGTAAACGGTAGCGATGTCATTATTACGCGAGATGTTGAAGGGGATTCAGAAGTGATTCAGACGTCGCTACCTGTTCTTGTGACGTGTCAGCAAGGATTAAACGAGCCCCGTTATCCGTCGCTTCCGGGAATTATGAAAGCAAAGAAAAAACCGTTAGAAGTAATTGAACTTGACGATTTGGATCTTGAAGAAGAGGATGTGCAAGCAAAAGTAACAACGCTGGATATTTACCTTCCTCCTCAAAAGGCAGCGGGGCGCTTGCTTGAAGGTGAAATTTCTGAACAGGTGGGAGAACTTGTGAACCTGCTTCATACCGAAGCGAAAGTGATCTAAATCTAATGACAAAGCATAATGAAACGGGAGGAATAAAGATGGGGAAAAAGGTACTTGTTTTAGGTGAGATACGTGATGGACAGCTACGCAATGTATCGTTTGAAGCGATTGCTGCGGGTAAGAAAATTGCAGGGGACGGCGAAACGGTCGGTGTGTTGATCGGTGAATCAGTTACGAAGCTGGCGGAAGAACTCATTCATTACGGTGCGGACCGTGTCATAACAGTCGAAGATGCACAGCTCGCACAGTATACATCTGATGGCTATTCCCAGGCGTTCATGGCTGTATTGGATCAGGAAAAGCCAGATGGTGTAATTTTTGGCCATACAGCGCTAGGTAAAGATCTATCTCCCAAAATCGCGGCAAAAATCGATGGGGGTCTCGTTTCAGACGTAACATCGATCGAGGAAAAAGATGGAGAAGTCATTTTCACCCGTCCTATACATTCTGGGAAAGCGTTTGAAAAGCTGAAAGTGAAAAAAGGGATCGTCTTTGCTACGATTCGTCCGAATAATATTGCGCCGCTTCAAAAAGACATCCAACGTTCGGGTGAAGTTTTAAGTATCGCTGTAGTCATTACAAATCTGCGTACTATTATACAGGAAGTTGTTCGTAAAGCAGCAACCGGCGTCGATTTATCAGAAGCGAAAGTCGTCATTGCCGGGGGACGAGGGATGAAAAGTGCAGAAGGTTTTGAATTGTTAGATGGACTGGCAAAAGTACTTGGCGGCGCGGTCGGTGCATCCCGTGGGGCATGTGATGCTGATTTTTGCGACTACTCCCTGCAAATTGGTCAAACAGGGAAAGTAGTAACACCTGATCTATATATCGCCGTCGGAATTTCCGGAGCTATCCAGCATTTAGCAGGGATGTCGAACTCGAAAGTCATCGTTGCCATCAATAAAGATCCAGAAGCGAATATTTTCAAAATAGCAGATTACGGAATTGTCGGCGATTTATTTGAAGTGTTGCCATTGCTTACGGAAGAATTTGAAAGTTTAAGGGCAGTTCATTAATACAAATCTTAGGGAGGGATACTGGTGGAGAACATTTCCATTATAGGGGCAGGTACGATGGGTAGAGGAATCGCCCTCTCCTGTCTGGCGGCAGGTTATAACGTTAAAGTGCATGATGTAAATGAAGAATCGCTTCAAGTTTGTCGTCAATACATTGAAAAATACAGTGATAAAACATCCATCATCTATACAACGGACTTAAAAGAAGTAGCGCAAGAAGCGGACCTAATTATCGAAGCTGTTCTTGAATTGATGGACTTGAAAATAGCTGTCTTTAAAGAGCTTGATCAATACGCACCGGAAAAAGCGATTTTAGCGACGAATACGTCAACGATGAGTCCGACCGAAATCGCTGCGCAAACAAGTCGTCCCGAGCAATGTATTGCGCTCCATTTTTTTAATCCGGTACCTAAAATGAAGCTGATTGAAGTGATACGTGGACTAGAAACATCTGAAGAAACGATTGAAAGATGCTTGGCCTTCGGTAAATCCATCGGCAAAGAATGTGTGAAAATAAATGAATTCCCTGGTTTTGCGGTCAGTCGGATGAACTGTTTAATTGGCAATGAAGCTATGAATATGGTAATGGAAGGAGTCGGGTCAATCGAAGATATCGATAAGTCGATCAAACTTGGATTGAATCATCCGATGGGCCCTCTTGCCTTAGCTGATTTAGTCGGGCTCGATACACGTCTTCGAAATATGGAATACCTGTATGAAACACTTGGCGAAAAGTATCGTCCATGTCCGATTTTGAAAAAATACGTAAAAGCCGGTTGGCTCGGTAAAAAAAGCGGACGTGGATTTTATCAATATGACTAAAAGAGGTGCCGACCAATGAATTATAAGTTAGATGAAGACATTCAATTTTTAAAACGAAATGTGCGGGATTTTGTTCAAAATGAAGTAGAGAAAGTCGCAATGCAGATTGTTTTATCGAAGTAAAAGATTTTCCTGGCTTCCATGTAGGTACGGTTGAAAAAAATGGGATTGCGTGACTCTCATTCTGCCGAAATTATCATGAAAGATTGCGAGGTGCCCGCTGAAAATGTATTAAGTGGAGAAGGCATGGGGTACGTCAATGCCTTGAAAATCTTAACAAACGGGCGACCAAGACTTGCGGTAAGAAATTTAGGTTCCTGTCAGAAATTACTTGGTTTATCAGCGGTGTATGCAAAACAACGGGTCCAATTCCAAGTACCCATTATTGAACATCAGGCGGTTGCACATATGCTGGCGGAGATCGCAGTTGACAATGAAGCGGTCAGATCATTTACATATCGTGTCGCTTGGATGGTGGATGAAGGACAAAAAGTCATTAAAGAAGTGGCGATGTTAATGCTTTTCGGATCAGAAGTGTATAATCGTGTCGCCGATAAAGCACTGCAAATTCATGGTGGCATTGGCTAAACTTCAGATTATCCAATTGAACGGTTTTATCGTGATGCGAGAATTACCCAGATCTATGAAGGTACATCGGAAATACAAAAAAATATCATCGCAGGCCAATGAAATAAAGAATATTCCTAAGGGGGTCAATGTAATGAGTGAGCGTGTTGTCATTGTTGAAGGGGTACGCACACCGATTGGAAGATACGGTGGCACATTAAAAGAGGTTAATTCAGGATTTTTAGGTTCACATGTCATTGAAAAACTATTGGAAAAAACCTCTCTGTCACCTGACAAAGTAGATGAAGTCATTTTGGGAGAAGTACGGCAGACGACCGAATCATCGAATGTCGCTCGTGTCGCTGCCATTCGCGCCGGGATTCCTGTTGAAAAACCTGCTTTCACAGTCAATCGCCTTTGTGCTTCAGGCATGCAGGCAATCGCTTCCGGCATACAACAGATTCAATCCAATCAGGCAGCTATAGTTGTGGCTGGTGGTACGGAGAGTATGAGCAGTTCGGCCATTTACTTGCGAGGTGCCCGTTTCGGTGGAGATAAGACCTATTTAGTCGATTCTAATTTAGAAGCGGGTCAGCAACCGAAAGAACTATACGGAGAAAATATGGGCATGGGGATCACAGCTGAAAATGTTGCCGAAAAATACCGTATTTCTAGGGAAGATCAAGATGCCTTTGCAATCGAAAGCCAACAAAAAGCCGCTGCTGCGATTGAAAAAGGAAAATTTAAAGAAGAGATTGTTCCTTATGAAGTGAAGACAAAAAAAGGAACAATTCTCTTTGATACAGACGAACATCCACGACCTGAAACAACACTAGAAAAACTTGGCCAATTAAAACCGGCTTTTAAGAAAGAGGGAACCGTAACAGCTGGCAATGCGTGTGGTCGAAATGATGGTGCTTCAGCCGTTCTTTTGATGAGTGAATCAGCAGCGAAAGAACTATCACTAAAACCGCGAGCTGCAATCGTTGACTGGGCCGCGGTTGGCGTGCAGCCGGAAGTGATGGGAATCGGTCCGGTGCCTGCAATTCAAAAACTACTGGAAAAGACAAATTTGTCAATTGAAAAGATTGACTTATTTGAAATCAATGAAGCGTTCGCCTCTCAAGCACTTGCTGTGCAGCGCGAACTCAACATCAATTCAGAAAAGTTAAATGTCAATGGCGGAGCGATTGCGCTTGGACATCCTGTTGGTTCAACGGGATCACGGATTGTCATCACGTTAATGCACGAGTTGCAAAAACGAGGAGGGCGTTATGGGATTGCATCTCTATGTGTTGGCGGCGGGCAAGGAATGGCCATTTTAATCGAAAATTTACAGGGACGGAAATAATGAACGCTAGAGTCATGAAAGTCGATAGTTCTTCCTTCTTTGAGCATCTTGAAATGGTAAGAGAAAAAGATGATAAGGGGGCAGTTGTAATCTCAACAACCATTCAAGATATTCACAAAGACGAGATGGGCCACATCTCCAGTGGTCTTTATTACACTTTGCTTGATGCCACACTAGGTACGGCCGTATTAGGTCTAGTTGGAGGCATTCCATCAACTATTGATATGTATGTTCAAGTGTTTAAGCAAGAACAGATTGAAAAACTCACATGTAGAGGGTATCACATTCAAATGGCCGGGACCACAGGGAGTGGAAGAGGGGATATATTTGACGAAAGCGGTAACCTTATTGCAAGTGGAATGGCAACGTTTAAAGTACGAAAAGAGACTAGGTGAAAGAAGGTGTGATGATGACGGAACCGGTTATTGTATCAGCAGTAAGAACAGCAATCGCCAAACAAGGGGGGGCACTCGCGGAAGTACCGTATTATGAATATGGAGCGCAAGTGATGATAGAAGCTGTTAAAAGGGCACGACTTAATAAGGAGGAAATTGATGATGTCATTTATGGCAACTGTTTAAGTGGTGGCGGCAATGCAGCGCGGATGACGTTGCTAGAGGCAGAATTTCCTGTTACTGTGCCTGGATTGACAATTGATCGTCAGTGCGGATCATCGATTAATAGTGTAGCGCTTGCAGCCGATTTGATCCGAGCAGGAAGAGGGACAATTTTTTTAGCGGGGGGCGTGGAAAGCATGTCGCGTTCTCCACATTTGCTAGCGCCGGCATCACGTACTTATGACCGGCAGCCTCCGACTTTTGTCAAAAGACAATTATCGCCAACAAAGATAGGTGATCCACCGATGGGAATCACAGCAGAAAATTTGGCGGAAAAGTATGACATCTCACGTGAAGAACAGGACAACTATGCAATAGAAAGCCAGAGAAGAATGGCAAAGGCAATGGAAGAAGGATTCTTTGAGGAGCAAATCATCCCCATTCAAGTAAAAGTAGGAAAAGAAACCGTCATATTTGACCGCGATGAGCACCCTCGCCCGGGAACGACAAAAGAAAAACTGATGAAACTTCGGCCGGTCTTTAAGGAAGATGGTTCAGTAACGGCCGGCAACTCTTCCGGTGTTAACGATGGTGCGTCAGCTGTTGTTATTATGTCCGCGGAAGAAGCGGAAAAGCGTGGACTAGAAGTCATGGCGCGTGTTGTAGACTCCCAAGTTACGGGTGTAGATCCTAACATCATGGGGATTGGACCAGTGCCAGCTGTGCAGGAACTGTTAAAGCGGAATAACTTAACAGTGGAAGATATTGATATTGTTGAGTTAAATGAGGCGTTTGCGGCCCAGGTACTTGCCTGTAATCGGAGTTTAAAGATACCCCATGAAAAATTGAATGTAAATGGAGGTGCGATCGCGCACGGCCATCCTATTGCAGCTACGGGGGGAATGCTCGTCGCCAAAGCAGTGTATGAAATGAAAAGAAGAAGTGCTAAACGGGCAATTGTAACTGCCTGCATTGGTGGGGGACAAGGAATAGCTTTGCTTCTTGAAAAATAAGGATAAGGTAATGAGATCAAAAGGCACCTAACTATTTTAATAGGGAAATAAGTGAAAGATGCACTGAATGTTACAAAAGAGTTTGCGATAAGGACAAAATGAGGGAAGAAAAGGGGGATTTGTATGCGCTGGTTTGTTCTTTTTCTACTATTTTTTGGTGCGGTTATTAACTTTGCTGACAAGTCAATTGTGGGACTTGCAGCTGTAGCCATTATGAAGGAGCTGGATTTGTCTTATGCAGCGTGGGGATTAGTCGGTAGTAGCTATTACTGGCTGTATCCTATTACGGGGATTTTTGGTGCAGCGTTAGCGGATCGTCTAGGAGCAAAGAAAATACTTGGTGTCCTTATGATAACGTGGGCTATTTTACAGTTTGGAGTTCTTGCAATTACTGCATTACCGTTACTCATCATTTACAGGGTATTACTCGGTGTATTCGAGGCACCATTCAGCCCTGTTGCGTATAGCCATGCGAATAAATGGTTCCCATCTAAACTAAGGGGATTTGCAAATTCTGTTATCGTATCTGGTGGTACAGTCGGGGCTATGGTTGTTGCCCCAGTCCTGGTTGCGTTAATCGCCACTTTAGGCTGGAAAGTCGCTTTTGCCTGTCTTGGTGCCGCAAGCATCGTTTGGTTCTTCTTATTCCAATTTTTCACTAGAGAAAATCCTGTTAAAGTGTACAAAGAAAAACAGAAGGAAAAGAAAGTAAAACTAGAGAAATTTAAATTGAAAGATTTTCTAAAGGTACTCGGTTCGCCGACTGCTTTATTTACAACGCTTGCCTATTTTTCTGCGTATTTTCTTGTTGTCTGGTTTGGGGTTTGGCTGCCTATTTATTTGGTAGAGGTCGTGCAAATGTCTGCCATTCAAATGGGATATGCTGTGGCGATCATTGGTGTTGCTTCTATCCTTATCTATGTCGGCGTGTCGATGCTGTCCGATCATTTATTTAAGAAAAACCAAAACTGGCGTCTATCCAGGGTATATATAGTTGCTGGAGCGATGATCATCGGTGCATTATTTATGGCATCCAGTACGGTCTTTCAAAATCCGGTGTGGGTTGTAGTTGCAATGTGTATTGCGAAAGGTCTCACATACGCTATATTGCCAATTGGTCCAACGATCATGATGAATGAATTACCTGAAAGGAGTGGCTTGATGACGAGTATCTTGACATCATCAGGTAACCTTGCAGGTATTGTAGGACCGCTTCTCACAGGTTCCCTTATAGCTTTAGCCGGAGCAAATAAAATAGCGGGTTATAATTTATCTATTTTATTTATGGCTGGTCTCGTCTTGGTTTTGGGGATTCTTTTTGCCATTTTCGTTAAACCGATATCGTTAAAGAAAAACGAGGATGTATCACATCCGAAATTTACAAGTAATGACAGAAAAGGCGATGATTCTGTAATTGTCTGACAAAAGTTTAATTCCGCAAGGTAAGCGATCCGCAACAGATGACAACCGCTTAAGGAGGTTAAAAAATGAAACATATTCCTGAAATCGATGTCTATATAAGGTTCTGCGAAACTGATGCAGCAGGCCATGTCAATAACACAAGTTATTTCATCTACATGGAAGAAGCGCGGACAAAATTCTTTGAAGCAATTGGGTTTGGAAGAAGTGAGCGATCGAATGTAGATTTTATAATCGCGTCAACCCAATGCGATTTTTTAGCCCAATCTTATGCGGGAGAAAATTTAAGCATCTCAACATCGGTTGCTAAAGTAGGTTACAAAAGTTTTATGATTACCCATGAAATCAAAACTTCTGATAAGGGAGCGATCGTCGCGCTTGGAACTGCGGTCATTGTCTGCTTTAACTTTCAGGCACAAGAAACGGTGTCGATTCCCTCTGGGTTGCGTTCAGTTCTAGAAAAATGTTTAGCAGCTGTTTGATTTATTTATCGTGATTATACGTCATAAAAGATAATGGAGGAGAAATGAGATGAGCGAACTTACCATCAGTACAAAGGATGGGATCAGGACTTTGATGTTAAACCGACCAGAAAGACTCAATGCGATTAACGCTTCTCTTAGTTTACAAATGGAACGGGCTTTGACAGAAGCCTCTATAGACGACGAGGTTCGTGTAGTTGTCATCACTGGGGCAGGACGGGGATTTTGTTCGGGGCTTGATTTGAAGGATCGGAAAAACAGAGATGCTTCCTCAACGTCACGTTACAAGCGATTGGATGAACTGGATTGGGTGGGGCGTCAGGCGCTCGGAATTGTTCAGTGCGATAAACCGGTCATTGCTGCGATCAATGGAGTTGCAGCGGGGGCGGGGTTGTCATTGGCTTTGGCTTGCGATATACGTTTTATATGTAAAGATGTGCAGGTAACGACCGGATATATCCGTCGCGCATTGACCCCGGATGCTGGAATGAGTTATTTCTTGCCAAGACTTGTTGGACATGGAAAAGCAGCTGAGCTCATTTTTACCGGTCGTGAAATTACTGCTGATGAAGCAGAACGCATCGGACTTGTGAATGGTGTGTTTGCTGCAGACGAATTTCATGAACGTGTCATGGAATTCGCAAGGGGGCTTGCAGACGGTCCCCCGGTCGCCTTAACACTTTCGAAACGGTTATTGACAACAAGTTCGGATGAGGATTTAACAACCGTATTAAAAAATGAGATTAAAACCATTCGAACCTGTTTCGAGACGGAAGATTCAACCGAGGGTGTACAAGCATTCGCGGAAAAGCGTAAACCAGTTTTTAGCGGAAAGTGATTACACTATACGTCAAGAAAATGGAGAATGAAGAAGATGAGAAGACGTAGTTGGAAGAATTCAGCATATTCAAACCGTAAAAGAACTGATAACAGAGATGGTGTCAGAGGCAAAGCGAACTGTAGACAAATTGGAGTTAATCTCTACTAACATAAACGCTTAAAGATGGTTGTTTTTCCAGAAAAAAGAATGATAGAGGAGTGGGGAAATGAATAAACCTTGGACACCATCTTATCCGAAAAATGTCCCTTATGAAACCGAAATCCCATCGCTTTCTTTATACGATTTATTGAGAAATTCTGCAGAGCGTCATCCGGATCAGAAAGCAGTGATAGATGGTGATCAGGAAATCACATATTCTGAACTGAAAAATGCTTCCGATCGCTTAGCGGGATCGTTATATCGGAAAGGGTTTAGAAAAGGTGATCGTATTGCGTTGATGCTTCCAAATTGCATCGAATATATCATTTCCTTTTATGCAATCCATCGCTTGGGCGGGATTGTAGTTCAGATAAATCCAATGTATCAAACATTTGAATTAGACTATATTTTGAAGGATTCTGAAGCAGGCTGGTTTATCGGTCATGCTGAACAAAAGAAGAAGTTAGAGAATATTGGCTTGAGTAATCAGCTCAATATCATTTTAGCTGATAGGAATAGACAGGAAGAAGATAGCCTTTATGATTGGATTAATAAAGGAACTCATGAACTCCCCGAGCTGAACATTCAACCAGAAAAAGATTTAGCACTCCTGCAATATACAGGAGGCACAACGGGAAGGTCCAAAGGGGTTATGTTGACGCATTTCAATATAACCTCCAATGTCTATCAGGATCGCCTCTATACAGCAGAAGCACTTCAACTTCAAGAATCTGGTGAACGAATGTTAGGTTTGTCGCCATTGTTTCATGTATTTGGGATGGCTCGTTTGAATAGTGCTATATACGCTGCTTGCACGTATATTACGATCGACAAGTTTGAAATTAATAAGGTTGTAGATTTGATTCGGAAATATCGGCCGACTATTTTTCCCGGTGTGCCTGCAATGTATATTTCCTTATTGAATCATCCCGATTTAACGGCGGACGATTTAAGTTGCTTTAAATACTGCAGTTGCGGTTCAGCACCACTCCCAGTAGAGATCATCAATCAATTCAAACAAAAGTTTGATGTACCCATTTTCGAAGGATTTGGCATGACAGAAACAGGACCGACGACGCACCGGAACCCTGTTAGTGGAAAAAGGAAAGTAGGCAGTATTGGTTTGCCGTATCCTAATACCGATGCCAAAATTGTGGATATTGAAACTGGGACAATGGAAATGCCTCCAGGGCAGGCAGGGGAACTAGTTGTGAAAGGACCTCAGATCATGAAGGGATACTGGAAAAATCCAGAGGAAACTTCCGTAGCATTGCGTGATGAATGGCTACACACTGGCGACATTGCCACGATGGACGAAGAGGGCTATTTCTTTATTGTCGGAAGAAAGAAAGAGATGATTATTGCGAGTGGTTATAATATTTACCCGGTTGAAGTGGAAGAAGTGATCTATCAGCATCCGGGAATCGAGGAAGCATGTGTCTATGGCGTTCCTGATTCATATAGTGGAGAAGCGGTCAGGGCAGCCGTCGTACTCAAAAAAGGAGTCCGTGTAACTGAAGAAGAAATTATAGCGTGGTGCACTGGGAAATTGGCCAAATACAAGGTACCGCGAGTAGTCGAATTCAAAAAGCAGTTACCGAAATCCACGGTAGGGAAAATATTGAAACGTGTACTAGTGGAAAAAGAAATCGAGAGGCATAAAGTACTGCAGGAAGTATCTGGAAATTCTTTACTTCTAAAAAATAAGGGTGGGTGAAGAGATGAATAACTATCAAAACATCTTAGTAGAAAAATCAAAACAGCTTGCTTACATTATTATTAATTTACCTGAACAGCGAAATCCATTAAGTAAAGAAACACTTCGTGAAATGAAAGACGCGCTCGAGAGATTAAAAGATGATAAAGAAACGAATTGTATTATTTTCACGGGGCAAGGAGATAAGTCATTCGCTGCTGGGGCTGATATCAGTCAGCTTAAAAAACGCAAACCTTTGGATGTATTCACACCCGGCGGTATGCAGGAAATCTATGATTATATCGAAGCGTATGACAAACCGACAATTGCAATGATTAACGGCTTCGCACTGGGAGGTGGCTGTGAATTGGCGATGGCGTGCGATATTCGAATCGCCTCTACAAATGCAAAGTTCGGTCTTCCTGAGTTGAATCTTGGCATTATTCCAAGTGCGGGCGGCACGCAACGAATGGCTCGCTTGATCGGGAAAGGAAAAGCGGTTGACTTAATTTTAACAGGGAAAATTATTACAGCTGAAGAAGCGGAAAGAATCGGACTTGTTTCAGAAACCGTCCCATTAGTTGAATTAAAAGAAGCGGTGGAAAAAACAGCGGCTCAAATCCTTTCGAAAGGTCCGTTAGCTGTGAAACTTGCAAAGATGGTCATTCATGCTGGATTTGACGCGGATATGAAAACAGGTTTACTAATCGAAAAGCTTTCCCAAGCCATACTTTTTTCAACCGAAGATAAAAACGAAGGAATAAGCGCTTTTTTACAGAAACGCACTCCGGAATTTATCTCAAAGTGAATTTTTACTAAAAGCTGCAATATCGTGAATTTTACGATGTTGCGGCTTCCCGATTGATGAGAACAAGATACACTTCGTATTAAAAAGAAACGGTTTCTCTCAGATATGAATGCGAAGGG
Source organism: Psychrobacillus sp. NPDC096426 (assembly GCF_044762745.1). Taxonomy (NCBI): domain Bacteria; kingdom Bacillati; phylum Bacillota; class Bacilli; order Caryophanales; family Bacillaceae; genus Psychrobacillus; species Psychrobacillus sp. NPDC096426. The sequence goes on along the minus strand of NZ_JBIWEX010000001.1, from coordinate 183,879 downwards.
AGTGATGATTTCAATGACTGTGGAAGTAATCAAGAGAGAATTTGAACAATCGCCCTATCTTCAACATCTTGGAATAACAATCCAATCTTTTGAAGAAGGAAATCTGGAACTTAAATTAATTGTGGAAAATTTTCTATTAAATAAGTATGGAACCCTCCATGGGGGTGTATATGCCTCTGTGTTGGATCTGATCCAGCGTATGCACCTGTGTTCAGTTACCGGAACAAGGTGTAAGTCAATCAGTTCAACTGTCCATTTCACTGCTCCAGTAAAAACAGGGGCTATCTATGCACACGCATCCATCATTTCGATGACTTATAAAACTGCTTTTGTAGAGGGGATTCTCAGAGATGCGGATGGAAAAATCATCTCAAAAGGCACGGGGACTTTTCAATTAATTCGTGTTGATTCCAAAGTGGCAAGTGCCTTTGGGAACAGAAAATAGGATTATTCAACCGTAAAATTCGATTTGCAACAGTTGACTAAATTTCCGATATAGTAGCTACTTAAGAATTCCTGAGAATCAAGCACATGTAATTGTGTAAGTGGCTGTGTCACCAGAAACGAAAAGATAATAAATAGAAAGCTAGCAAATTGTAATATTTGGGGTGCTTTATTGTAAAGGAGGATCGTCAATAGACGGTCTTTTTGTTTGTCTATCAATGGTCAGCAGGAAGTTGTTCCTAAAGACTAAAAAAAAATAACTGAAATAGAAAGGAAGATGACAATGAAGGTGTCAGAAATGTTTGATCTAACGAACCAAGTCGCAATTATCACAGGTGGAGGCCGAGGTCTCGGTAAACAGATCGCCGAGGTGTATGCTGAAATGGGGTGTCAGTTGGCCCTTTGTTCTAGGAAAAAGGAAAATTGCGATGAAGTAGCTAAGATGATGTCTCATGAATACGGGGTCAAAGCGGAAAGCTATGCACTGGATGTTACGGATGAAGCACAGGTGGAAGAGGTGGTTGGTCAAATTTTGAAAGACTTTGGCCAGATCGATATCCTTGTGAATAACAGTGGAGCAACTTGGGGTGCTCCAGTGGAAGAAATGCCCCTAGAAGCATGGAGGAAAGTGATGGATGTTAATGTAACAGGTACTTTTTTAATGAGTAAGTCCGTAGGCAAACACATGATAGAGAGAAATTACGGCAAGATTGTCAATATCGCTTCAGCCGCAGGGTTATCCGTTAGACCGCCTGAAATTACGAATTCGATCGGATACACGACAAGTAAAGCAGCGGTCATTCACTTTACAAAGGACTTAGCAATCAAGTGGGCCAGACACAATATTCATGTTAATGCCATTGCCCCAGGTATGTTCCGAACGAAGATGACCAAAGGCACCCTGGATCAAAAGGAAGAAGCCGTTATTAAGACAATTCCGCTTAATAAGATTGGGGATGAACATATGTTAAAAGGAGCTTCTTTATATTTAGCAACGAAGTCGAGCGACTTTGTGACAGGAACAGTGTTGAGTGTTGATGGCGGGAGTACATTATAAAGTAAAACTTACTAGTAAAAATTGATTAAATGCAAGGGGTTACAGTAGTTTAACAAATAAAAGAATTACTTTTGATTTATCCATTACTTTTGTTGGCTTTGATGATAATAGTAATTGTTTGTTCTTCTAAATCAGGGTTAAAGAAAAATTCATCTAATTCAAATGGGAGTGCGTCCAAAGGGAAACGATAGTTCTGAAGACGGAACACCTTGAAAAGGCGGGGAAGTAGTAATAGCCGAAGAACTTAGAACGTTAAATCAAAAGTATTTTCTACACCCTCCTTCACCGGTAAAGACAGAAAATGAACCGGCTTTCATTTTTACAGAAGGAAAAGGGTTTCGGATAAACTCAAAAGACACACTTTATTCGGCTAAAGTGTGTCTTTTGCTATGTATAAAATGAAGAGTGTTCTCAATTAATGAACTTATTCCAAAAAAAAGAGATATTTTTGAAAGTCCTTGAATAGATTAGGAAATAGCCAATCAGTCATAATTTGTTATGGCCATTTTTAATATGATATCGGGGGTTCTTTAATGAAGGGAAAAGTTGCAGTAATGACCGAACCGGAAAAGATGGTTTTTGAAGAGTATGAATTACCGAAGGCTGCTAAAGATTCTATATTAGTCCGTGTAATCAGGACGAATGTATGTGGATCTGAACTGCATATTTGGAAAGGGTTACATCCCACGAAAAAATCCGGCGTTATGGGACATGAAATGGTAGGTGAGATTGTAGAACTAGGGGAAGGTGTTACGACAGACTATGCGGGACAACCAGTACAGGTGGGAGATCGTATTGCAGCAGCTTATTTTTTGACCTGTAAGAAATGTAAACACTGTTTACAGGGGTATGCGAATTTATGTGAAAATGCCTATGAGTATTGGAGCAAAGAAGCACATGAGTATCCCCATTTTCATGGATCGTTTGCTACGCATTACTATATCCATCCGAATCAATATTTTTATAAAGTACCTGACAATGTTCCAGATGAGGTAGCAGCGGGTGCAAATTGTGCTCTATCCCAAGTATATTTTGGTATTGAAAAATCGGGACTTAAATATGGAGATACGGTTGTGATCCAAGGTGCAGGTGGACTTGGTTTGAATGCTACGGCAGTTGCGAAAATGTTTGGAGCTAAAGTGATTGTCATTGACACTGTACCTAATCGTCTTGAGTTAGCCAAAAGATTCGGCGCTGACGAAATAGTGTCGATGGAAGAATATAAAACTATTGAGGAACGCATAGAGAAAATAATGTTGCTAACAAATGGGATTGGAGCAGATGTTGTTATGGAACTAACAGGAGTTCCTGCAGCACTAGCTGAAGGTATTCATCTCATTAAATCAGGCGGTAAATATATTTCGATTGGTAATATTTCTCCTGGCAAATTAACCGAGTTTGATCCAGGATTAATGACTAGAAAAAATATTTCCATAATAGGACTCATTCGTTATGAACCTTGGTATTTATATAAATCATTAAAGTTTTTGAGTTCGAATATTAACAAATATCCATTCAGTGAAATTCTTGCTTGTGATTTTACATTAGAAGATCTATCAAAAGCTTTAGATGCTTCCTTTAATCGTGGAGTGACGCGTGCCTCAATAGGAATTTAAACAACTGAATAAAAAAAATATAAAATATATTGGAGGAATAGATAATGTGTAATTCAAAAAAAGTTTACGTACTTGATACAGGTACGATGAAGATGGATAAAAACTATATGATTTCGATGCACAATCCTGCAAGTATATCTAATCCGAGTCCTAAATCAGAATTTGTGGAGTTTCCGGTTTTCGCTGTATTAATCGATCATCCGGAAGGAAAGATTTTATTTGATACGGGATGTAACCCAGAAGGTATGGGAGACGATGGGCGTTGGCCAAAAGGAATTCAGCAACTTTTCCCTGCGTTTCAAAATGAAGAATGTTATTTAATCAATCGATTAGAACAGTTAAAAGTACGTCCAGAAGATATTAAATATGTAGTAGCTTCGCACTTACATTTAGATCACGCTGGATGCTTAGAACTTTTTACAAATGCAGAAATTATCGTACATGATTCCGAACTGCAAAATGTAATGAAAACCTTTGCGATGACTCGAAATATGGGTGCCTATATATGGGGAGATGTGATGGCGTGGATTAAGAATGAGCTACGCTGGCGAACGATCAAGCCGACTGAAAAAGAAGTGAATTTAGTAGAAGGTATTAAAATAATAAACTTTGGTCCAGGACATGCATATGGGATGCTAGGTTTGCATATTGAATTGCCTGGCACTGGGAATTTACTATTAGCTTCGGATGCATTGTACACGGCAGAAAGTTTAGGGCCACCGGTTAAACCACCTGGGATTTTATATGATTCGGTTGGTTATAATTCTACAGTTGAACGGATTAGAAGCTTCGCTGAAGAGAACAACTCGACCATTTGGTTTGGACATGATGAAAAACAATTTAAAACATTGATTAAGTCTACTGAAGGGTACTACGAATAAGAAGATAATTATTGGGAGGTAGATGATCAGATGTTAGAAAATGGGTCTTTTATAGATGCTGAAGAATTGATTGCAGGAGATAGAGATATAATTGATGTCCTAAATCCTTATAATCAAGAGAAAATAGGACATATTTTCTGCGCTACAAAAAACGAAGTAATCCAAGCGGTGGAAAATGCGCATGAAGTATTTCAACATACGATGAAGAAAATGCCAGCGCATGAGAGAAGTCAAATCTTAAGAAATACGGCAGATTTGTTAGAAATAAGAAAAGAAGCATTTGCGCAAACTTTAACTTTGGAAGCAGGTAAACCAATTGTAGAAGCGCGAGGTGAAGTAGCAAGGGCGATTCAAGTTTTACATTTTGCGGCAGAGGGAGCTAAAAATCTTCATGGGGAACAAATAGTACTTGATAATGCAATCGGTGGGGAACAACAATTTGGTTTTTCTAGACGTGTTCCGCTAGGTGTTGTCGCTGCTATAACGCCCTTTAATTTCCCGTTAAATATGGCGTTGCATAAAATTGCTCCTGCAATCGCAGCTGGAAATACAATTGTTTTGAAACCTGCGGAAAAAACACCGTTTTCGGCAGTTGCTTTATATAAATTATTTCGAGAAGCTGGATTACCGTCTGGTGCGCTGAACATTATTCAAGGTGCTGGGCAGAAACTAGTAGAGCCACTTGTGACGCATCCGCTTGTCAAAAAAGTAACTTTTACTGGTAGTGGAGCAGTAGGATGGAACATTCACGAAATGGCGAAAGGGAAAAAAGTGACGCTTGAATTAGGATCAAATGCGCCAAATATTATTTTTGACGATGCGAATATAGGTAACGCCGTATCTTCCATACTACTTGGCGGGTTTACTTTCGCAGGCCAAGCATGTGTTTCGGCGCAACGAATTTTTGTTCATCGATCCGTTTATGATGAGTTTTTAAACAAACTAGCAGAAAAGGTATCTGATCTAAAAATGGGTGATCCAAAAGAAGAGTCAACTCAATTAGGTCCAATGATTACAGAAGCGGCGGCAATAAAAGCGGAAACATGGATCCAAGAAGCCGTTAAATCGGGAGCTGTTATTCGTACGGGCGGAATAAGAAATGGTACTTTCTTAGAACCAACGATTTTAGAAAATGTTGATTTTGAGATGAAAGTTGTTTGCGAGGAGGTTTTTGCTCCAATTATCGCTGTATTGCCTTTTGATACGGAAGAAGAAGTGATTACTTATGCAAACGATTCACGCTATGGTCTACAGGCGGGAGTATTTACAGATAATATTAACCTTGCAATGCGAATGATGGAAGCTTTAGAAATGGGTGGGGTATGGATTAATGAAGCTTCTGTTAAACGGTATGATCATATTCCATACGGTGGTGTGAAAGAAAGCGGCATTGGTAAGGAAGGAATTCATTATGCAATCGAAGAGATGACGGATATAAAATTTATAGGAATGAAAATTTTATCATAGAGGAGCGAGCTTTATGAAAGTAAAATCTGCTATTTTACGTGAATCAGGTGCCCAGCCACCTTATGCAACTAGTAAACCTATCAAAATCGAAGAAGTAGACCTAGATTCACCAGAAGCTGGAGAAGTATTAATACAAATAAAAGCCGCGAGTTTATGTCATTCTGATTTATCGGTGATAAATGGCAGCAGACCTCGACCGCTTCCTATGGCGCTTGGTCATGAAGCTGCTGGTATCGTTATTGAAACGGGAGAAGGTGTAACAAACTTCCGACCAGGTGACAAAGTTATTTGCGTTTTTGTACCTAGTTGCGGTCAATGCATTCCTTGCGCGGAAGGACGACCAGCTTTATGTGAACCAGGTGCACAATCGAATGGGGCAGGCACGCTTCTCGGTGGTGGTGTACGTATTCATAATGGGGAGGAGAGTATCGGACATCATGTTGGAGTTTCGGCATTCTCCGAATATGCGATCGTTGCGCAGAATTCCTTAGTGAAAGTAGATAGAGATTTGCCTTTTGAAAAAATGGCTTTATTTGGTTGTGCAGTAATAACGGGAGTTGGTGCTGTTGTAAATACTGCGGAAGTTACTTTAGGAAGTAAAGTGGCTGTTATTGGACTTGGTGGTATCGGTTTGAGTGCGTTACTTGGGGCAATTGCTGCAGGGGCACATGAGGTTATTGCCGTAGACATTAATGAAAAGAAGTTGCAACAAGCAAAAGAACTTGGTGCTACTGCTATATTTAATTCAAATGATCCGGATGTTATAGAACAGGTACGTGCATATACAAATGGCGGAGTAGATTATGCCTTTGAAACGGCAGGAGTTGTTGCTGCAATGGAAGTAGCGTATGGTGTAACAAAGCGCGGAGGAGTAACTACGACAACTGGACTACCTCATCCTGAACATAAGTTTGCATTTCCTTATGTTACTTTAACTGCGGAAGAACGGACGCTAAAGGGATCATACGTAGGGAGTTGTGTTCCGAAAAGAGACATTCCTAATTATATTAACTTAATGGAACAAGGGCGACTACCAGTTGATCGGCTTCTTTCTAATATTATTTCATTAGAAGAGATAAATGAGGGATTTGATTTACTTGCTACAGGGGATGCCTCGCGTATTATTATTAAAATGGATTAAGTTTAAGGAAATTGTAGAATACGAAAATAGCCATGTTTAGCTTTATTTTTACTGGGAATATAAAGAGTAAGCTTGATTTCAAGCTTGAAAAAAATTTAGAGGAGGAATTTAATAATGGCTAACAAGCAAAACAATCGCAACAGAAACAATGATGAGAACATGACTGTCGAAGAAGCGGGACGTAAAGGCGGAGAAGCTACCTCCAATAATCATGGGCGGGAATTTTACGAGGAAATCGGTCGTAAGGGTGGAGAAGCTACTTCCAAAAACCATGACCGAGACTTTTATGAAGAAATAGGTTCCAAGGGTGGAGAAGCTCGTAGTAGACAACGTAACAATAAAAACAATTAAAATGACAGCATAAAGTGAAGGATAATAGTTAAATAGAACTTTAAGAAAACACTCTTTAGTCGTAACGGCGACTTAAGAGTGTTTTCTTGTTTCGTACAAAAGAATACTTATTAAAACTCGATACGTCTCTCTTGAATTCAAATTAATATTGTTATATATTTACTCTTGTCGAAAATTTTACGAAATCTTATTTTGGGTTTTAACATATAATATTAGATAAAGTTTTTTACACCAAGAGCGAGGAGTAGCAGAATAAAGAATGCAAAATAAATTTACAGAGACGTATATTCACCAGTTGATTGGTTCCACTTTGAACGATGTCGGGATGAACGTTGAATTGAAACAAGATAACTCTGGAGTAAATATGAGTTATAATTTTATAGGAAACTATGTTGGTTTTGACGTGAACCGTTTGATAGAAGCTTGTGATGAAATGCAAACGCCAATTTCACTTGAATTATATATTAAAATAATTACGATCCACGAATTAGGGCATGCGATGGACCGCGATGCATTATTAGAATCAGTATCACGTACACTGGAGATTTTTAACACAAAGAAGAGTCATTCATTATATGAGCTTTATAATGATTTAGACTTATTTGCTATGCTTATTGAAGAACATAGGATGAATATTGTTTTTGAAGAAACTGCTTGGGATAATGCCAAGAAGCTTAATAAAGAATTCCGTATTGTAGATGATAGAATTTTGGAGACAGTGAAAGCGCATAGCCTTTCGACGTATATAAATTTATATGAAGAAGATTTGCAATTATATGAAGAACTTGTGGCTTCGCGAAGTGTACAAATTGCTTAAAGGCTATTATTATTTTCAATTTAATAATATATTTAATTGCCAACTGGATTTTTTACTCCAGTTGGCTTTTTTAAGAGATGCAGTAGTTTCATTTACTTGAGAATTCAGATTTACTGTGGAAATTTTCAGAAAAAGGTTGACGAGATATAGAAAAAAAACACAACATGAGATAGTATATAGGTATATATGGAAGGGAAAGGCAGGGAAGTAAAATGAAAAAAAAACAACATGTTCCAAGAACGAAAGAAAATATTATTTTCTTTCCAGGAATGGTTGAGAAGCTGATTGCGGATGGGTTAGCATTTGCGGAAGTAAATAATCATATAGAAGCAGCTAAGTGCTTTGATCTAGCGAAGGAACATATCGAGTTAGACGACACGATATTAAGTGTATATGTTCTTTCTTTGTTGGAATCTAATCGTCAAGAAGAAGCAAAAGTAATATGTGAGAGTCTACTGAAAAATAGATCACCTTTGTTCGAACAAATTGTGGAGCTATACTTAACTATCTTACTTGACCTAAAAAATTACCATGAAGTTGATAGTGTGTTAAATAAATTACTTGTAGATAAAAGGTTTACGAATGAAAGAAAGAAAAATTTCCTACAATTAAAAGAATTGAGTGGGCGACTTGCACGAGAACAGGAAAGCTTCCTTGCCATTGACAATGAAATCTTTCCTAGCGTTGATAAAGAAAGGTTTGCAATAGAAGCGTTTTTAGAATTAAACATATTAGAGCAGGAAGCACTGCTACAAGAAGCTTTTCATAAAGATGTAAGAGAAGCAATCCCTAATATTATTGAAATAGCCGAAAGCGAAAATGTATCTCCTACTATACAAACGCTCGCTCTATTACTACTAGGGGAGAGTGGTGAGACAACAGAGATACGTATTGAAAAGTTTGGTTTTAAACAAACAGTGAATCCAGTTTCGCCTCCTAGCCCTAATGCAATGGATCGAATCGGTATAGTCAATCGCCATATCCATGATATTTTAGAGAAGGATCCTTCTAAATTGCAGTTAACTGTAGCATTAGTACATAGCCATGCATTTGCATTATTTCCATTCGATTGGGCAGGATATAGCGATGAAGCGGTTGCACAAGAATATGTAAATTTTGTTGATGCGTTATTTGGAAACGAAAGCGAACAACCAAATGAGTTATACGAGTTGATTAAACTATTGGAAGCCTCAACAGAAACACTGGAGTATGAATAGTATTGAAAGTCTATTCAACTATGCTATAATATACAAGTTGTCAATATAATTAGTGTAAAACCTGTCCTGTCACTTTATATATACAGGCTGCTAAATTATTGTAATTTATTTTTTGGAGGTATAATATATGTCAGTAAAATGGGAAAAACAAGAAGGTAATAATGGTTTATTAACAGTGGAGGTTGCTGCGGACGTAGTAACTAATGGATTAGACCAAGCATTTAAAAAAGTAGTAAAACAAATTAATGTACCTGGTTTCCGTAAAGGGAAAATGCCACGTCAAATGTTTGAAAAAATGTACGGTGTAGAATCTTTATACCAAGATGCATTAGATTATATCCTTCCACATGCGTATTCAGCGGCAGTTGAAGAAGCGGATATTAATCCTGTGGATCAACCAGAAATCGACATCGTAACGATGGAAAAAGGACAACCTTTAGTATTTACTGCAAAAGTTGTTGTAAAACCAGAAGTTACACTTGGAGATTACAAAGGTTTAGAAGTAACTAAATTAGACGAAACTGTTTCAGATGAAGAAATCGAAGAGCAACTAAAAAGCCAACAAACTCGTTTAGCTGAATTAGTTGTAAAAGAAGATGCAATCGTTGATGGCGATACTGCTGTAATCGACTTCGAAGGATTCGTTGATGACGTTGCATTTGAAGGTGGAGCAGGAACTGACTACCCACTAGAAATTGGTTCTAACTCATTCATTCCAGGTTTTGAAGAACAATTAGTAGGTGTAAAAACTGGAGAGTCAAAAGATGTAGAAGTAACTTTCCCAGAAGAATACCACGCTGCTGAACTAGCAGGCAAACCAGCAATATTCAAAGTAACAGTGAAAGAAGTTAAAGGAAAAGAACTTCCTGAACTAAACGACGATTTTGCAAAAGAAGTAGATGCTGAAGTAGAAGGAATCGAAGGTTTACGTTCTAAGTTAAAAGAAGTAACTGCTGAAGAGAAAAAACAATTAGCAGCACAAACACTTCGCGACAACTTAGTTGAAACTGCAGCAGCTAATGCAACAATCGACATTCCACAAGCAATGATTGAGTCAGAGACAGATCGTATGCTTCAAGAATTTGGTCAACGTTTAGAGCAACAAGGGATGAACTTAGATCTTTACTACCAATTCTCTGGTCAAGATGAAGCAGCTTTACGTGCTCAAATGGCAGAAGATGCAAACAGCCGCGTAAAAGTTTCCTTAACACTTGAAGCAATTGCTGAAAAAGAAGGATTGGCATCTACAGAAGAAGATGTAAACGTAGAGCTTGAAAAAATGGCTACACAATTCAACATGTCTGCTGAAGATATTAAAAAAGCACTTGGCGGTACAGCAGTACTTGAAAACGACATTCGTTTCCAAAAAACAGTTGAGTTCTTAGTAGAGAACGCTAAAATTTCATAATTTACTTAGAAAAGTGCAAGCGCCTATGCTAAGTCGCTCTTTGGCTTCATTGTATGAAGGGTATTTGACCCCGATGAGCTAGGCGTTGGAACTGGACAGAGTATGGGTAAAGAGTTTATACTTTCTTATCCAGACATGATAGCGTTATAATATAAAACAAGGTACAGCCAATTGTCTGTGCCTTGTTTTATACCATACATAGGTTTCACGGATATAAAACATAAACGTATTATTTGATTACTTAATGAGAATCTTGTAAGATAATTGCTTGAATAGGGGTGAATATTTTGTTCAAATTCAATGATGAAAAAGGGAACTTAAAATGTTCTTTCTGTGGGAAACCACAAGAACAAGTTCGTAAGCTCGTAGCAGGACCAGGTGTATATATTTGTGACGAATGCATCGATTTATGTTCTGAAATTGTAGAAGAAGAACTTGGTATTGAAGAAGAAGTAGAGTTTAAAGAAGTTCCAAAACCGAAAGAAATTTTAAATATTTTAGATGAATATGTAATTGGGCAGGAAAGAGCAAAAAAATCACTAGCTGTTGCAGTGTACAACCATTACAAACGCATCAATTCAAATAGCGTTATCGATGAAGTAGAACTATCTAAATCGAATATCGTACTGATTGGACCAACTGGTAGTGGTAAAACATTGCTTGCTCAAACATTAGCACGGATTTTAAATGTGCCATTTGCTATTGCAGATGCGACATCATTAACAGAAGCCGGCTATGTTGGTGAAGATGTAGAGAACATTCTTTTAAAACTTATTCAGTCTGCGGACTATGATATTGAAAAAGCGGAAAAAGGAATTATTTATATCGATGAAATAGATAAAGTAGCACGTAAATCCGAAAATCCTTCTATTACAAGAGATGTTTCCGGTGAAGGTGTACAACAAGCACTGCTCAAAATATTAGAAGGTACTGTTGCTAGTGTACCACCACAAGGTGGTCGTAAGCATCCACATCAAGAATTCATTCAAATTGATACAACGAATATTTTATTTATCGTTGGTGGTGCGTTTGACGGAATCGAACAAATTATTAAACGCCGACTAGGCGAAAAAGTAATTGGTTTCGGTGCTGATCCAAACAAAGTGGAAATAGAAGCCGGTTCTGTGCTTAGTCAGTTAATTCCAGAAGATTTGCTAAAATTCGGGCTAATTCCTGAGTTTATCGGTCGTTTACCAGTGCTTGCCAGCTTAGAACAGTTAGACAATCAAGCGCTTGTTCAAATTTTAACAGAGCCTAAAAATGCACTTGTGAAGCAATATCAAAAAATGATTGAATTGGACAATGTAAAACTAACATTTGAAGATGAAGCATTAATTGAAATTGCGAAAGAAGCAATTGAGCGTAAAACAGGAGCACGTGGTCTTCGTTCGATTATTGAAAATATCATGTTAGATGTGATGTACGAGTTACCATCACGCGAAGACATTGTAGAATGTGTAATCACAAAAGAAGCTATTTCAGAAAAAGCGCGTCCAAGACTTTTGTTAGAAGACGGCACTGAAGTAGGAAAAGATAACGAAAAAACATCTGCATAACTTGTTGTTATTATAAGCTGGCTTCCAATCTGCGCGTGCTTAGCGCAAGCAAGGATGTCAGCTTTTTCTTCTTACGTTTCCTTTTGGAGAAAATAGGGAAAAGCGATAAAGAATGATGATTGAACTGTATTTTATCTTACGATTCGGACAGAATAAGTTGGAGGTGACTTCTTAAAATGGCAAATAAAAATATATACTATCCAGTATTACCTCTTAGAGGGTTATTAGTATTTCCAACAATGATTCTTCATGTCGATATAGGACGCGAACGTTCCATCGCAGCATTAAACGAAGCGATGTTACGCGAAGAAAAGTTGTTTTTATCAGCACAAAGAGATATGAATTTGGAACAACCAATCATGGAAGATTTATATGATGTTGGTGTTATTGCAACTGTAAAACAAATGGTGAAGCTCCCAAATGGAACAATGCGTGTTTTAGTAGAAGGATTGCAGCGTGCAATTTGGGATGATTACAGAAAAACCGATACGTTTGATGAAGTAACTGTATCTGCATATATTGAACCAGAAAAAGCAGATCAGGAAGACGAAGCGCTCATGCGTACGTTACTACATAATTTTGAAAAGTATTCAAAGGTATCCAAAAACGTATCTGAAGAAACATATAACTCCGTAGTAGATATTGAGGAACCTGGTCGACTAGCAGATATGGTTGCATCCCATTTACCTTTAAAAATTTCTGGTAAACAAGAAATTTTAGAAATAATGGATGTAAAAGAGCGATTAGAAGTATTAATCGCACGATTATACAATGAACAGGAAATACTCAATTTAGAACAGAAGATTAATACACGTGTAAAACATGCAATGGAACGTACTCAAAAAGAATTTTACTTGCGTGAGCAAATGAAAGCCATTCAAACGGAGCTTGGAGAAAAAGAAGGTAAAACTAGCGAAGTAGCAGAGTTGAAAAAGCGAATTGAAGAAGCAGGCTTACCTGAAACAACTAAAAAAAATGTGTTGAAAGAATTAAATCGTTATGAAAAATTACCATCACAGGCGCCAGAAAGTGGGGTCATCCGGAATTACATCGATTGGATAGTTTCCATTCCTTGGTCCAAATCAACAGAAGATCAATTAGATATTAAACGTTCAGAGCAAATATTAAATCGAGACCATGAAGGATTAGAGTCTGTAAAGGAAAGAATTTTAGAATATTTAGCCGTTCGCCAATTAACGAAATCTTTACGTGGACCAATCCTTTGTTTAGCAGGACCTCCTGGTGTCGGGAAAACTTCGCTTGCAAAGTCAATCGCTGAATCATTAGGTCGTAATTTTGTTCGAATTTCATTAGGTGGGGTTCGCGATGAATCTGAAATTCGTGGACATCGTCGAACGTACGTCGGTGCAATGCCAGGACGTATTATTCAAGGGATGAAAAAAGCAGGGACGATTAATCCGCTATTTTTACTTGACGAGATCGATAAAATGTCGAATGACTTTAGAGGAGACCCTTCCGCTGCAATGCTAGAAGTGTTAGATCCAGAGCAAAATAATACATTTAGTGATCATTATATTGAAGAGACATATGATTTATCTAATGTGTTATTTATTGCTACTGCGAATGATTTAAGTACAATTCCTGGTCCATTAAGAGATCGTATGGAGATTATTTCACTTGCTGGATATACGGAAATGGAAAAGCTTTCAATTGCTAAAAATCATTTACTACCAAAGCAAATAAAAGAACATGGCTTAACCAAATCACAGCTTCAATTGAAAGATGATGCGATTATTGATATTATCCGTCACTTTACACGTGAAGCTGGGGTACGTGGGTTAAATCGTGTTCTAGCAAATGTTTGCCGAAAAGCGGCACTCCAAATCGTTTCTGGCGACAAAAAGCGGATAACTATTTCAACGAAAAATTTAGAAGATACGATTGGCAAACGAAAATTTAGATTTGGCCAAGCAGAAACAGAAAACCAAATAGGTGTAGCAACAGGGCTAGCTTATACAACTGTTGGTGGCGATACATTGCAAATTGAAGTATCTTTATCTGCCGGAAATGGCAAACTGCAACTAACTGGGAAGCTCGGGGATGTCATGAAAGAATCTGCACAAACCGCGTTATCATATGTTCGCTCGAAAGCAGAGGAATTTGGGATTGATGCATCATTCCATGAGAACAAAGATATTCATATTCATGTACCTGAAGGCGCAGTTCCGAAAGATGGACCATCTGCGGGAATTACAATTGTTACAGCACTTGTATCTGCATTGTCCAAACGTCCGATTAAACGAGAAATTGGAATGACAGGAGAAGTCACGCTTAGAGGAAGAGTATTACCAATTGGTGGATTAAAAGAAAAAACATTAAGTGCACATCGCGCAGGGTTGACAACGATTATTTGCCCAAAAGACAATGAGCGCGATATTGAAGATATACCAGAAAGTGTTCGTGAAGTATTAACATTTCATTTTGTTTCCGATGCTCAAGAGGTGCTTCAATTAGCATTGGAGGAGACAAAATAATGAAAATCAATAACGTCGAGCTACTTATAAGTGCTGTAAGACCAGCGCAATATCCAGAAGGAGACTTACCAGAATTCGCGTTAGCAGGACGTTCGAATGTCGGGAAATCTTCTTTTATCAATAAAATGATTGGTCGAAAAAGCATGGCGCGTATTTCTTCCAAGCCAGGGAAAACACAAACGTTAAATTTTTATAAATTAGAGGAAGATTTACTGTTTGTGGATGTACCTGGTTATGGTTATGCGAAAGTATCTAAATCAGAACGTGCAGCATGGGGGAAAATGATCGAGACGTATTTTACCTCTCGTGATGTTTTAAAAGCAGTCGTGTTACTTGTAGATTTACGTCATCCTCCAACAGCGGATGATTGCATGATGTATGACTTTTTAAAACATTATAATATCCCGTGTATCGTAGTTGCGACAAAAGCTGATAAAATTCCAAAAGGTAAATGGGACAAGCATAAAAAAATTGTCAAAGATGAACTGCAAATGGAAAAAGGTGATCCACTTGTTGTTTTCTCATCTGAAACAGGACTTGGCTTTGACACTGCTTGGGCAGAGATTGAAAGTAGAATGTAATTTCTATATAGCAGCCAGTTTACTTAGTTGATTAAAAAAGATTATGTAGGGTAATATATCTCTACATGATCTTTTTTTGTTTCTTAGATATTTCTAATTTTCTGCATATTTTGCATTCGAGCTATTGCCTTGTAATAAGCAAGGTTGTTTGTTAATATTATTTTATAATCATTCTAATTAACAATTCATAGCTTGTTCACAAATGACTATAAACCTCAGGAAAAGCTATGCTATAATAGGGCTAATGAAATGAACGTGAAAGGGAGACCTGATTCCATGCATACAATCGTGGTAGGTGTCAATTATCGTACTGCTCCAGTTGAAATTCGAGAAAAGCTATCATTTGTCGAAACAGAGCTTCCGAATGCAATGCAAGCATTACAAGGGCAAAAAAGCATATTAGAAAATGTGATTGTATCAACTTGTAACCGTACAGAAATTTATGCTACGGTTGATCAATTACATACAGGCAAATATTATGTAAAGCAATTTTTAGCAAATTGGTTTGATATACCATTAGAAGACTTATCTAGCTATTTATTTATCCATGAAGATAATGATGCAAATAATCATTTGTTCCGAGTTACAGCAGGCATAGATTCTATGGTTCTTGGAGAAACACAAATATTGGGCCAAGTAAGAAAAAGTTTTCTTAATGGGCAAGAAAATGGGACAACCGGAACCGTTTTCAATCAATTATTTAAACAAGCGGTTACATTCGCAAAACGTGCACATTCAGAAACATCTATTGGGGAAAATGCAGTTTCCGTTTCTTATGCAGCAGTAGAACTTGGAAAGAAAATCTTTGGTACGTTAAAACATAAACATGTGGTCATTTTAGGTGCTGGAAAAATGGGAGAGCTTGCCATTCAAAATTTACACGGTAGTGGCGCGGAAAAAGTAACCGTTATTAACCGTACTTTTGAAAAGGCGAAAGAGCTTGCAGAAAAATTCGATGGAAATGCGAAACCAATGGACGAGCTACAATGTGCTCTTTTGGAAGCAGATATTTTAATCAGTTCTACAGGTGCAACAGACTTTGTAATTGATTTCGAATTAATGCAGTTTGTGGAACGATTACGTAAGGGTAAACCACTTTTTATGGTAGATATTGCAGTACCACGTGATCTAGACCCAAGAATAGGTGATCTACCAAATGTCTTTTTATATGATATTGATGATTTACAAGGAATTGTCGAAGCGAATTTAGCGGAACGTGAACGAGCTGCAGGTCAAATCAACCAAATGATAGGAACCGAAATTGAACAATTTAATGATTGGATAGCAACGCTTGGAGTTGTCCCAATTATTTCGGCACTTCGCCAAAAAGCAAACAAAATACAAACAGAAACAATGGTTTCTATTGAAAATAAAATGCCAGATTTAACTGATCGTGAACGTAAAATTTTAAATAAGCATACGAAATCCATTATCAATCAGCTTTTGAAAGAGCCTATTATGCAAGTGAAAGAATTATCCACTGCAAAGGATTCAGTTGAACAACTTCACTTATTCCAACAAATCTTTGGAATTGAAGAAGATGTACAAAAGGAAATTATCGACCAAGCTGAAAAAGGGAAAATTAGTTTAAAACAATCTTTCATCGAGTCGCAAAATTTAAAATCTGGGCCCAATTACGTCGAGGCTTAATTGATTAAAGAAAAAGGAGGTGTTTTTATATCTATATGGAAACAAATAGATATATATAACGCCTTTTTTTTATGTAGAGGAGATTGGATATGGCTGATTTGACGATGACAAGGCTACACGAGATAATGGTCGTCCTCCAATCCGTTAGTCTTGTTTTTTATTTTATTGATTATCTGAATAAAGATCGTCCTGCACATCGAATTGCGGTGCGGCTGCTCTCCATTGTGTGGTTATTGCAAACGGTGTTTTTAGTGTTGTATATAGTCGAAACAAAGCGTTTTCCGATTTTATCCTTGTTTGAGGGAATCTATTTTTATGCATGGTTAATCATCATATTGTCATTAGTGTTGCAAATTATATTCCGCTTAGATTTACCAGCGTTCTTTTTGAATGTGATTGGATTTATCTTTATGACGATTCATACCTTTGCGCCAAATCAAATTGAACAGTCTGCAGTTGGTGATACACTGCGATCTGAATTATTATTTATTCATATTACATTTGCTTTATTGGCATATGTAGCTTTTTCTTTATCATTTGTATTTTCGACATTATACTTACTATTATACCGAGTGTTAAAAAAGAAGAAATGGACGAAGCAACTTTCTAGATTGCCATCCTTAAAACAAGCCGAAACAGCGATGACATTATCGATTTTAGTAGGAATTCCTCTTCTGTTTGTAAGTTTAGTTCTTGGGTTAGAATGGGCATATGTATCGTTAGAGGTATTTTCTATCGTTGATTTTAAAATCGTCAGTTCTTTTATTCTATTGGTTATTTATATAGTTGTTTTAGTGATAAAAAAACGAGCGAGATTTTCAGGGACAAACTATGCATGGGTTCATATATATGCATTTTTATTTGTTTTGATCAATTTTTTATTAGGAAGTCAATTCTCACAATTCCATCTATGGTATTAAAGAAAAGAAAGGTAGCGAAGTTATGCGTAAAATTATTGTAGGTTCAAGAAGAAGTAAGTTAGCTTTAACACAAACAAATTGGTTTATACAACAAATGAAAGACATGGGTGCGCCTTTTGAGTTTGAAGTAAAAGAGATTGTCACAAAAGGAGACCAAATTTTAGATGTGACATTATCTAAAGTTGGAGGAAAAGGCTTGTTTGTAAAAGAAATTGAACAAGCATTATACGACAAAGAAATCGATTTTGCTGTACATAGTATGAAAGATATGCCGTCTGTATTGCCACCTGGCCTTGTGATGGGATGTACGCCAAAACGAGTAGATGAACGAGATGCATTTATATCAACGAATCATGTGAAATTTGCAGATTTAGAGGCAGGTGCAGTAATTGGGACGAGCAGCTTAAGAAGAAGCGCTCAACTGCTATTAATGCGTCCAGATATCGAGATTAAATGGATTCGTGGAAACGTAGATACGAGACTTCAAAAGCTACAAGACGGGGAATATGATGCGATTATTTTAGCAGCAGCAGGTCTTAAACGCCTTGGTTGGAGTGATGAAGTAGTAACAGAGTATTTATCTACGGAAGATTGTGTTCCAGCGGTAGGGCAAGGTTCTTTAGCGATTGAATGTCGCGAAGATGATGCAGAATTACTGGCAGAACTTGCAAAGCTTTCGGATAAAGAAACTTGGGATGCCGTTCATGCAGAGCGTGCCTTTTTGGCTGCAATGGATGGTGGATGCCAAGTTCCTATAGCAGGACATGCAGTTATTCATGGTGATGAGATTACGATGACTGGATTAGTTGCGGCTCCGGATGCATCGGTTGTGTATAAAGAAGTAGTAACAGGAACAAATGCAGAAACAGTAGGGAAAGAAGTAGCACGCCTAGTTACAGAGCAAGGAGCATATGATTTAATTCAACAAGTAAAGGCAGATTTAAATGTCTAATCAACAGCCTTTACAAGACGAGCATGTCATTTTCACTGGGATACTACGATCATCTGAAGCTGTGGATCTAACGTTACGATTAGGAGGTAATCCAATAATTGCTCCTTTAATAGCGACACAAGAGATCATGTCACTAGATGATCAACAGAAACTAATCGCTTGTTACGAATATGATTGGCTCATTTTTACAAGTCAAAGTAGTGTTCATGCGTTTAATTCCAAAATAAAACAATATGAAATAGACGCCTCCTCATTTAAAGCTAAAATTGCAGTAGTAGGTTCGAAAACTGCATGTGCAATAGAAAGATTAGGTTTTCACGTGAGTTTTACGCCTACGATTTTTAGTGCAGATGTATTTGTGAAAGAGTTTCCTGCAGTTTCAGCTGCACATGAAAGTTGTCTATTTTTTAAAGGGAATCGTGCAAAAAATACAATTGTTGATGGGCTTCCAAATGTTGTTGATACATGGACTATATACGAAACAGTCAAAGTTGAAGAGAATACCGAACAAGTTCGCACCCTTCTTGAAAGCGTGGAGAGCTGTTCCATCATTTTCACTAGTCCTTCCATTGCGGATGTATTTCATCGAAATATTGGGATTCATACAGGCTATGAACGATTTACTATATGTACAATCGGTCATATTACGAAAAACTATTTAGAATCATTAGGTGCGACTGTTCAAGTCATGCCAGAAACATATACATTATTAGATGTAGTAAATAAATTAGGGGATTGGAAAGGAAGAGTGCAATGACAGAGTTAGTATTTCAACGTCACCGTCGTTTAAGAAAAACAGCAGGTATACGATCAATGGTAAAAGAAACATATTTACATAAAGAAGATCTAATCTATCCAATATTCGTTATGGACGGAGAAAATATTAAAAATCCAGTAGCTTCTATGCCTGGCGTTTTTCAATTTTCACTCGATCGTTTAGGAGAAGAAATTGATGAAGTTGCTTCATTAGGTATTCCTTCTGTTATCCTATTTGGAATTCCTGCAGAAAAAGACGCAGTAGGAACGCAAGCGTATCACGATCATGGCATAGTACAAAAAGCGATTCGTTTCATAAAAGAACGTCATCCAGGGTTAGTAGTCATTGCAGATACATGTTTATGCGAATTCACAGATCACGGTCATTGTGGTGTAGTAGACGCTAATGAGCGAATTTTAAATGATCCTTCTCTAGATTTATTAGCAAAAACAGCGATTAGCCAAGCTGAAGCTGGTGCAGATATTATTGCCCCTTCGAATATGATGGACGGCTTCGTTACTGCAATTCGTCACGGTTTAGACGCGGCAGGATTTGCGGATGTGCCGATTATGTCATATGCGGTGAAATATGCTTCGGCGTACTATGGACCATTCCGTGAAGCAGCGGACGGGGCACCAAAGTTTGGAGATCGTAAAACATATCAAATGGATTACTCTAACCGAATGGAAGCAATCCGTGAAGCATCGTCTGATCTTGAAGAAGGTGCAGATATGTTAATCGTGAAACCAGCACTTGCCTATTTAGATATTATCCGTGATGTAAAAAATAACTTCGATACACCAATCGTTGCTTATAACGTGAGTGGGGAATATGCTATGGTTAAAGCGGCTGCGATTAATGGCTGGATTAATGAAAAAGAGACCGTACTTGAAACGTTAACAGGAATGAAACGTGCCGGAGCAGATATGATTTTAACATATCATGCAAAAGACGTTGCACGTTGGTTGGAGGAGAAATAATGACAAAATCATATGACTTATCTAAACAAGCATTTACAGAAGCAAAAGAATTAATGCCAGGTGGCGTAAATAGTCCTGTTCGTGCATTTAAATCCGTTGATATGGACCCGATTTTCATGGCAAGTGGGAAAGGCGCTATTTTAACAGATATCGATGGCAATGAATACATCGACTATGTATTATCGTGGGGACCGCTTATTTTAGGTCATACCGAACCGAATGTAGTAAAAGCAATCCAAAATGTTGCTGAAACAGGTACAAGCTTTGGGGCTTCGACTTTAATCGAGAACAAATTAGCCAAACTCGTAATGGACCGAGTTCCATCTATCGAAATGGTGCGAATGGTTTCTTCTGGTACAGAAGCAACGATGAGTGCACTTCG
Organism: Psychrobacillus sp. NPDC096426; assembly: GCF_044762745.1. Classification (NCBI taxonomy): domain Bacteria; kingdom Bacillati; phylum Bacillota; class Bacilli; order Caryophanales; family Bacillaceae; genus Psychrobacillus; species Psychrobacillus sp. NPDC096426. Next base: position 163,207 of record NZ_JBIWEX010000001.1, on the reverse strand, counting down.
TTTAGCACGTGGATATACAGGAAAAAATAAAATATTGAAGTTTGAAGGTAGTTATCATGGTCATGGTGATAGTCTGCTTATTAAAGCTGGTTCTGGAGTTGCTACGCTAGGTTTACCAGATAGTCCTGGTGTTCCTGAGTCGATTGCGAAAAACACGATAGCGGTACCATATAATGATTTAGAAAGCGTACGTCACGTATTCGAGAACTTTGGTGATGATTTAGCTGCTGTTATTGTGGAACCAGTGGCAGGAAATATGGGTGTTGTTCCACCAGTAGAAGGCTTCTTAGAAGGTCTGCGTGAAATTACGGACCAATATGGAACAGTTTTAATCTTTGATGAAGTAATGACTGGATTCCGTGTTGGTTATAATTGCGCACAAGGCTATTTTGGTATTACTCCAGATTTAACTTGTTTAGGAAAAGTAATCGGTGGCGGTCTACCTGTTGGTGCTTTCGGTGGGAAACGCGAAATTATGGAACTGATTGCTCCGAGTGGTCCTGTTTATCAAGCTGGAACACTTTCAGGAAATCCACTTGCAATGACAGCTGGATATGAAACACTTACTCGTTTAAATGAAGAATCATATGAATATTTTATCAAGCTTGGAGACCAACTTGAAAAAGGATTCCGTGAGGCAGCAACTAAATATAATATTCCACATACGGTGAATCGCGCAGGTTCTATGATCGGGTTCTTCTTAACAAATGAAGACGTGGTTAACTTTGATACAGCGAAAACATCCGATTTAGAACTATTCGCCAAGTATTTCCGTCTAATGGCGGAAGAAGGTATTTATTTACCACCTTCTCAATTTGAAGGCTTGTTCTTGTCAAGTGCACATACTGAAGCGCATATCGAAAAAACAGTACAAGCATTCCATACTGTATTTGAAAAATTAGCGAAGTAATAATCAAGGGCCTTGTCCACGCAAGGCCCTTTTTATAGCATCAGGAAAAATGCGCTGTTTAGTACCCGCTGGGATTTCCGCCGGGTGAGCGATGAGCCATCGCCGACGCTTCGCGTTTGCCTGCGATGTCTCATCTTCTCACTCATCCGGCCGGAGTCGCCGCCCTTCCGCTCCAATCCATAAAATTTACTAGTTAATCAGCGTCACTGTGCTAAATTCAATCTTATGTAGTATTTCCTGAAGGTAAAATCCAATAAATGTTTGAACGAAACTGGACCAATCCAACAGATGCCGTGTTGTTTGCTTTATCCCTAAACTGTATAGTATTTCGATATCTAAATCTCCAGTAAATGGGTAAGAGCATTCAATCCGTTATGGAAAGCAACCAGTTCTATTCGTAAAGTAACTAAATTAGCATGAGAGCAACCAAATTTCTAAGGTAAGCAATCAATTCTTAATATAGCAAGTTTGCTTGATCTGAGACGACAATGAATACGAGGTGTTCTAATAAGTGGTTGAATGAAACGAACAATATCCTAGTAACTCAACTTATTTGGAGACAGCATTTACTAATTAGGTTTAATAATTATTGCGAAGTGGACCTCCTAAATTTAAATCTCTGATAACTGCAGTCGCCAAATTAGTAAGAAATTACTACTGATTGCAGCAGAAGGCGGCGACTACAGTGGGATCATCGCTCACCCCGCGGAAAGCGTCCGCCCGGCAGCGGAAATCCTAGCGGAAACTCATTAGTGCGTAGTATTCTTATAAAGCGCAAACTTTCCTTTATAATGGAAGCACTTTTAGTTCACCTTATTTGACATAATACAATTACTAAAATATAATTGCTTACGAAAAGTAATCTATACAGAATACTATAGTTGAAAATGCAATTAGTTATTTAGAAAAGAGGAATATAGCATGGTCAATATGCAAACTGTTACAAATGATGCCATTAAAGTTTTAAAAGATAAAATAAAAGTACTCAAAGCAGCAGAAGGTTCTATCTATTTAGTCGGACCTATTAAACTTCCCGTTAATTTGCACGGGGAAACTGTCAACTTCCAATGGTATTGTTGGTTAAACAGCAAGGAAGAGACAGAAGATATCGGGCAAATCATCGATAACTTATCTTCTGCTAATTTGGCGGAGTATCAACAATCGAGTGTACTAGTATACGGCGATTTCCAGAATAATGAAGAAGCGTTAATCCGTATGCATTCCATCTGTCACACAGGCGATATTTTTGGAAGCAAACGATGCGACTGTGGCTACCAATTAAAACAATCGATGCAAATGATTGTGGACAATGGTTCAGGTGCGTTATTCTATTTAGCAAACCATGAAGGTAGAGGAATTGGTTTATTCAGTAAAGCAATGGCTTATATCCTTCAAGAAAACGGTTCAGATACAGTAGAAGCAAACGAAAAACTAGGTTTTGTTGATGACTCTAGAAACTACAGCGATGCAATTGAAGTACTTAAAGCATTGCGCTCAAAACCAGTAACGTTAATAACGAACAATCCGAAAAAGTTAAAAGCATTAAAAGATGCTGGACTGCCTGTTTCTGGTCGTACGCCTTTATGGGGTGATGTCTCAGAATATAATGAGCGTTACTTACAAACGAAAATCCGCCGCTCTGGACATTTAGAGGAAGCAGGTACATTTTTACATGACTAATCATGCATTTTATATGAATCTCGCGCTTCAAAATGCGCAAGCAATGAAAGGACAAACAGATCCGAATCCACTCGTTGGAGCAGTAATTGTAAATGATAATCGCATTGTTGGTGTAGGTGCACATATGAAAGCGGGAGAACCCCATGCAGAAATCCATGCGATTAAAATGGCGGGGGACAAAACAAAAGGGGCTACCATCTATGTAACCCTGGAGCCTTGTTCTCATCACGGTAGAACCGGTCCATGTGCCGAGGCAATTGTAAATGCGGGTATACAAACGGTCGTCATTGCAACGCTAGATCCAAATCCGATTGTTTCGGGACGAGGAGTCAAAATTTTGGAAGATGCGGGAATTGACGTAATCGTTGGTGTGGAAGAAGAAGCTTCTATTAAGATGAATGAAGTGTTTAATAAGTTTATCGTGGAAAATAAACCGTTCGTTACCCTAAAATCAGGAATAACGCTAGATGGTAAAATTGCTTCTCATACAGGTCATAGTAAATGGATTACTTCCGAAGATGCAAGACATGATGTGCATCATTTACGCAATGAACATATGGCAATATTAGTAGGAGTTAACACGGTAATAGCAGACAATCCCGAGTTAACCACACGAATCCCGAATGGTCGAAATCCACTTCGAGTTGTTCTCGATTCCACCTTAAAAATACCGCTTGAATCGAAATTGGTCACAGATAAGCTAGCAGAAACATGGATATTCACAAGTGCCAATTATGACGAAGAAAAGAAAGTTGCTTTAGAGAAATTAGGTATTTCTATATTCCATACTTCTGATCCACAGCATGTAAATCCACTTGAAGTAGTCACCATTTTAGGAGAAAAATCGATCTCTTCTTTACTCATAGAAGGTGGAGGAACGATAAATGCTGCATTTTTGGAAAACCAATTAATCGATAAAGCAATTATTTATATTGCACCTAAATTAATCGGAGGAAAAAATGCACCATCGTTCATGGAAGGTACCGGAATCGAAAGCATGGGTGATGCAGTAGAATTAGTGGATACAGACATTATAAAAATTGGGAAAGATTATAAGTTTGTTGGCTATCCAGTTTATAAAAGAGGGATCATGGAATGAGATTTGGGTTTGATATTGATGATACTTTGATTAATCTTCGTGAACATGCTTTTCAAATTTACAATAAAAAATTAAATCAAGCCATCGCACTTGAGATTTTTCATGATTTAAAGAAGGTAGAAATCCATGAGCCTTTTGGTCTGACTGCAGAGGAAGGCGCTCAAATGTGGAACAGCTCTTTAGATGAGATATATTATACAAATTGTCCACCTTATCCAGATGCAGTGGAAATATTGAAGCAATTAACAGAAGAAGGACATGAAATCTTTTATATTACAGCAAGACCAACTGAACATGGTGAACGTACAAAAACATGGTTAAGAGAACAAGGCTTTCCTGTAAAAGATGAAAACTTCTATTGTGGAATGAAAGATCAAGAAAAAGTGACTATTATTCAAAAGTTGCAGTTGGATTATTATTTCGATGATAAGCCGGATGTGTTAAACACATTAACTGATTGTAAGACGAAAGTATATGTTAAAACACAATCCTATAACAAGCATCTAACAATTCCAAGATTTTCGGATTGGTCCGAATGGAAGCAACTTGGCAAGGAACAGAACCACAAGTAAAACGAAGTTCTATTCTTTCCTAATTTTTCATAAGTTGTCCTATATGAAGGAGGATGACAAATGCAAGCGAAAAATTGGGATGTAAAAGAACAGTTTCTGTTTCCTGAAAGCTTTGGTGTACCAAAACAAATAAGAACGGTGGCAGTTACTCCACAATTTGAACAAAAAGAAACAGAAGATTTGATCCAAATAGTGGGAATCTACCATATTACCTGTCATGTTGAGTTCGAAGAAGGTGAACATCCGCATCATGCAACGAGTGAAATTACACAAATTGAAGATTTAGATGTACAAGGTGAAGTAGGTTATTTTGAATATGCTGTACCTATGAGTGTAGAGATTGCTAAGGAAAAAATAAAGGCGGGCAGCTCACCTACTTTGAACGTTCAACATGTGAAAGCGAAAACTACAGAACATGCAGCGATCGAAATTGCCTGGTCTGTTCATTGCGAATTTGAAGGTCCCAATGAGGAAGAAGTAGTGCTTGAAATTGAGATTGAGAAGAAAATAGAACTAGAACCGGTATTTGATGATAAAGTCATTAAGGAAACAAAAGAAATCAAAGAAATAAAAGGAACAAAAGAAATAAAAGAAACAAAAGGAACGAAAGAAACTAAAGAAATAAAAGAAACAAAAGAAATAAAAGGAACAAAAGAATCAAAAGAGAGCGAAAATATTAAAAGAGAAGAGTCAGAACTTCAATTCATTTTAGATTTAGATGATGGCTATTCTAAACTTTCGTTTCCTTCAAATTATGTCTCTGTAAAACAAAAAGCAGAAGAACAGTAAACAAAATAGCAATATAAAATCCAATGTAGTTGGTATGATTAAAATACGTATTAACTGAAAACCACAAATAGGAATTATGATTCCTTTACAATACAAACGTATTCTACGTAACCAGACAGGAAGATAATATGGGCTATAGCCTCTTCTTTTCATGATATTCTCCTTTCACGAGTCTTGACTTGACGACATATGATAAGATTAGGTACAATATGGACATCTAAATAATGATGCTATGAATGGGAAGAGTAAAATGACTTGGTTATCAAAAGAAAGGAAACAATTTGCTGAAATGTTTCTGTTAATCACCATTTGAAGGTAGCCCACGAGCAGCATTTGTGAACTAATAGTAGCAAATGCCGGTTTGAAGCCGTTATCGAATTGAGAGCGTGATGCGCATTTTGGCATCTGCGAATAAAGGTGGTACCGCGAACAAACTCCTTCGTCCTTTAATGACGACAGGAGTTTTTTTATATTCTTTTTTAGGAGGAACGAAAAATGACAAACGAAACAACGATGCCCACGAAGTACGATCCACAATCGATTGAAAAAGGTCGTTATGAGTGGTGGCTGGAAGGAAAATTCTTCGAAGCCCACCCAGAAAGTGATAAAAAACCGTATACAATCGTAATACCACCACCAAACGTAACGGGAAAATTACATCTAGGTCACGCTTGGGACACTACTCTACAAGATATTCTGACACGTATGAAACGTATGCAAGGATACGACGCACTTTGGTTACCTGGTATGGACCATGCAGGTATTGCTACACAAGCAAAAGTAGAAGAAAAGCTACGTGCGGAAAATATTTCTCGCTATGATCTAGGGCGCGAAAAATTTGTTGAAGAAACTTGGAAATGGAAAGAAGAGTATGCTGGACATATCCGTGCACAATGGGCAAAACTTGGTCTTGGTCTAGACTATTCACGTGAACGATTCACATTAGATGAAGGTTTATCAAATGCTGTAAAAGAGGTATTCGTTAAGCTTTACAATAAAGGACTAATTTACCGCGGAGAATACATTATTAACTGGGATCCCGCAACAAAAACAGCGCTTTCCGATATCGAAGTTATTCATAAAGATGTACAGGGTGCATTCTATCATATGCATTACCCACTAACAGATGGTACTGGTTCTATTGATGTTGCAACTACAAGACCAGAAACAATGCTTGGTGATACTGCGGTAGCGGTACATCCTGAAGATGAACGCTATAAACATTTAATCGGAAAAACAGTTAAACTGCCAATCATTGGTCGCGAAATTCCAATCGTTGGGGATGATTACGTAGATATGGAATTCGGTAGTGGAGCAGTGAAAATTACACCTGCGCATGACCCGAATGACTTTGAAATCGGAAACCGTCACAATTTAGAGCGAATCCTTGTAATGAATGAAGATGGAACAATGAATAAAAATGCTGCTGCATACGAAGGAATGGATCGTTTTGCTTGCCGTAAACAAATCGTAAAAGATTTACAAGATGCAGGTGTTTTATTCAAAATTGAAGAACATATACATTCTGTAGGGCATTCGGAACGTAGCGGAGCAGTTGTAGAGCCATACTTATCTTTACAATGGTTCGTTAAAATGAAGCCACTTGCAGAAGAAGCGATTAAGCTTCAACAAGCCGAAGAAAAAGTTAACTTCGTACCTGATCGCTTTGAAAAAACCTATCTAAATTGGATGGAAAATCTTCATGATTGGTGTATATCTCGTCAATTATGGTGGGGACACCGAATTCCTGCTTGGTATCATAAAGAAACAGGAGAAGTATATGTTGGGCACGAAGCTCCGGCAGATGCAGAAAACTGGAATCAAGACGTAGACGTGTTAGATACTTGGTTCTCATCTGCATTATGGCCATTCTCGACATTAGGCTGGCCTAATACAGAAAACGAAGAATTTAAAAAGTATTATCCAACGAATGCGCTTGTTACCGGTTATGATATTATATTCTTCTGGGTTTCCCGTATGATTTTCCAAGGGATTGAATTTACAGGAACTAAACCATTTGAAGATGTATTAATCCATGGACTTGTACGTGCAGAAGATGGACGTAAAATGTCGAAATCACTTGGGAATGGTATTGATCCAATGGACATAATCGACCAATACGGTGCCGATTCCCTTCGTTATTTCTTAAGTACAGGTTCATCTCCAGGCCAAGATTTACGTTTCTCTACAGAAAAAGTAGAAGCAGTTTGGAACTTTGCCAATAAAATTTGGAATGCATCTCGTTTTGCATTAATGAATATGGACGGCTTGAAATTTGAAGAAATCAATCTAGATGGTAAAAAATCAGTTGCAGATGCATGGATCTTAACCCGTCTAAACGAAACAATCGAGCAAGTAACAAGACTTTCAGATAAATATGAGTTTGGTGAAGTAGGGCGTGCACTGTACAACTTTATTTGGGATGATTTCTGTGACTGGTATATTGAAATGTCTAAGCTCCCACTAAATGGGGATGATGAAGAAGCGAAGAAAATGACTCGCTCTGTATTAGCATATGTTTTAGATAATACAATGAGACTTCTACATCCATTTATGCCATTCATCACAGAAGAAATTTGGCAAAACCTTCCGCACGAAGGGGAGTCCATTACAGTAGCTGCTTGGCCAACTGTGAACGAAGCCCTTTCCAATAAAGAAGAAGCAGCTAGCATGAAATTACTTGCAGAAATTATTCGTTCTGTACGTAATATCCGCTCAGAAGTACAAACGCCAATGAGCAAAAAAGTGCCATTATACATTTCTGCAAAAGATGCAGAAACGTTAAATGTACTAGAAGCTAACGCAAAATATTTAGAGCGTTTCTGTAATCCAGAACCACTTGTAATTGGGCTAGATTTAGAAGCACCTGGTCAATCGATGTCTGCTGTTGTAACTGGAGCAGTTTTATACCTACCACTACAAGGATTAATCGATATCGATGCAGAAAAAGCTCGTTTAGAAAAAGAACTAGGAAAATGGGCAAAAGAAGTGAAGCTGGTTCAAGGAAAGCTATCCAATGAGCGCTTCGTATCAAAAGCACCAGAAGCAGTTGTTGCAGAAGAGCGTGCTAAAGAACAAGATTATTTAGAAAAACACGCAACAGTGTTAAAACGCTTAGAAGAACTTAAAAATCTTTAAGTGAAAAAGAGTGAGTGGGCATGAAACTATGTCCGCTAACTCTTTTTTTAATAAGAATTTGGTTAGTTGTAATAATAGAGGTTTTAGTTGTAAAAGTGAGGCACTTAGTTGTAATTTTTGATGATTTAGTTGTAAAATTTAAGTATTTAGTTGTAATACCCATATTTTAGGTGATGAATAATAGCCCATTAAAAAAGAGTGCAGCCAATTCTCAATCGGCGCACTCTTTTTCCGTTAGTTTTTTCTTCATGTAATTCATTATCGGAATGGCAATATCCTCACCAGTTGTTGCGAAATAGGATCTAGCTCCAACCGGATCTTCGATTTCATTGAATAGCCAATTTCCATCTGGTAGTAAAAGGAAGTCTATTCCGATATAATCACTTTTTAACGCTTTTGCAATTTTTTGTACATCCGCAATTTGTTGTTCACTTAATGTATATTTTTCTACCGTACCGCCAAGTGTAAAATTGGATTTAAAGCTATTTTTTGCACCGATGCGCTTTACCGCACCCACTACTTCTACTCCTAACATAAACACCCGTACATCTGTCGCATTTGTTTCGATATACGTTTGAGCTATAATCGTATGTCCTTCATGTTTTTCTAAGAAACTCTGTGCGTCTTCTTCGATAGAGATTAGTTCTACTTGCGTACCACCATGTCCATCCACTGTTTTTAATACAGCAGGATATTCTTTTATATCCGAGATAAGACTTATTTTGCTAGTTGGGACAGTAGCTATTCCGAGAAGCTGCACAACTTGAATCGCTTTTAATTTATCATTTGCGATGACATTTACTTCTGCACGATTAAACATTGGGATATTTCGCTGCTCTAATTGCTTAGCGAGTTTTGGATTCCTTGCTCGAAAAAAGATGAAATCAGCCTCTGGAATAGTAGAATTTTGATCATCTATAACAGTAAGGGTGAGTCCGTGGATTTCTGCAGCCGTTATTAGCCGATCTATAAAACTTCTATTTCGCTCGATTTCTTTTAATTCATAAATTAATAAGCCGTTCATATGGTAACCGCTCCAACTTTAGAAAGTATATATTTAATCATAAAGTCTCCTACATTGATGCCAGTTACATTATATATGTTGCGAATATGGGCAACGCCATTTACTTCACATACAAGTGGTTCCTCGTTTTCACCAAACAATAAATCGACCCCTGCAAATTCTGCACCAAGTGCTGCTGCTGCTTGAATCGCTACTTCTTTTTGTCTTTCTGTCAAAGTAATAGGAGAAGCAGTGCCTCCATTTGTTATATTGGCACGGAAATCAGTATCAGAATGACGATGCATGCAAGCGACAACTTGTCCGCCTACGACATTTACCCGAATATCTCGCCCTCTACTAGTCTCGATAAATTGTTGAAATACGTATTCGACTCCACTAAGCTCTGCAACTTTTTCAAAAAACTGTTTTCTTGTTTCGATTAAATACACACGCATGCCAAATGATCCATGCGCTTCTTTTATAATCATAGGTAGCTTAATATTTTCTAATACTTGTTCATAATAGCCTGTATGCTCAATTGAAAAGTCACGATACACTTTTGGTGCAATAATCGTTAAGGGCATTGGCACTTGTGATTGTGCTAAAGCGATATATTGCTGTGCTTTATTGTCACAAATTTCAATGACATTCGGATCATTAAAAACAGGGATTCCTTGGTTTTTTAAATATCTGGCTAGCAATATATCTTTATCAAGAAAGACGACAAAATCGGGTCTCGTTGGTAAATTTTGTTGGACATTCATGAGCAGCTCATAGTTTTTCACTAGAGTTGCTTGGATTCCTTGTTTCTCCGCTGCTTCTTGAAGGAGGAGCGCTTGGTCGATAAATTTGTCGTGAGTAAGACTACCGTTGTATACAATCCAACATGTTTGCATAATGAATGACCCCTTCGACTACGTGTTATAATGGTGTTCATAAGAAGTTTAGCACGAAAATTACGAAGAAGAAATAGGGTGGAGTACGTGGAAATAATAAATTTTAATATGTATAAAGAAAAGTGGGATATAGAAAGTGAAACAGTGATAAAACCGGGGCTTGAAGCCATTCAAATAGCGTTAAGGAAATTAAGGGAGCCTCAGAACAGACACCAAGTTATACATGTGGCGGGAACGAATGGAAAAGGGTCGACCATTGCATTTTTAAGTGCATTAGCAAAGGAACATGGCCTTTCTTATGGAGCTTTTACATCACCAAGCATAGTCGATGTACATGATCAAATTCAACTAAATGGTCAAAATGTAACAGAGGAACAGATGGACAGAGCTTTCCGAAAAATGCAAGAGGCTGGACTAAGTGGTATGTTAACTGATTTTGAACTATTAACTGTCGCTGCATTTCTCGTTTTTGAAGAAGTCCCCTTGGATTTAGTTTTTATCGAAGCGGGCATGGGGGGAAGATTTGATAGTACAAATGTTATGGAACAATCTATCTCTGTTATACCGAGTATATCCATTGACCACACAAACTTTTTAGGAGATACAATCGAAAAAATAAGCTGGCATAAAGCAGGGATAATAAAAAAAAATAGTAAATTAATAATCGGTGCACTTCCAGAAAGTGCAAGAAATGTTGTATATCAAATTGCGAGAGAACAACATGCACATATCATAGAACTTGGAAAGACCTTTTCTATACAAGAAAATATGTATACATGTGGAAGAACTATATTCGAAGATTTACATCCCCATATGTTAGGGAAACATCAATTATCTAATATGGCCCTTGCAATTACTGCACTAATAGAAAGTGGAGTTCCCTTAAAGAAACACATCGTTCAAAATGCAGTTAAAACAGCCAACTTATTAGGGAGAATGGAAAGAGTAGACGAAAATGTTTATTTTGATGGTGCGCATAACGATGCAAGTATCGATGCTCTAGTAGAAACGATTAAAGATGTATTTCCTAACAAAAATATCCACTTTATCGTTGGTATTTTGAGAGATAAAGATTATATATATATGCTACGAAAATTAGAGAAGGTTGCATCCTCTTTTCAATTTGTAAATTTTCATCATGAACGAGCTCTTCCGGCTTCCGTTTTATATAAACACTGTATGCATGACGAAAAACGAGTTACTAAAGATATAGATGAAATCCATTTTAAGAATAATAATAAATCTAATATAACTATTGTCACGGGATCTTTATATTTTATAACAGAATTAAGATCAAAAATAGTCAATTGGTAATTTAAATATTCTATAAAATTCGTGTTACAATAAATAATAAGTAGAAGTTATGCAATTTGGATTAGTCAAAATATACTAACGAGGTGGAAAATAGTTCTATGAATATTTCGGATAAAGCGAAAAAAAATATTTATATATTATGGCTATTGGTAGTGCCTCTTGGTACATATTTGGCTTATCAATACGCACCGATTCGGCAAATCGAGTGGGGCACATTGTCATTTTTAATCGTTTTGGCACTGCTTACGACCATTTTTCCATTTTTTATTTCAGGAACTACGATGTTTTTAGTGCAATGGGTTATGATAGCAATCTATTTGAATTATGGCATACTTGCGGAGTTATTAGTCATGCAATTATGTTTAATACCAATAGCTTATCACATGAAAACAAATCGAGAGAATGCACACCGAATTGTTTATAGTTCCTTTATGTTTTTTTTAGTATCTGTCATATGTGGAGCATTTGTTCACTTTATTGGATATGAATTAGGCTCATTAGTAATAAAGGATGTATTAATATTTGGTTCTATTTATGCGACTTTATACGTTCTATTCAATCACCTATTTTTATATTTTAGAGATGTATTTACCGGTCAAAAGCCTAAATTTTTTACTAGAGATTTTGGGTGGGACCTTATAGGATTACTCATGACTTTGCCATTTGGATTAAGTTTATATTTTCTTCAAAGTTATGTTGGAACGAGTGCTTTTTGGTTACTTGGAGTACCCTTTATACTGATCACCTTATTAATAAGACTGTATAGTGATTCGGAAAAAGTGAATAGTGATTTAAACAAAGCTAGTGAATTCGGACATGAATTGGCTGAACGGATGACAGGCAGAGAGATTATCGATATGTTCATCGAGAGAATTGCCAATATGTTTCCGATGGATGCTGCTTATATTGTCGATGATATACACGGGAGTTTCCAGATTTTACGTGCAATTGAAGATGGAGAAAACAAAGACCTATACTTTCAGCATGAGGAGCTTGCAAGGAGCTTAGCAGGAATCGACTATGAAAAGGGAGTACCAACTCTATACAATAAGCAAAGCGAATGGATACATATAAAACCTCCATTTTTGAGTGTAGAAATGCAAAGTGTCATGAGTGTACCTATTTACAGAAACCAAAAAATAGAAGGCGTTTTAGTATTGGCATCCCGAAATAAATATTCGTTTGAAGCTTATCAACTTAAAATTGTTCACTTACTCTGTTCTTATTTTGCTGTTTCGGTGGAAAAAGCGAAATATGTAAGAGAGGCAGTCGCTAAAAGCGAACGCTGTGAATTAACGAAATTATATAATTATCGATATTTAGATAAACAATTAGAATCAGATATGGAAAAATTATCGCTCGGTCTGTATAATTCCTTATCATTAATTATGATGGATATTGATAAATTCAAGGAAGTCAATGATACTTTTGGCCATCATAGTGGGAATCTTATTTTGCAAGAGTTTGCCCAAGTTATTAATAGAGAAATTGGAAGTAGCGGAACCGTTGCACGATATGGGGGAGAAGAATTTATCGTCTTGCTCCCGAATTATACGAAAACGGAAGCGCTTCATATCGCAGAACAACTTCGTCGAAAAATCGAACAGACTCCTTTTATCGTCCATTCTGATTTAGACCTAGCCGCCAGCGAGAAAGTCATTTTTATAACGGCAAGTATTGGTGTTTCCACTGCACCTGATGATAGTGATGAAGGAATGTCGCTTCTACGAAATGCCGATCGGGCGTTGTATACTGGTGCAAAGCAAGCAGGTAGAAATCGAGTTGCCGAGTATGTTAAATAATTTAATACAGTAAATCAGTACCAATTAGATATATTTCTAATTGGTACTTTTATTATTATTTTTCGTATTGAATACTTTCCATGTATAATAAGACATGTAAAGGGGGATTTTATGCTATTTATTATTTCATTCATAGCCAGTCTAATCATTGTCACGTTACTCATACTACTAGTGCCAATATCTTATGAGAAAAAACCTCTAATAATTGGGGTAGGTATTTCGGGATTAGCTCTTTTATTTTCCTACGTAACTACGCAAACATTGTCTATTTGGCTAGGTATATTATTTTTCATCGGAATTCTTTTATCTACTGCTATTTTAGTAGGGAAAAAGCGTGAGTGGTTCATCAACAAAAAACAACTAGAACCAGTCCCAACTAGAAGTTTCCATAAAATCATCAAACAAATGGAAAATCCGAATGCAAGAACTATATTTAATGAAGAGAAGAGTCCATTGTACATAAAGTCCGCTCCTATATTGTCGGAAACAAATATTTTAAACAAAGAAATACAACCAGAAGTTGAACCTAAAATTGATCCGATTATTGAATCGCTAAATGAAAAAGTAATAGAAGTAGAGGGATTAGATTTAGTTATCCCACCAATAGAGAAAGTTAGAACTGAGGAGCTGATCACTCCAGAATTTGAATACAATAATTTTTTAAATGAAGTAGCATCAACAAATATGGATTATCCACATGAAACAATTGAAAAAATAGTTGAAGAGAAACCAACACCACTTCTATTAGATGATACAGAGGAATTATCAGACGAATGGTTATCACGCAGGCTAGATGCGTTGTTTGAAAATGAAAAGCAAGAAGAACAAACAGCAATGTTTAACGATGAAGAGGAATTAGAAAAAACTTCTTTATCAGACGTAGAAATACCAATAACCTATGTTGAACCAGGGAAAAAAGAGATAGATCCAGAATTTGAAGATTTGTCTTCTATTTATTTCAAAAAGCAACGGAGTGATGTAAATGGAACAAAAGAATAGTCTTCAATTTATACTACTTATGACAATAACAAGTGTACTATTAATTGTTTTGACATTTGGTATTTATAAAGTGGCGAATGCCTTCACAAATGGGGAAAGTGATTCTCGTTATTTTGAAAAGGACACATGGATTGGTCCTATTGCAATTGATGGTTTATCGAAAGAACAAGCAACTCAATTAGTAGCACAAAAGACTAATTTATGGGCACTGGAACAAAATACTTCGCTTCAGTTTATTTTCGAAGAAAGTACCTTCACTGGAGATATTATAGATTTTTTAGTAGAGGAATCTATCCAACAAGCTAAGTCAGGTGAGCGCAATCGCCTGTTTGCAAAGTTAAATGAAGCAAATTGGGAGACAAGTTTTGCAAAGCTTGGATTAGATGAATACATAGATTTAATCGATGAGAATCGATTAGAAAGTTATATAGTGGAACAAGCATCTATATTACAATCGTTATCCAATCCAATACATGTGACAGACTACTTTCTTGAAACAAATATGGATAAACGAGAACTTTCTAGAGAATCGATCGGATTAAATGCATCATCCTTTGGTGTATCCAGTTGGATCCAAAAACATGGAATTATACAGCTGGAAACAGATCAAACTTTTTCACTGAATGAACTTTTCCAAGCGGATACAGATGGTTTATACAATGCACAATTTCAAAATGAACTATCCTCGCTTTTATATAAAGTAGCGTTAAATAGCCCACTCTCTATAGTGGAGCGACATGTAACAACGGACAATCAGTATGGAAGAGAAATCGGTTTCGAAGCATATATTGACGGAAATCATAATTTAGTTTTGAAAAATCAATTTGGACATCCTATTTCGATTCAATCCACAATGGAAGAAAATAAGCTGAGCCTTTCTATATATGGTAAATCTACACCAATAGAAGTGTTGGCCACAATCGATGAACAAAAGGAGCTTACTCCACGGGTAATTATTCGACCTATTGAGCTAGATCAGCAAGAAAGGAAAGTTCCAGGTAAAAATGGGACTCAAGCAATGATAAAGAGAGTTGTATTATTGAATGACTCCCCTTGGAAAACATATGATGTTTCGTTAGATTCCTATTTACCGATTCATGAAGTTTGGTATAAATTCAATGAGAATTTATTAGATTCGAGTGAAGGGACTAATGCAGCAGGGAATGGTTCTACTGTGACTCCACCTACTAGGGTGACGGAAGATAAGGGTTATGAGGAAGTGGATCCGGAGTTTGGTGATGGGTATGTGGGAAAATGAAAAAAGTCAACTTAGGTCTACTTAAAACCTAAGTTGACTTCTTTTTTAATTAAATGGTGCACTTTCTTTAGTAGGAAAGAACTCAGAAATGTTTTTTTAGGTTTACTAATGTGCCCCCACTTGTAACAAAGACGCCATTTTTTGAAATTATTATTCCTTCAAACTTGGTACCATTAAATGTAACTTTGCCATTTGGAGCGTATAGAACTCCAGTAACCGTTTGGTTCCATACGTTGGTTAATGAAATATCTCCTTCACTAACGACAATAAGGTTATTAAAAACTTTTTCTGAGGGTTGCCAGCCATTCCATTGAAAATTAAAATCTTTAACAAAAATCTTATTGTTCGTTTGATCCTTTAATGAAGTAGTGTAGCCATTTTTCAAAAACCATTCTTGTGGTTTTAAATTTGGTTTCACCGTTTCTGTAACGGTCTTTTTAGGAACAGATTCAACTTTAATAAACTTATCTAGAATGCTTTGGGACATATTATTTGGAAATTTAATTGTCCCAGTATAATATACATATGAATTTTTAGATAAACTCGGAGTCCAACCAATCTCAACATTACCATCTACATAAACATTACCAAAGATTTCAGCATCTTTTACTCTAAAATCACCATTTACAAAGATATCGCCATAAATTTGACGAGTTCCGCTCCAAGCAGTGAAAGAACCTTGTACTATAATGGTTCCTGGAGAAATTTTAGATCCTAAACCAGCGCTTCCTCCATCTAGAAAAATTGAACCTTTTACTTCTAGGTTGGAAACATTACTCATTGCACCTCCGTTTAGATCGGAGCTATTAATATTTCCTAAAATAATCATTTTTCCGTTTGCCCCATTTGTACTGTTTCCGGAGAAATTATATTTAGAACCATAAATAAAGACGTTTTCTTTTAATAGAAAGTCATAGAAACTGTAGGCTGGTTCTGGTTCTGGTTCTGGTTCTGGTTCTGGTTCTGGTTCTAGTTCTGGAAGGGGAGGATCTACTTTTACAGGTGGAATTACTACTTCAATAGGGTTATTTACAACGACCCCTTTAGTGCCCTCAATAACAGTATTTATTTCAAAGCGATTGTTTTCTTTATCAGTAAGTGTAAATTTAACTGGCATATTTAGTTTTGGGTCTATGTCGTTGTTACAATCGGTTAATCTTTCGAATAAACTAAAATACTCAAACTCCATTAAATTATTTGGGAGTAAATCACTTTTACATAAAGAATAATTGACCACACCTTGATGTTTATTCCTCATTTCTGTAATAATGAGATTAGCTTCTTGTCGTAAATTGACATGAGAAAGTGTTTTCTCATTTTGACTGAAGGTTGAGGTAACAACAGAAAAAATGATAGTAATAAATATACCCGAAATTGCAATTGTAGCTAATAATTCAAGTAGCGTAACTCCACATTGTTTCGTTATGTACTTTCTCATTTTTTGTAGCACCACACTTTCTAAGATAAAAGAGGTTTACTTTATGAAAATATTAAATCAAAAAGGATTAACATTAATAGAGATTTTAGCGACTGTCGTTATTTTAATGATTGTTATTGTAGGTTTTTTGAGTTTTTTTTCTCAAGCTACCTCTCATTCTAGAATAACAGAAGATAAATTAACAGCAATAAATTTAGCGGAAAAAGTGATGGTAGAAAGAAAGGGATTAGGAACGAAAATAATAAACAGAGAAATTAAGAAGTTGGAGGATATAAACGGTAAAACTTATTATGCAATAATAGGAGAAGACTCTACAAATAATTTAAACCTTCAATTATTTTTTGTCGAAATTTATACGAAAAATCCGGAGAATCCGCAAAATTCTAATGAAAAACCAATAACTGAGCTATATAGCTATTTGAATTTGGAGAATGAATAGGATGAAAATTTATATTAATAATTCTAGAGGATATGCACTTATAATAGTCTTACTAATAATAATAATAATAGCAATTATGACCCCTCCCATTATTTCAAGAATTATGTCCAGTTCTACACAATTTCAGATAGTAGAAAGAGAATTGCAGTTGGAAAAGTTGGGTGACATGGGTGTTTTGTATTCAGAAAAGGCTATAGTCACAGCAGAAGAAAATTCCAAAAAAGTAGCGGAATTAGAAGCAGATAAAATAGCAAAATTAGAAGGTGATGCGGCTTCAAATCGCTTGCCTCCAAGTGCTTCAAGCAGTGAAAGGAATGCTGCTTATAATAAAGCATATAAAGATACTTATCAAAGAGAATATCCGGAAGAATTTAAAAAAGAATTTCAACGTGTAATGGAGATCTATTTTCCAGCCAATAGTAAAGTCGTGTCTGAAGATACCAATGAATTCATCGGTGAGCACTGTTATGAGTTAGATGTAAAAAATGATGAGTTATACAAATATGAAGCAGGTTATATAATTAAACTTAATGCTACTAGTATTCTCATTAATTACCGAGTATTTATGACAGTTGATGGTGAATATAAAATAAAAGATGCTTTAGCAATGCAGGAAAAAATAATCACAATTAATTTTAAATAAAGGAGCGTGAAATCATGCCAACTCGTAAAAGACTCGGAGACTTATTAGTGGAAGCATCTATCATCACTCCAGAACAACTTCAAACTACATTGCAGAAAAAAGCTCCTGGTCAGCGATTAGGTGATGCATTAGTTGAGCGTGGGTATCTCACGGATCGACAGCTTATCGAAGTATTAGAATTTCAATTAGGGATTGCGCACGTTGCGTTAAACCTATTTCCGATTGATACGAAACTTATTCAATTAGTGGGTGCTGACTTTTCTCGACAGAACTTTGCATTGCCAATTGAAAAAGATGAGGACATTATTAAAGTCGCAATGGCAGATCCACTAGATTATGTCGTTATTGATGATATTGAATTGATGACAGGTTTTACCGTTCAACCAGTCATTTCTGCGAGAAAAGACATTTTAGAAACAATCGATAAACTCACGAAAGAAGCTGCATCCATAGCTTTAAGTGAAAACTTATCGCAAGAAGGCGCAAATGAAGATGAGGCACCTGCCATTCGACTTGTGAACCAAATATTATCCCGTGGTATACAAATGCAAGCGAGTGATATACATATTGATGCTCATGAAGATAAAGTGTTAGTTCGTTATCGTGTAGATGGTATGCTATCCACTGATAGGGTATTGCAAATGAATGAATTTCCGTCACTAGTTGCACGTATAAAAATTATGGCAAACTTGAATATTACAGAATCTCGTTTACCACAAGACGGGCGTGTCCGATTAACGCAAGGTAAACAAACGATTGATATGCGTATTTCCATCTTGCCGACAGTATACGGGGAAAAAGTCGTTATTCGTTTACTAGATTTAGCAAATGCAGTGAAGCCGGTATATCAGCTTGGTTTTAATAAACGCTATGTGCAAACATTTATTGAATTAATTGAAAAGCCTTCAGGCATCGTATTGCTAACGGGACCAACTGGGTCAGGGAAAACGACGACACTTTATTCTGCACTTCAACATTTAAATCAAGAATCCGTCAATATTATAACGATTGAAGATCCAGTAGAGTACCAAATGGAAGGGGTCAATCAAGTTCAAGTAAACCCTCAAATCCATCTGACGTTTGCGAGTGGGCTACGTGCTATTTTAAGACAAGACCCTAACATCGTAATGGTTGGGGAAATTCGAGATGAAGAAACGGCGGAGATTGCGATCCGTGCCGCTTTGACAGGCCATCTTGTGTTGAGTACATTACATACAAATGATGCAATAAGTACAATACCTAGATTATTAGATATGAATATTGAGCCTTATCTCGTTATTTCTGCATTGAATGGAGCGGTTTCTCAACGACTAGTTCGTCGTATTTGTGAATCTTGTAAAGAGGAGTATGTACCTTCTACGATTGAGCAACAATTATTTGATAGACGTTTTATCAAAATAGATAAACTATATAAAGGTAAGGGCTGCAAAGTTTGTAACGAGACAGGCTTTAAAGGTCGATTATCAATTCATGAAATTTTCGTTGTAGATAATGATATAAGGGAGCTATTATTTAATAATCGCAGTATGAATGAAGTGAAACGTGCAGCGATGAAAAATGGTATGATTCCTTTATTAGATGATGGATTGCTAAAAGTGAAAGCCGGGCTTACGACGGTAGAAGAAGTGTTACGTGTCGCAAAAACCGATTAGTTAGGAAAGGAAGAGCACCTTATGAAAGAAAAATTGCATCAGTTATTGCAAGCTTCGTTTGAGCTTGGAACGTCTGATTTACATTTAACAGTAGGCATGCCTCCTATGATGCGATTACATGGGGAGTTAAAAAAGTTTGGACAAGATGTATTGAAACCTGACGATACGGAAGGAATGGCAAAAGTAGTCATCGCTCCACAATTATGGGATACATTTATGGAACAAGGAGACTTGGATTTCTCTTATAGTCTACCTGGAATTTCTCGCTTTCGTGTAAATGCCTATCACCAACGAAATTGTGTAAGCCTTGCTTTTCGTGTCATACCAACAAAAGTACCAAGTTTTGATGACTTGCACTTACCAAATATTTTGCATGATATTTCAAAAAAACCACAAGGTCTTGTACTCGTTACGGGACCAACTGGATCTGGCAAATCGACGACACTTGCTTCGATGATCCAAGAAATGAACCATACAGTAAAAAAACATATTATTACGCTGGAAGATCCTATCGAGTATTTACATTCGCATGGCACTTGTATTATTAATCAGCGGGAAGTTGGATTTGATACAAAAACGTTTGCATCCGGTTTACGTGCATCCCTCAGACAAGATCCGGATGTAATCTTAGTGGGTGAGATGCGCGATTTAGAGACGATTTCTACTGCTATCACCGCTGCAGAAACAGGGCATCTAGTTTTGGCGACGCTTCATACAACAAGTGCATCGATGACGATTGATCGAATTATAGATGTATTTCCGCCTAGTCAACAGCCGCAAGTTCGGGTTCAACTAGCTTCCGTATTACAAGCGGTAATTTCGCAAAGACTTTTCCAATCGATGGATGGAAAAGGTCGTATAGGAGCATTTGAAATTTTATTAAATGTACCAGCAGTAAGAAACCTAATTCGAAATGAAAAAATTCATCAAATCCATTCGGTTATGCAGTCGAGTAGATCACTCGGCATGCAAACGATGGAAAGTGAATTGGAGCGACTCGTAAATGAAAAACTTGTATCACTAGAACAGCTGGAGCCTTATTTTGCGGAGAAGATCGTCTAATGGCATATTTTCAATATAGTGGTAGAGATCGTAAAGGGGAAATAGCATCTGGTGTCATGAGAGCGGCAACGGCGGAAGATGCTAAAATAAAGCTTCGAAAAAAAGGCATTGCAGCACGTGAAATAAAGATAAAAACTGGTTTTTTATATCAAGAATTAAACATAGGTAGCGGGAAAGTTCCCTTCAAAGATTTAGTTATTTTTATAAGACAGTTTTCAACTCTCATAAAAGCGGGTATAACGATATTAGATGCAACTTCTATTCTAAAAGAACAGACTTCTCAAAAGCGATTGAAGCAAGTACTTGCAGAGATTGAAGAAGATTTACGAGAGGGTCATCCTTTTTCTGTTGCAGCGGAACAACATCCTCAAGTGTTTCCGGTTCTTTTTACAAATATGTTAAAAGCGGGGGAGGCTGGTGGACAATTTGATGAGATTTTAGATCAGTTGGCAATCTATTATGAAAAGCAAAACGAAACAAAACAGAAAGTGACTTCTGCCATGATGTATCCGGCTGTTCTTGGTGTAGTCGCAATTGCAGTTGTCATTTTTATGATTGGCTTTATTGTTCCAAGATTTGCGGGAATGTTTACTTCATTTGGAGCAGAATTACCTTTTATTACGCAGTTTTTATTAGATTTAAGTGAAGTGTTTCAATCTTGGTGGTGGGTCATTTTACTATTGCTCTTGTTAATCATTGTGGGTGGAAGAATCTTAGTGAAACGGGATCCATATCGATTCTATTTTCATAGTTTTTTATTAAGACTTCCGATTTTTGGTCCAGTTATTCAAAAATCGACATTAGCGAGAATGACGAGAACGCTTAGTAGTTTATATGCAGCGAGTGTTCCAGTAACACATTCTTTAATGGTCGTAGGGAAAGTTGTTCAAAATGCTGTATTGGAAGAGATTATAGAGAAATCTAGCAAAAGTGTTCAAGAAGGCAATTCCTTAGCAGCTCCTATGACCGGACATTGGGCAATTCCATCATTTGTATCACAAATGATTGTGCTTGGAGAAAAATCGGGGACACTCGATTTTATGCTTGCTAAAGTTGCTGATTTTTACGAACAAGAAGTGGATACAGCTGCGGAACGTTTAAAATCATTGATTGAACCTGCGATGATTTTATTCCTAGCTGTGGTCATAGGGGGAATTGTTGCATCTATTATGATCCCTATGTTCTCAATTTTCACGGAAGTTCAATAAAATATATTAAAATTAACGAAAAATTATACTTGAAATTTTAGTAGATTTAACCGATATTATAAGAGAAAGTAGTATGAGATGTGATGATCAGTTGTCGGAAATCTGGGCACTTAGACAATTAGGAGCAAGTAGTGCACCCACCCATGCAAAAATCAAATTTGTATTAAGGGGAGAAAACAATGAAAAAATGGTTAAAAACAATTAAAAATGAAAAAGGTTTAACGCTAATCGAACTTTTAGCAGTAGTTGTTATTTTGGGAATTATTGCGGCGATTGCAGTACCGGCTATCAGTAATATTATAGATAATACAAAAAAGGATGCACATGTTTCCAATGCGCAACTTATCATCAGTGCTGGCAAATTAGCAGTTGCTTCAAATGATCCAGATATACTAAGTACTAAAACTATTACACTAAGAAAATTAGTGGAAAAAGGTTATTTGGAAGCTGTTCCCAAGGACCCTTATTCAACTTCAACTTATAATGATGCTAGTACAGTAAGTTTTACTAAAGGAACTTCAAATATTGAATATTTTATTAACTTGGTGGGTGCAGATAACCAGGCTGTTTTTAAAAACTCTCCAATTAAAGAAGAGCTTCTTAATAAAGATGGTAGAACTCAAGTAAATAAATAATTTAATAGAGTAAAATTATCCAAATAGCCCTATGCATCCGTGCACAGGGCTATTATACTTATATATAAGTTATTACTAGAAAGGCAGGGAGCAAGATGTTTACATACTGGAAGTCACAACCTGCTGTTTTTATAACATATACACAGCGCTATATCCGCATTTTAGTAGGCGGACGCAAGCATACGTATACAAAGTATATTCAACAAGTGATCGAAGAAGGGACGATTCAGTCGGGAGAAATCGTTAATGAGAAGCGACTGATTCAACAATTAACTGGTATTGTCAAAAAACATAAATTGCAAGGAATGCCTACGTTTTTCTCTTTCTCGCATCATGATTTATTATTACGTTCTACGAGCATTCCACTTTCTGTTCCAGAAAATGAATGGAAAGGATATTTGTATTTGGAGCTTGGGGAATCCTTTCATTTACCGTTTGCTGATCCTATTATCGAAATTGTTGGGAATCATCGTACGGAAGAAAAAGTGGATGTAATTGCACTTGCGGTTCCTGAAAAAAATGTGACATCGATTGAATCTATTTTAACGCAATGTCGATTAAGACCAGTCATTATTGATGTTCCCTTTCTATGTTTGTATCGTCTATTTGCAGAGATGAATGCGATTGATTCTAATTCGCATGTATTACTTATCCATTTGGAATACGATGTCATACAGCTAAGTATGTTTCATAATCATCAGCCAGTATATGTACGTACGATGAGTTTACGACCTTTTGAAACTTTTTCTGCGTTTGAAACACGGACAGGTTTTCAATATATGACGGTGGACGGAGATGAAGTGATTTTTCGAGACCACTTAGCAACTATTGAAAAAGAAATAGCCCGATTACAATCTTTCTATCAATATAATTTACAAAATGGAAAGCACTCGATTGATACGATATGCATCGGAGGGGATCATCTGCTTATTTCAGAAATTGCCTCTAATCTGCGTAGAGATGAACAACTATCTGTTTTCCATCTGACAGAGGACAAATGGGCAACGAAAGATGGTATCCAAATTCCTGCATCCTTTGCAGAACTCGTTGGGCTTTCTTGGAAATAGGGGGGATTCCACGATGTACATTGATATAAATTTACTTCAGCAAAAAAAGAAAAGATTTGAATGGATTGTCGTTGGTATTATTCTTTTTGTCTCTGCACTCGTCTGTCTTTTTATTCTTTTTTATTTACATAATCAAGAAAAAAATGTGGAACAACAGTTAGAGTCTGACCTAGCAAATGAATTTACATTGCGCCAAGCGGAGCAGCAAAACATCGATGTAAGTTTATCAGACAAAGAACAAGTAGAGAGTTTAGTAGAATGGGCAGAAAAAAAGCCTGTACCTACTGTTTTTTTACTACTACATTTATCGCAAAGTTTACCTGAAAAAGGATTTATCAAGTTATTTACGTATTCTTCTAATGATTCAGTTGTAACAATGACTACTCAGTTCGAGTCAAACGCAGAGGCTGCCTATTATTTAACGACATTAAAATCTTTTCCTTATATAGTGGAAGCGAAGTTACTAACTTTAGGTAGGAATACGGAATTAGAAAATCCAGCAGTTAGTGAAACACAGCAGTTTCAACCAAGAATGGAAGCGAATTATGAAATTATTGTTGATACAGAAGGATTGAAGAAAGCTGTAAAAGAGGAGGTGCCTTCCTCATGATACATTTCCAAAAAAAACATTGGCTTACGATTCTATTAGGAATTATCGTCATTCTTTTAGTAGGAGTTATATATACGTTTACTTTTCTATCTTCTTTAAAGAATCACAATACTGTACTTCAAAAACAATTAACGGAAGTTAAATCTGATCAAATTGCGGAAGTAGATACAACTAAATTACAAAATGATGTAGCAAATCTTGTTTTAAAAGTCCCTGTGGAAAAGTTAGAAGATACAATCGTTTTAGATTTAGAAAATGCGGCAATTGGTGCGGATAGCATTATTTTGAATGCGTCATTTGTAGATGTGGAGAAAGAAGAGCAAACCGAAGAAGAAATTATTACGGAAGAACAACCTTTAGAGGAATTGCAATCTGCTAAGGAACAAGCTTTAGAAGAAATAAAAGTAATAATGCCGGATGGGCTAGAAGCTATAACTATCTCTTTAACCGTACTGTCAAAAGATTATGAGGCATTAACAACTTTTTTAGAAAATATTCGCAAAAACCCTCGTATATATGTTGTCGAGTCTTTTTCTTTTCAGGGATTTGAAGAAGGAGAAGTGCGTCCAGGACCACAGGAAGATCATTTGGAATACAATGTTGTTCTATCGACGTATTATGCTCCAATTATTACAAAGATAGCAAATAAGTTCGGACTTGTCATTCCTCCAGCATCCAATAAGAAAAATCCAGTGTATGACGTTTTGGAACAAAAAGAAAAGTCACAAACAGATATGGAATCTAAAGAAGAACAACAAGTGGACGTGGTAGAAGAAACGCAACCCGAGGAAATCGAAAAGTCTAAAGAAGAAAAAGAAGTTACACCTGCACAACCTAAATCTAACAAATCAGTAGTAAGAACTTATGTAGTACAGCCAAATGATACGCTCTACTCGATTTCAATGAAGTATTATCATTCTCGCAAAGGTGAATCAATCATAAAAAAAGCAAATAAACGAAATTCTGATATTGTCATTATTGGAGAAACATTAGTTATACCATAATAAAAGAATGTTGAGGTAACTATGGATATCGTTATAACAATTCTATTTTTCATATATGGAATCGTATTCGGTTCCTTTTTCAACGTAGTTGGTCTCCGTGTGCCAATAGGAGAATCAATTGTAAAACCTCCTTCGCATTGTATGGTTTGCGATCGAAACTTAACTATAGTTGATTTAGTTCCTGTGTTTTCCTATCTATTTTTGAAAGGAAAATGTAGAGGATGTGGTACGAAGATTCACTGGATGTATCCGGTGATGGAATTTGCTACTGGTTTATTATTTGCATTTGCGTATAGTCAACTAGGCTTCTCTCTAGAGCTAATTGCAGGGATATTATTTATTTCCATGCTTGTTATTATTACTGTTTCTGATTTAGCATATATGCTTATTCCGAATAAGATATTGCTTTTCTTTTTAATTCCTTTAATTATCGTGAGAATTGTTTCGCCGTTAACCCTATGGTGGGATAGTTGGTTAGGGGCTATTGTCGGTTTTGGTCTATTGTTTTTAATAGCAGTGTTGTCAAAAGGCGGTATGGGCGGCGGAGATATTAAATTATTTTTTGTTATTGGAATTGTATTAGGACTAATTCCGACTTTATTGACACTATTTTTAGCTTCTATTATTGGAACGGTGTTTGGTGTTATTGCATTGAAAAAAGCAAAAAAAGGACGGAAAACACCGATTCCATTTGGTCCATCGATAGCGATTGCAGCGATTATTTCCTATTTTTACGGAGAAGTACTTGTCGATTGGTATGTGAATTTGTTTTTTTAACTCGATAAATTTTTAAGATGAGCCGACATAGGTCTCGTCTTTTTTTACGTTGTTCGTGATAAGGTTGTGAAAAAAGAGGTGATGTTATGCCGATTAGAAGGCGAAATCCAAGAAAGAAGATAATTTTAGCAGGTATTCAAGGGCTTGTCATTGGGGTAGTGGGCGTTTTACTATTTGGCTTTATACTAAATTTAGCAAATGATAAAAAAGTAGAAGTTGCAAAGGAAGAAGATACGACACCTGTTGCGGAACAATCTAAAGACAATACAATAGAGGTTGCTGCAGATGGGGCATTATCATTCCATGTAAAACAGTATGGGATGTTTTCTTCGAAAGAAAGTGCAATCTCTTTTATGGCAACGCAGCCCTCTTTAGAAAAAGCTGGTATTGTTCAAGTAGAAAATCAGTTTTTTGTTTGGAGTAATTTATTTTTAAATGATGTGCCTATTACACAAACGGAAGCTCTCCCTAGTTTTACTAAAAATTTGTATGTTTCTACTAGTGGATGTGAGAATCCTAAAGTAAAGAAAATTATTAATCTTTTACAAGAAGATAATATTTCTAAAAATTTTTTTGACTCAATTGCAAAAAAAGAAGACTATCCAGATGATTTAATGACTATTGTACAAGCGATATCAATGTTTTCAGATGTTTCTTCTGTCATGAGATTACACGTTTTTACGCATTATTTAGAACAGAACTCATGCGTAAAATTGAATTTTTGACCTAAATACAAAGGGAAAATGAAATAGTTTTGTTTTTAAAACAATTTTCCTTTTTCCGATTTTTTTGTATGCTATTGAAAAGGAGGAATTTACATTGAAATTAACAACTGATTATTCATTTATACTAGCAAGTGAGTCACCGAGAAGAAAAGAGCTGTTTAGTAGATTAGCTATTCCGTTCGAAGTTCAACCTGCAAAAATTGAAGAAGTGGTGGAAGGTGAACTTACGCCAGAAGAGATGGCAATTTCTATTGCATATAAAAAAACAGTGCCTATTGTTGAAAGAAATCCGAATGCTATTGTTATAGGCGCAGACACGATTGTCCATCTAGGGAAAGAAGTGTTAGGAAAACCGACTAGTAAGGAACAGGCAAAAGAATATTTAAAAAGTCTTTCTGGTCGCACGCATCATGTAGTGACAGGCGTTTCCATTCAAGGAGCAGGGACAAGTATCAGTTTTGCAGAATCCACGCTCGTGACATTTTATGAACTATCAAATGAGCAAATAGATGCTTATGTAGCAACTGGAGATTCATTGGACAAAGCAGGTGCATATGGTATTCAAACAATGGGAGGATTATTAGTCAAAAAAATCGAAGGGGATTACAACAATGTTGTAGGTCTTCCGATTAGTCGTTTGTTTCAAACGTTACTTACACTTGAAGTAGTAGCGTTTGAAAAGGAGTGGAGCAAATGACTGTCAACGTACCACCTTCTTTAATGATTCGTGATGTGCATATAGCTGATCGTCCTCGTGAAAGACTTGTAAGACAAGGTGCACAAAGTCTATCCAATCAAGAATTAATAGCAATCTTGCTTCGTACTGGTACGAAGCAAGAGTCTGTTCTACTTCTAGCAAATAGAGTGCTTAACTTCATCGAACAAATTCAAGAATTAAAAAATACTACGTTAGAAGAAATGATGTCCGTAAAAGGGATTGGAGAAGCAAAAGCTGTCCAACTTCTCGCAGCAGTTGAGCTAGGTAGAAGACTTTCTCAACAACAAACGGATGAAAAATTTACAATTCGCTCTCCGAAAGATGCCGCTACTTATTTAATGCCAGATATGACTTCCTTGAAACAAGAACATTTCGTTGCTCTCTTCCTAAATGTCAAAAACCAAATCCTTCATAAACAAACGATTTTTATCGGCTCACTTAACGCTTCCATCGTACACCCAAGGGAGGTATTCCGCGAAGCCGTAAAACGCTCTGCAGCCTCGATCATTTGCGCGCATAACCACCCCAGTGGCAACGCTTCGCCTTCTCCTGAAGACATCGATGTAACCAAACGTTTAATAGAAGCAGGACTTATAATGGGCATCGAGTTGATCGATCATTTGATCATTGGTGATCATGAATTTATTAGTCTTAAAGAAAAGGGGTACATGTGACACTGGGCATTTTTCTTTCTATCAGTTATAATGAGAGTTATGACTTTAAGACAATTAAGTAAAACTTGTTTGAGATAGAAAGGGAGTAAATATAGTGTTTGGATTTGGATCTAGAGATTTAGGAATTGATTTGGGAACAGCAAATACGCTTGTTTTTATTAAAGGAAAAGGAATTGTATTAAGAGAGCCTTCAGTTGTTGCAAAAAATGTACAAAATGGTTCTATTGTAGCAGTAGGGAATGACGCGAGAAATATGATTGGTCGTACACCAGGTTCGATTGTAGCGATTCGCCCGATGAAAGATGGAGTTATTGCGGATTTCGATACGACTTCTGCCATGATTGAATATTACTTAAAGAATGCAATAAAAGCATCGGGTATGTCATGGAGTAAACCAAATGTCATGATTTGTGTCCCATTTGGTATTACTTCAGTAGAGCAACGCGCAGTAATCGATGCAGCGAAACAAGCTGGAGCACGTGATGCGGTAACAATTGAAGAGCCATTTGCAGCTGCAATCGGTGCAAATTTACCTGTCTGGGAACCTACGGGAAGTATGGTCGTTGATATAGGTGGTGGAACAACTGAAGTAGCGGTTATTTCACTTGGTGGTATCGTAACGAGCGAATCTGTTCGTGTAGGTGGAGACGCAATGGATCAAGCAATTACGAGTTATGTTCGTAAAACATACAACTTAACCATTGGGGAACGAACTGCTGAAGCGATTAAAGTGGAAATTGGATCTGCAAGAGTTACAGGTGCGGAAGAAAAAATGGACATCCGTGGACGTGATTTAGTTACTGGATTACCGAAAACGATTGATATTACATCAACGGAAATTGCGAGTGCTTTGCGTGAATCTATTGCCTCTATTATTGATGGAGTAAAGAAAACGTTAGAGCAAACACCACCTGAATTGTCTGCAGATGTGATGGAACGTGGTATTATGCTAACTGGTGGGGGAGCACTACTGGAGAATTTAGACAAAGTAATTAGTGATCAAACAAATATGCCAGTATTTATTGCAGAAAATCCATTAGATTGTGTTGCTATCGGAACAGGAAAAGCACTTGATCATATGGGCTTATTAAAGCGTCAACAAACTAAAAGTTAAGGAGAAGTGAGTTATGCCACAATTTTTTTCAAATAAGCGATTAGTTTTGCTGCTTGTAGGGATGATATTTCTTGTGGCACTCATCAGCTTTTCTTTGCGAGATCGAAATCATGCATCATTGCCTGAGCAAGTAATTAAAGATGTGGTCGGTTTTGGACAAACTATGTTTTCTAAGCCGACCCAGTATGTGACGGGTATTTTTAATAATGTCGAATCTTTACTTAATACATATGATGAAAATAAACGGTTGAAAGCAAGATTAGAAGATTATGCCACCTTACAAGCTAGTGTAAATGAATTACAGTTAGAAAATGAAGAAATAAGAAAAATTATCGATAAAGAAGAAAGCCTTCGTAAATTCAATCCAATCCAATCTACGGTCATCGCACGGAATCCGGATCAATGGGAAGAAAAGATTATTATTGATAAAGGAGAAACACACGGTGTAGCTGTGAATATGGCTGTGATGACATCCCAAGGATTAATCGGAAAAGTCATTTTAACTTCCAAATTCACGTCAACAGTGGAGCTTTTATCTACCCAAAATCCGAATTATCGTGTTTCAGCAGTTATTGCAGATGAACAAGAAGTATTTGGATTAATTGAAGGATATGATATGGAACGCAAAGAACTTATATTAAAAAGAATAGATTCTGAGTTCGAAGTGAAAAAAGGCCAAAAAGTAACCACTTCTGGTTTGGGTGGAATTTTTCCAAAAGGTATTTTGATCGGTGAAGTTACTGAAGTAACGACGGATGATTATGGCTTAACCCAACTTGCATATGTGAAACCTGCAGCGAGCTTTTCTATTTTAGATCATGTCATTATATCGAAACGATCTATTAATTCTGTAGATGGGACAGATGGTGGAAATACAGAGCGTGATTTATCAGAAGGTGCAGGGGAAGAATCATGATTCGTTATGTAGTAATGGTTATTTCGGTTCTATTGTTTTATATGGAGCCGATTTTTGGACTCTTTTCACCTATTGAATTAAACGGGGACTTTTATGTCTTAGTTCCTCGTTTTTTAATCATTTATTTAATATTTATTGCAATTTATTATGACCGAAAACGGGCAATGCTTTATGGGTTGATTTTTGGGCTCTTGTATGATGTCTTTTTCATTGATATTATTGGATTATATTCTTTTATTTTTCCGTTAATGTGTTTAGTAGCTAGCTTTATCGTAAGATATATACATCATCATTTAATAGTTGCCACTATTTTGACGCTTCTATTAGTAGCTACAGTGGAAATTATATTATTTTTGTTTTATACATTTATTGGTATTAAAACGATGTCATTTGCGGCTTTTTACCAATTTAATCTCATCCCAACGATGATTGCTAATGGTGTATTTATATTAATGTTCGGATGGTTGTTTAAATATATTCTTCTAAATCGGTTTAATCAAAAATTATTACTGCTTCAAAAATAATCGTTTTTGGTTAGACAGTAGATCTGAGGTGACTTGATTGACGAAAAAGCAGTTAATATCGATTAAAGGTACAAAAGAAGGGCTTGTATTACGTCTAGATGATCAGTGTTCATATACAGAGCTTTTAGAAGAGTTAGCGAAAAAGGTATCTGATGAAGGATTTGAAGGTCAAGCGGAAGTGCTGTTACATTTAGGATATCGATATTGCAATAATGAACAGGCCAAAGAAATTATTAACTGTGTGCAACAGACGGAGCATCTTCGCGTTACGAAAATTCAAAGTGATGTAATGACCGTCGAAGAATGTAATAAAAGATTACTAGAAAATCAATCTGAGACCTATGTGGGCATTGTCCGTTCGGGCCAAATCATTACTGCAGTTGGGGATTTGGTCGTAATTGGAGATGTAAATCCAAATGGGCGCGTCATTGCTGGTGGTAATGTTTTTGTACTTGGTCGATTAAAAGGAATCGCACATGCAGGGGCAAACGGGAACCGGGATGCGGTTATTGCAGCCTCGTGGTTAGAAGCGACCCATCTGATTATTGATAATGTCATTGAAACGATGACAGATGAGTTAACAATCTTATCCGAGCAACCGGAAATGGAATGCGCGTATTTACATACAAATGGTTTGATCGCAATTGATCGCCTGCAAGAACTACGATTATTAAGACCAAATTTATCAACATTTAAAGGAGGAAGCTAATGTGGGAGAAGCAATCGTAATAACTTCTGGGAAAGGTGGGGTCGGTAAAACGACAACAACTGCAAATCTTGGAACTGCATTGGCTCTACAAGGGAAAAAAGTTTGTTTAATGGATACAGATATCGGTTTAAGAAATTTGGATGTTGTGCTTGGACTTGAAAATAGAATTATTTATGATTTAGTAGATGTTGTGGAAGGTCGCTGTAAAGTGCATCAAGCACTTGTTAAAGATAAACGTTTTGAAGATAGATTATACTTGTTACCAGCAGCCCAAACAACGGATAAAAATGCGGTAAATCCTGAGCAAATGAAAGAACTTGTAAATGAGTTGAAACGAGATTATGATTACGTCTTAATCGATTGTCCGGCAGGTATTGAGCAAGGGTATAAAAATGCAATTGCAGGTGCTGATAAAGCAATTGTCGTGACTACGCCAGAAATTTCAGCTGTTCGGGATGCGGATCGTATTATTGGGTTGTTAGAGCAGGAAGAATCTATTGATCCACCGAAGTTAATCATCAATCGTATTCGTCATCACTTAATGACTAAAGGCGAAGCGCTCGATATTAATGAAATTACAACGCATTTATCTATCGATCTACTAGGAATTATTGCGGATGATGAGAGTGTCATAAGTTCTTCTAATAAAGGAGAGCCAGTTGTGATGGATCCTTCTAATCGAGCTGCACTCGGCTATCGAAATATTGCCCGCCGTATTTTAGGTGAATCTGTGCCATTAATGTCTATGGACATGCCAAAAAAAGGTGTAATGTCTAAACTTAAATCTATATTTACTAAATAATATGAGCAATAAATGAAGCGGACGACTAATACATTTAGCGTTCGCTTTTTTATATTTTAGCGAAATATAGAATGTATGGTATGAGAATAACTTTCCGTTTCAACACAGAAGCAGAAGGTATTCCACTTTTTAGGGATAATGCGTCTTAAATAGCTTTATCAGGTGACCTCTGCGATTTTCGCTGCAGTCGGACGCTTTCCGCCGGGTGAGCGATGAGCCACCACCGCCGCTTGCGCGTACGTTGTGATGTCTCATTTGCTCACTCATCCGGCAGGAGTCGCCGCCTGCAGCGAAAACAAAGAAAATTGCTAGCTAATCAGTTTCAAATCTTACAGTATATGGTTGAACGAGACAAAAACCGCTGCGAACGCGACAAACTAGCCTTCGAACATGACAAAGACTACCCCTAGCGCGACAAAAAGCCCGCTCAACACGACAAACCCGAAGATCCTATTATTAAGACGCATTATCCCAGTATTGCACAAACTATTTTTCGCGGAAAGCTTCTGAAAACAAGATAGACTTAAAGGTCACTTCCGCTTTTTTTATTCATTAATTTGTACTTGCCATCATACATTCCTACTAGGGGGAATGTTATGCTTTCAAAACGTAAATGGGCGCTTGCGCTACTATTTGTATTAGCATTTTTTATAGTGGCAAATCTAGAGGAAAATAATACGTTATCGACGAATTATACAACCACGCTATTAGAACCTCAAAAGCCAGCAGATGTGTATAAAAAAGTGATGGCATGGGTGGAGCAATCGGATAGAAAAATTAAAGTGAGTGCGCCTGTGGCGGACCCTCCTTTAATCGAATATAAATCGATTCAGCCTTTTGGTGAAGGAGCCATCTTAGCTGTAGAAGAGTCGCAGGATTTGTATGCATCCGAAAATGGAATGATTATTTTTACGGGTTATAAGAAAAACACAAATAAAACGATGTCTATTTTATATGATACAGGGGAAACGGCAACATTTGGATTTGTATCAGAGTTTCACCAACTACCATATACATCAGTGAGTCCAGGAGACATTTTTGCGACTGTTGAGAACGAATTATTATATATTCAAGTAGTAAAAGATGGGGAAAACTTAGAAATGAGCGAACTTGTTGATTGGCTAGCAGCAACCTATGAATAAACAAGTCTTTAAAGTGCATCCTATTATGATACCGCTTTTCCTATTTTTTTATTTATCAGGAGAAATCGCTATCTATTCAATCGTATTTGGTTCCTTGCTTATTCATGAAGTAGGGCACTTAATCGCAGCAAAATTAGTAGGGATAAAAGTTCGATCATGTACGATTTTACCGTACGGCGGAGAGATTAAAATGGAGCAATTTTCAAAAGTGCAAAAAAGTGGACAGCTTTTCGTCATTTTTGGAGGTCCATTTTGTACGCTTTTGATAATGGCTATTAGTTATTTCATTGAATTTCCACAGCATCGATTTATATTTTCTACACAAGCAATGATTTTATGTTTAAATTTACTTCCGATTTATCCTTTAGATGGTGGACGGGCTGTAGATGCGCTTTTTCCGGATAAGTATGAGATGCTAATAGGCTTTTCCATTTGGAGTAGTAGCCTTATTTTTTTTATTAGCTTTGCTTATTTTCCAAGGGCTGTATCAGTTTCGTTCATTTTTTTATTTGTCATTTTGCAAAACTATTCTTATTGGAGATTTCGAAAGTACAAGCTAGCATTTGATAGAATAACGAAAACCGCTTGACGTGAGAATTTATATGTGATAATATTCAAATGTTATTGTTTGTAGCAGCACCCGTTGCTACAACCGCTCTGAGAAGGTTTAAGTACTCAGGTAACTGAGTCACCTTTGCCGAAGGCGAGTCTTAGTCTAAGAGGAGGTGCAAGTATGTACGCAATTATTGAAACTGGTGGTAAACAAATCAAAGTTGAACAAGGGCAAGAAATCTACATTGAAAAATTAGATGTTAATGCTGATGAAGTTGTAACTTTCGACAAAGTTTTATTCGTAGGTGGAGATGATGTTAAAGTTGGTGCTCCATTCGTGGAAGGTGCTAAAGTTACAGCGAAAGTTGTAAAAAACGGCAAAGCTAAAAAAATCATCGTTTTCAAATACAAAGCGAAAAAGAATTACCGTAAAAAACAAGGTCATCGTCAACCATACACTAAATTAGTAGTAGAATCTATTAGTTTATAAGATGATTAAAGTGACGATAACGAGAGATCAATCAGGTCTGATTCATTCATTTGAAATGAAAGGACATGCCGATTTTGCTGAACATGGGAAAGATTTAGTATGTGCAGGAGCTTCTGCTGTATCATTCGGTGCAGTAAATGCTATCATTGCACTTACGGAAATTACACCTATTATTAAGCAAAAAGGGGACGGAGGCTATTTATATGTCGAAGTACCAAGCACTACAAATTCTGAAAAGGGCGCGAATATGCAGCTCATTTTGGAATCGATGATTGTATCTTTACAAACGATTGAGCAAGATTATAGTAAGTATATAAAAATAACCTTCAAAAAGTAGGAGGTGGAACATATGTTAAGATTAGATCTTCAGTTTTTCGCATCCAAAAAGGGAGTAGGTTCGACTCGTAACGGTCGTGACTCTCAATCGAAACGTCTAGGCGCTAAACGTGCTGACGGACAATTCGTATCAGGCGGATCTATTTTATACCGTCAACGCGGTACTAAAATTCACCCTGGTGAAAACGTTGGACGTGGTGGAGATGACACACTTTTTGCGAAAGTTGACGGTGTAGTACGCTTTGAGCGTTTCGGCCGTGACAAGAAAAAAGTAAGTGTATATCCTGTAGCTCAAGAAGCTTGATGATAAGAAAAGGACTGCATTTATGCGGTCCTTTTTTTTTTAGGTGAGAGCAATAACAAGCTATTCCTGTTATACTATAAGAACAAAAGCATAAAACGGAGCGTGGTTACTAATATGGCAGATAAAGAGATAACGATAAACAAAGTACTGCGCCACTCTATGCATGATTTTCTAAATAGTTTACATTTAATACAAATGAATTTAGATATGGGCAGGATAGAAGAGGCAAAAAAATTAATAAGTAATTATTCGTCAAAATGTAATCAGTTTTTTGATATCAATAATGTAGGTCTATCTAAAACAAACGAATGGTTACAAACATTTAGTATAAGATATAATAAAATGACTTTAGTTGTTCAAACATCTCTTTTAACACGTGGAGCAGATAAATATGATGCTGCACTTCGGGAATACTTAGATTGTTTTCTTCAATCCATTTACCCGAATCTTAGAGGATATCAAGAGCAATTATTTAAAGTTCATATTATGACGAATGAACAACTAGAAATCCAAATAGATGTTCAAGGAGATTGGTCTTCCGATTCGTGGATGGAAGAAACATTTACAGGTTTTTTTCATATTGAGAAACTGGTAAATACAGAAAACGAGCTTAAAATTAAGCTAACTGCAAGTGAAAGATTGGAGTGAAATAAATGTTTGTAGATCACGTGAAGATTTATGTAAAAGGTGGAGACGGCGGAGATGGTATGGTAGGATTCCGTCGTGAAAAGTATGTTCCTATGGGCGGTCCAGCAGGTGGGGACGGTGGAAATGGTGGAGACGTAGTATTTGTCGTAGATGAAGGATTACGCACATTAATGGATTTCCGCTATAAACGTAATTTCAAAGCAACTCGTGGTGAGCATGGGATGAGCAAAAATATGCATGGTGCCAATGCGGATGATTTATTCGTAAAAGTTCCTCCAGGTACCGTAGTAACGAATGAAGAAACAGGTGCTGTCCTTGCGGATTTAGTAGAGCATGGTCAAAAAGCAATTATTGCAAGAGGTGGACGTGGTGGTCGAGGAAATTCCCGATTTGCTACACCAGCAAACCCAGCACCAGAGCTTTCGGAAAAAGGGGAGCCAGGATTCGAGTTAAATGTTGTATTGGAACTTAAAGTGTTAGCAGATGTTGGGCTAGTAGGTTTCCCAAGTGTTGGTAAGTCTACTTTATTATCCGTTGTATCTGCAGCAAAACCTAAAATTGCTGCCTACCATTTTACAACGATTGTCCCAAATTTAGGAATGGTCGAAACAGAAGATCATCGTAGCTTTGCGATGGCGGATTTACCAGGACTAATCGAAGGAGCGTCTGAAGGGGTAGGATTAGGACATCAATTCCTGCGTCATATTGAGCGTACACGTGTAATCGTACATGTAATTGATATGTCGGGAATGGAAGGCAGAGATCCATACGAAGATTATTTAACGATCAATGAAGAGTTAAAGCAGTATAATTTACGCTTAACGGAAAGACCTCAAATTATTGTCGCAAATAAAATGGACATGCCTGATGCGGAAGAAAATTTAAAAACATTTAAAGAAAAAGTGGGACCTGATATGAAAGTGTTCCCGGTTTCCGCAATTTCGCGTCAAGGATTACAAGAATTATTGTTTGCTGTAGCAGACTTATTAGAAGTGGCACCAGAATTCCCATTAGAACACTTAACTGAAGAAGAATCGGAAACATCTGTCATGTACAAACATGAAGCGAAAAAAGAGGATTTCGAAATTTCAAGAGATGATGATGGGGCATTCGTATTATCTGGCGGATCGGTAGAACGATTATTTAAAATGACTGATTTCAGCCGAGAAGACTCCATCCGCAGATTTGCAAGACAGCTTCGTGGAATGGGTATAGATGATGCACTTCGCGAGCGCGGGGCTAAAGATGGCGATATAGTACGATTGTTACAATTTGAGTTTGAATTTATCGAGTAAGGAAAGAAGGGGAACCGCATGAAAGACGTAACTGGCCAGCGCTTTTATTTAGTACGGGAGGATGTATTGACCGAAGCTATGCAAAAAACTTTGGAAGCAAAGCATCTTCTCCAATCTGGGAAAGTATCTTCGATTTGGGATGCAGTAAAAGAAGTAGATTTATCTCGAAGTGCTTTTTACAAATATCGTGATGCGGTTTTTCCGTTCCATTCGATCGTTCAAGAACGAATCTTAACACTATTTTTACAGTTAGAGGATCGGGAAGGGACCTTAGCAAGATTACTGCAACTTGTGGCGGGGTCATCAATCAATATACTAACGATTCACCAAACGATACCGATTCAAGGTAGAGCAAGTGTGACGTTATCTTTAGATGTCACTGCAATGACAAAAGAATTAGATGATTTTTTGAATGAAATGAAGCGACTGGACTTTGTAGAATCCGCAGAAGTGATAAGCTCTGGCGCTTTATAAATATATCCTAGTGTCTGCTTGTTTTCCGAAGCTTACCGCTCGCCTTCTGATCAGAAGTTGAGTGGATGCTTCTCTAAATAACAATAGAAGGTCAAAATCTGATCTACTGATTCGTCGCTAGCCTGTGGTAAGCGAATGTCAGAGCGCTAGGTCACTCTGGATTATACAAGTAAGGAGGATTTTGAATGGCAACTCAACAAGTGGCTTTCCTAGGACCGGAAGCTTCTTTTACTCATTTAGCATCAAAGGTTTTATTTGAACATGAAAAGCTAGTACCACTTCGAACGATACCAGCATGTATAGAAGCCGTTTCAAGTGGCAAAGTGGATATTGCTGTTGTGCCGATAGAAAATGCTCTAGAAGGCACGGTACCACTTACAATCGATTATTTATATCACGAAGCAAATGTATCTGTTATTGCGGAGATACTAGCACCTATTCAACAACATTTAATGGTGCACCCATCTAATGCAAAAAAATGGGAAGAGATTCAGACGATCTATTCCCATCCACATGCATTAGCGCAATGTCATAAATATTTGTATTATCGATTTGGCAAAGTTCCGCTTGAACAATCTACTTCGACTGCAGCCGCTGCAAAATACGTTTCTGAAAATGAATGGAATTGTATTGCAGCGATTGGAAATACCTCCGCTGCAACTGAGTATGGTCTTCAAATTGTAGAGCATAATATTCATGATTTTCATTTTAATCATACAAGATTTTTTGTACTCTCTAAAAAGAATAAGAGTATTAAGCAAACGGGACATACAAGTCAAGTGAAGACGACTATAATGCTTACGTTGCCGAAGGATGATCGGTCCGGTTCGTTGCACCAAGTACTTTCTGTTTTTGCTTGGCGAAAGCTCAACTTAAGTAAAATTGAATCAAGACCATTAAAAACAGGGTTAGGACAATACTTTTTTATAATGGACATATTAGAAGA
This sequence comes from Psychrobacillus sp. NPDC096426, assembly GCF_044762745.1. Taxonomy (NCBI): domain Bacteria; kingdom Bacillati; phylum Bacillota; class Bacilli; order Caryophanales; family Bacillaceae; genus Psychrobacillus; species Psychrobacillus sp. NPDC096426. Next base: position 124,843 of record NZ_JBIWEX010000001.1, on the reverse strand, counting down.
TGAGCAAGTCCCAATGATGCTAGGTGCAATGGAAGAGTTAACGGCTTTGGGATGTGAAGTGAAGTCACTTGGATCTTATTATACATATGAAACCGAGAAATCTGCAGATTAATAAAACGCAAGGCGGAAAATAGACACTATTTTCTGCCTTGCGTTTTTATGTTGGTCGCTTTTTAGTTATTCTTCTATTAAATAACCTTTTTTCCTTAGCGCTTCTATGCCGCGATTTAATACTTCTTCAGTTGGTGCAGAAAGTAGATGTAGGTGAATACCTGAAGTAAGTTCTAATAAGAAAGAGGCTTCTGTTTCTCTTACTTTTTTTAAGAACATTTCCACATCATGGCGATTGGACACCATAATAGAAGAGGTGATTTCCCCGTATACTGGATGTTCTACTGTTACATTTTCTACCGTCACACCGGCATCTACTAGTGTTTGAAGCTCATCTTCTGAGTCTTTAGATTGGTGATTGCACGCAACTTTTTTTTGTACATACGCATCTGCATCTTTGTTTGGCAATAGCATATATCCTTGGCTTGTCGAAACAATTGGGATATTTGTAGCTTTTAACAGTGTAATATCATTTACGATCACTTGCCGACTGACATTTGCCAGTTTAGCGAGATCTGAACCGGTAACTGGTTGGTTTTGCTCTACTAAATAAGAAAATATCCAATTTCTTCGTTCTGCACCTTTTAATTTTTTCAATAATAACCCTCCCAACTTGCATAACGAGCTAGCTCCTATTCATAAGTTTATCATGAAGGGAAGTGCTTTTCTAAAAAAACTGTGTCCAATTTAGGTAGTTGCACATAGTTTAAGGAGAAGGGAAGGAGGAAGACTGTGCAAATTCATATTGTCGAAAAAGGTGACACGCTTTGGAAAATTTCAAGAAGCTATGGTGTTTCTTTTGAAGAATTAAAAAGATTAAATGCACATCTCGCGAATCCAGAATATATCGTTCCAGGAATGAAGATTTTTATTCCAGATACAAGAAAAATGGAATCCGTCAATCATCCATACAGCGAGAGTCGCCCAGTTAAAAAAGAAATGATGAAGAGGGAGGAAATGCATACACATCCTGCTCCACAGCACCATGTTCATCTAGAGCATCACGTTCACCCGCACCCAAAAGCGCACCCAGTTCATCCAGCTCATCTAGCTCCAAAAGCGCACCCAGTACAACCGAAAGAACATGTGGTGCAACCGAAAGAACATGTGGTACCACCAAAAGCTCACCCAGTACCACCAAAAGCGCATCCAGTACCACCAAAAGCTTTGCCTGTTCCACCAGTACCACCGGTTAGTCCGCAACCGATTTATAACATAGTGCAAGCTCCACACATAGATATGACACCATCTCCACAAGGTTGGAGATTAGTTGAGTCAACATCTATCCATATTGAAGCACATTTTAATGAGCGTGAAAGAGTGCCAGTACCACCACCAGCACCACCACCACCAGCACCACCGGTTCAGCCTGTTCTACCAATACAACAAATACAACCAGTAGTGGAAGAACCATCCCCTACATTCTCACCATTATATCCATGTCCACCTATGGAAGAGTACCCACACATGGAAGAGTATCCAACCATGCAGGAATACCCGTACATGCATCCACAAACGCAAGCGTACTATGGTGGCTGTCCATGCGTACAGATTTGTTATGTACCGGTATATCCATGCCCACCATATCCGTACCACCACTTTTAAAAAGTGAGTTACTATATTCGACAAATAAAAAAAAACGTATGGAAATGGAAAAATGAAAACGGGGTATTTTCTGTAAAGAAATATCCCTCTGAAGAACAGGCTGAAAAAATTCGTTTCATTCACGACAAATTACAATATATTGAGAATCCTTTTGTATTACCGGTAATAGAATCTCCTCAACTAGATTTCATTATTCAACCATGGTTTAAAGGAACGCATACGGTGAATTACAGTAATGAGGAAGATCGAAAAGCGGTTTACTCACTACTTACTCGTTTGCATAAAACGAACGAAATAATTGCTTGGGAAGATAGCAAAGTACTCTATGCATTTAATTTGATTTCCAAATGGCAAAATCGTTTATTAAAGATGAAAGAGATATCTTTTTTTGTAGAATCGTTTATAGGAGTTAGCAACACCAAGATGCTTTTGATGTATGGTGATATGGCATTAAAAGATATGATACCATTTGATATGCAAGACCGAACATTATTGCATGGAGATGTGGTGCATCATAATTTCTTATCGGACGGTTCCACTTACAAAATAATTGATTTTGATCTTGCAGTAATTGGCCCAAAAGAGATGGAAAATATTTTGTGGATGCATCGTGTACTTTCTGAAATTGATTATGATATTCACTTATTAATGAATGAATTTCCAATGCTTGAAAAGGTAGTGTGCAAGCATAAAGAAGCGATGATGTATCCCAACGAATTGTATAGAGAATGGTTATATGCATATGCTTTGCCATTAGAACGTAGGCAGAAGTTTATCGATCAGTTAGTTCCATATACGAATAAGGCGTTAACGGAATGGCCTAATTTATGCTATAATTTAAGTAAGCTTTAGTAAATCCTAGTCGGAGTTGGTCGCTCGTTTATGGAGCGGCCATCTTTGTTTGTTATGGTATACTGGATATATTGATTGTGAGGGATTTAAGGAATGTATGATTACATAAAAGGCAAGGTTACACGAGTGACACCAGAGTATGTTGTATTGGAGTTACAAGGAATCGGATATCAGCTGTTTACACCAAATCCTTTTGCGTTTAGAAAGAGTGAAGAAATAATCCAAGTATATACCCATTTTCATGTTCGTGAAGATATGCAACAGTTAATGGGTTTTTCTACTTTAGCGCAGCGAGAGTTGTTCCGAAAGCTCATTCTTGTATCTGGGATTGGACCTAAAGGAGCGCTTGCAATATTAGCTAGTGGTGAGCCGACACATGTTATCCAAGCAATTGAACGAGAAGATGAAACGTTTCTGGTGAAATTTCCAGGTGTTGGAAAGAAAACAGCTCGTCAGATGATTTTAGACTTAAAAGGGAAGTTACACGATCTCATGGATTTAGAGCAAATCGAATTCTTGGATGATGAACCGACATTATTTGCGGATAATACTGCGGACCATGAGTTAGAAGAAGCAATGTTAGCACTTACGGCACTCGGATATTCAGAACGTGAACTCTCAAAAGTTCGTCCTAAATTAAAAGACAACAAAGAGCTTCAATCAACTGATGAATTTATGAAAAAAGCATTGCAATTATTATTTTCCGGGAAATAAGTAAAGCGCAAACGCCTATGTCTGTTCCCTTAGGACAACGTTTTTCAGCGACTAGCCATGCGCTGGATCAATAAAGAAAGGAGGTTCTTGGCATGACAGAACGTGTGATTTCAAGCGAGATTTCTAATTATGATGAACCTTATGAACAATCGCTTCGTCCACAATTATTAAAACAATATATTGGACAAGATAAGATTAAACATAACTTAGAGATTTTCATTGAAGCGGCAAAAATGAGAGGCGAAAGTTTGGATCATTGTCTTTTGTACGGACCTCCGGGACTCGGTAAAACGACACTTGCTTCCGTTATTGCAAATGAAATGGACGTACAAATCCGTATGACCAGTGGACCTGCTATTGAGCGACCAGGTGATTTAGCGGCTATCGTTAGTTCGCTTGAACCAGGTGATGTATTATTCATTGATGAAATACATCGACTGAATCGTTCCATTGAAGAAGTACTATACCCTGCAATGGAGGACTTTTGTTTAGATATTGTTGTAGGAAAAGGTCCAGCAGCAAGAAGTGTTCGGCTAGATTTGCCACCATTTACGCTAATCGGTGCAACGACAAGAGCTGGTGCATTGTCTGCTCCACTCAGGGACCGCTTCGGTGTATTACTACGATTGGATTTTTATGATGAAGAAGCACTTACGTCGATTGTGGTGCGAAGTGCAGAATTATTTAATGCTTCGATTGATTTTGAATCTGCAGGTGAAATAGCAAGACGTTCGAGGGGAACTCCTCGTATAGCAAACCGCTTATTAAAACGTGTACGTGATTATGCACAAGTACGTGGAAATGGTCACATTTCATTAAATCTAGCAAGAGAAGCGCTAGAGCTTCTTCAAGTGGATCCGAGAGGATTGGATCATATTGATCATAAGTTATTGATGGCAATGATTGAAAGATTTAGAGGCGGACCAGTTGGTCTAGATACGATTGCTGCAAGTATTGGAGAAGAATCTACGACGATAGAAGATGTGTATGAACCATATTTATTGCAAATTGGGTTTATACAACGTTCCCCAAGGGGAAGAATAGTAACGCCACTCGCTTACGAGCATTTAGGGATGCCGTTACCGATAGAAAGAAACGACTAATAAAGGATGTACGCCAGATGAGAGTAGAAGATTTTGATTTTGATTTACCAGAAGAACTGATTGCACAAACGCCATTACTGGATCGGACTAGTAGCAAGCTATTAATAGCAGATTATCCAAAGAAGACGTTTACACACACACATTTCTCCGCCATTTTGGATGAATTAAAAGCGGGGGATTGCCTCGTTTTAAACGATACAAAAGTAATGCCGGCCCGTTTAATGGGAGTAAAGGAAGAGACCGGCGCAAATGTAGAAGTGCTTTTATTGACACAAATTGAAGGGGATCATTGGGAGACGCTTGTTAAACCGGCAAAGCGTGTCAAAATAGGAACAACGATTGTATTCGGTGACGGGCTACTGCGCGCTGTTTGTACCGACATAAAAGAACATGGCGGACGTATATTCCGCTTTGAATATGACGGTGTGTTTTTTGAAGTATTAGACCAACTGGGCGAGATGCCTTTACCACCGTATATTCATGAAAAATTGGAAGACAAAGATCGTTACCAAACCGTTTATGCAAAAGAACAGGGTTCGGCTGCTGCACCAACTGCGGGACTTCACTTTACCGAAAGCTTATTAGATGACATTCGAGCAAAAGGTGTTAAAATAGCGTTTGTTACACTTCATGTAGGACTTGGAACATTCCGTCCGGTTAGTGTGGATTCGATTGACGACCACGAAATGCATTCGGAGTTTTATCGTATAACGAAAGAAACAGCAAATACGATAAATGAAGTAAAAGCTGCAGGGGGCAAAATAGTTGCAGTTGGCACTACTTCTACACGAACGCTTGAATCGGTTGCATCTAAGTTTAACGGAGTATTGCAAGAAGATAGTGGCTGGACATCTATTTTCATCTATCCGGGATACGAATTTAAATGTATTGACGGAATGATTACAAATTTCCACTTGCCAAAGTCAACGCTTGTAATGCTTGTAAGCGCACTTACTTCAAGGGACTTCATATTGTCTGCATACAAAGAAGCAATCGATTTGCGCTACCGATTTTTTAGTTTTGGAGATGCAATGTTTATAAAAGGAAGGAATTTTTAAATGGCAGCAATTACGTATGAGTTAATAAAAAAAGATAAACAAACAGGAGCTCGACTTGGTATCGTGCATACACCACATGGTTCGTTTGAAACGCCAACGTTCATGCCTGTTGGAACACAAGCTACAGTAAAGACGATGGCACCAGAAGAAATAAAAGAAATGAATGCGGGCATAATATTAAGTAATACGTATCATTTATGGCTTCGTCCAGGTCACGATATTATTCGAGAAGCTGGTGGGCTGCATAAATTTATGAACTGGGACCGTGCTATTTTAACTGATTCTGGCGGATTCCAAGTATTTAGTTTAAGTGATATGCGTAAGATTGAAGAGGAAGGCGTTCACTTCCGTAATCATTTAAACGGGGATAAATTATTTTTAAGCCCTGAAAAATCAATGGAAATTCAAAATGCATTAGGTTCAGATATTATGATGGCATTTGATGAATGTCCGCCATATCCGGCTAGCTTTGAATATATGAAGGCATCTGTCGAACGTACATCTCGATGGGCAGAACGTTGTTTGACTGCACATACAAACACGGATAAACAAGGTCTATTTGGGATTATCCAGGGCGGGGAGTATGAGGAATTACGTCGCCAATCTGCAAAAGATTTAATTTCAATGGATTTCCCAGGTTATGCAATTGGGGGGCTATCGGTCGGCGAGCCGAAAGACGTGATGAATCGTGTTCTTGATTTTACAACGCCTTTAATGCCGGATAATAAGCCTCGTTACTTAATGGGAGTTGGGTCTCCAGACTCGTTAATCGATGGTTCAATTCGTGGTGTAGACATGTTTGACTGTGTGTTACCGACTCGAATAGCTCGTAATGGTACATTCATGACATCGAAAGGTCGTTTAGTCATTAAAGGTGCAGCATTTGCGCGTGATTTTGGACCGATTGATGAAAAATGTGATTGCTACACATGTAAAAACTACTCGAGAGCATACATTCGTCATTTGTTTAAAGCCGATGAAACATTTGGACTTCGCTTAGCATCGTATCATAATCTTCATTTCTTGATGAAGTTAATGGAAAATGTACGTCAAGCGATTCGAGAAGATCGTTTACTCGACTTTAAAGAAGAATTTTTTGAAGAATATGGGTATAATAAACCAAATGCAAAAAACTTTTGATTCTTGTATACTATAAAGAGAGAAAAAGGAGGGGAACAATATATGGATACTTTGGTAGGCTTATTACCGATAATTGCGATGTTTGCTGTGATGTGGTTTTTCATCATTCGCCCGGCACAAAAACGTCAAAAAAATACAGCTTCAATGCAAAATAGTCTAAAACGTGGGGATCAAATCATTACAGTTGGTGGTTTACACGGGAAGATAGATGCAGTGGATGATCAAACAATTTTCGTAGTAGTTGCAGACGGTACTCGTTTACAATTCGAGCGCGTTGCAGTTGGACGAGTTGTATCTGAGTCATAAGAAAAGGAAAAGAACTTACTCAAAATTTACGAGTAAGTTCTTTTTTTCTGGGCACAGTAAGAATGAGGTGATCAAATGCAAGATATTCTCATCATAATACTTCGGACGATTATATTATATTGGGTTATACTAGGTATTTTACGTATAATGGGAAAGCGAGAAGTCGGAGAGTTAAGTATTTTCGATTTAGTTGTTTTTTTATTAATAGCAGAGGTCGGTGCCTTTGCTTTAGATGATCCAAATAGAAACTTTATTCATGCGATAGTACCAATGGTTGTTTTATTGATTATCCAAATTGGAGTTTCTTACTTTTCATTGAAAAGTAAAAAATTTCGAGATGGAATGGAAGGGAAGCCTTCAATTATTATGAAAGAAGGTATTATTAATGAAAAAGAAATGCGAAAACAGCGATATAACTTAGATGATTTATTGCAACAATTACGTGAACAGCAAATTGGGTCCGTCCAATCCGTTTCTTATGCATTTTTGGAGCCTTCTGGTAATTTGTCCGTTTTCAAAAAAGAAGAACAACAATACGTATTTCCGCTCATCATTGATGGAGAAATCCAACTAGGTCATTTAGAACGAATTGGAAAAAACGAAAAATGGTTACGGGAGGAACTAGAAAAACAATCGATTACGAACATAAAAAAGATATTCTATTGCAGTTACGAGGAAGATGCGCTTTATATACAACTTAAAACTTCTTTTTAGAGGTACGAGCAATTTTAAGAATCACGGCTATTTCTTTTCGCTTTATTTGTCTAGTTAATACTAATCCTATTGTTAAAAAGAGTAAGGTGTACAGGCAATCGACGATTAAAGACCGTTCGCCTATGGCAATCAGAAGTGGTCTTCCAATAATCGTGATTAAAAAAACCGCATAAGGTAGCACAAAAAACGAGAAACCGATTTGTGCTTCTTTTTTCTCTCTTAACGAAGCGATATGTAAAAATGACGTGATTAATACCCCAAAACCAATCGCTACAATAGCTCCTTTTTCTTGAATTGAAACTTGTGATGCAAGGAAAAACAATAATAATAATTTCCCAATGCCACCGTATAACGAGTTTAAAAAAGCAGCTTTTGAATTGTTTAGCGCTTGTAAAATAGAAAATAATGGACTCTGAATATAATAGAAGAAAAAAATAGGTGACAATATCTTCATGTAAACAGTGGAATCTTCTACATGAAAAAGGGCGGAAACTAAGTCGCCACCATGCAAATAAAACAAAGCTGCGGCATAACATCCGGTTAATGTAGAAAATTTTAACGATAAGTGAATTCGTTCTTTTAAAAGGGAATGATCCCTTCTAGCAAAAGCATCACTCACTGCTGGGATTAATACAATCGAAAGAGCATAGGGAATAAACGAAGGAAACAGTAATAATGGTATCAATACTCCAGAAATGACCCCGTACAACGTAGTTGCGGCAATGCTAGTAACACCTGTTACAGCGAGTGCTTTGATGAAAATAATCGGTTCTAAAAACCAAGTAAAAGATCCAAATAACTTACTTCCTGAAGATGGTAGAGCAATCGAAAAAATAGGGGATAATGGATAATTTTTTTTCTCCTTTACGTATTGTTGTTTCGTTTTCCACTTATCATATTTCCATTTTAAATAGAGTAAAGATGCAACTTCAGCAAGCAATGTCATGCACATTGCGTAAGCTGCTGCTTCTTGAGGAGAAGCGGAAGTGAGTAATAATGGTAACAAAAAGGTGATGAGCAGTATACGAATAATTTGTTCCATCAGTTGCGCTACTGCTGTTTCTTCTAATCTCGCAATCCCTTGGAAAAATCCTTTAATAACACCGCTTGCTGCTGCGAACGGGACAATGGCAATGGATACATACAAAGTCATCGTTATGGCGTCATTTTTCAATAAACTACCTGAAATAAATGGCGTGACAAATACAAAAAATGGTGTGAAAATAAGAGTAGAAATGACCGTAATAATGACAGAAGTACGCATGACAGTGAAATACTTAGAAATCGCATTTCTTGTACGTAATTCAGCAATTATTTTAGCAATGGCGATAGGAATTCCAAGTTGAATGAGAGACAAGAAAAAAATAAAAGCCGGGTAGGCAGTCATATAAATACCAACCGCCTCTTCGCCCGTTAACCGGACAAATTGCATTCGATAAATAAATCCTAAAAACTTAGACAAAAAAATGGAAAGCATTAACACAAGAGAGCCTTTTAAAAAAGTCGACAAATAAACACTTCCTTCTCAAATACAGGAACATCGTTTACAATTACAATATGCTTTATATCTCGTATATTATTCGTTAAAAGGGGTGTGGTATTTTGGAAAACACATATGAAGACGTATTTACGCACGTACTACCTGCTTTAGAGAGTAAGAAAAGTGAATTTGAAGTGTATCAGTACGCCACAGTTACGGAAAGTGACATATGGAAATATTGTGTGTCCAAAAAATGGCGCAAAAAAGACATTGCGACTTTGCCTTTATACCAAATTGTCAATGATGTGCTATCGATTTCACCAGCAGAATATATGACGTTCGAACAAATTGATCAATTTAAAACGGCTAATTGGTTTTCAGAGATCAATCAAGAAGAGTTGCATCTATTATTAAATCCAAAAAATGTAGATGCTTAAAGTAACCGTTATTTGACAGTCAGCGCATCGTGTTTCATAATAAATATGTTGCGTTTTTTTGAGGAGGATACATATATATGAAAACTAGGGGACGCATAGTTGCGTTTTTATTGCTTATCGTTATTTTTGCAGGGACAATCAGTCCTACTGTAAGTGGAGTCTTAAACAATATTAAACTTGGTTTAGACTTGCAAGGTGGATTTGAGGTTCTTTATCAAGTGGAGCCTTTAAAAGGAAAAGAAGATCAAAAAATTACAGAAGAAGTCGTAAAAGACACGGCTGCGGCTCTTACTAGTCGAATTGACGTATTAGGTGTAAGTGAACCTAGTATTCAAATTGAAAGTGGTAACCGTATTCGTGTGCAGCTTGCAGGAGTAGAAGATCAAAACTCAGCAAGGGAGTTGCTTTCTACACAAGCGAATCTGACTTTCCGTGATTCAGATGATAATATTATGTTAGACGGAAACGATTTAAAACAAGGTGGAGCAAAGTCCGCTTATAATCAACAAGGGCAGCCAATTGTTACACTAGAATTAAAGGATGCAAACAAATTTGCAGAAGTTACTTCGGAAATCGCAGCTAAACCTGCTCCAGATAATGTCTTGGTTATTTGGCTCGATTTTGAAGAGGGAGTGGATTCTTACAAAACAGAAGTTTTAAAACCAGAACCTAAATTTACTTCTGCACCAAGAGTTTCTCAACGAATTAATTCCGATCGTGTTGAAATTTCCGGAGCATTCTCTGTACAAGAAACAAAAGACCTATCCGGTATTTTAAATGCAGGTGCATTACCTGTTCATTTGGATGAAATATATTCGACATCAGTGGGTGCACAATTTGGTTCACAAGCTTTAAGTAGTACAATATTAGCTGGAATTATCGGGGTTGCTGCAATCTTTATTTTCATGCTTTTATACTACCGATTACCAGGTTTAATAGCAGTTATTTCATTAGTTGTTTACATCTTCTTAATCCTTGTAGTATTTGATTGGATTAATGGTGTATTGACACTACCAGGTATCGCGGCGATTGTTCTCGGGGTAGGGATGGCAGTTGATGCGAATATCCTCACGTATGAACGTATAAGGGAAGAACTGCGGGTAGGTAAATCAGTTAAAAAAGCATTTGATACCGGTGCAAAAGAAGCCTTCACGGCTATTTTTGATGCGAATATCACTACTCTTTTAGCAGCGGCAGTATTGTTCTACTTTGGGACAAGCTCTGTAAAAGGATTTGCCACTTTATTGATTATTAGTATTATTGTAGTTTTCATCACTGCAGTTTGGGCATCTAGATTATTATTAGGATTACTTGTACACAGTGGGTACTTGGATAACAAGCCAGGCTGGTTGGGTATTCCTAAGAAACGAATTCATGCTCCTGAAGAGGAAGTAGACACATTAGATTTAACTACTAAATTTGACCGTTTGGATTTTGTACACACTCGTAAAATTTTCTATATTTTTTCAATTGCTTTAACGGTTGCGGGAATTATTCTTTTAAGTACGTTAAAATTAAACTTAGGAATCGATTTCACTAATGGTACTCGAGTAGAACTTCAATCGACAGAATCTTTAACGAGAGAGTTTGTAGCCGAAAAGATTGCTGAAATTGGCTTGCCTTCTGAAGACATTGTTCTTTCCGGAGAAAATAGTGATATAGCAGTCATTCGTTATAAACAAGACTTTTCACAAGAAGAAATAAAAACACTGAAAACGGAAATGATGGAGCAATTTGGTATAGATCCAAATGTAAGTAGCGTTTCTCCAACTGTTGGTAAAGAGCTTGCAAAAAATGCGATAAAAGCACTCCTTGTTGCAGCTTTAGGTATTGTTATTTACGTAGCATTCCGTTTTGAATGGAGAATGGGACTTGCTTCGATTGTATCGTTGTTGCACGATGCATTTTTAATCGTCACGGTTTTTAGTATTTTACGTTTAGAAGTAGATATTACATTTATTGCCGCCGTCTTAACAATTGTCGGTTATTCGATTAACGACACCATTGTTACGTTTGACCGTATACGTGAAAATTTACATCGTAGCAAAAAGATTACAACTGAAGAGGAACTTTCAATTATTGTCAATAAGTCTTTAAGACAAACACTTACACGTTCTGTGAATACGGTATTAACCGTTATTTTAGTAGTCGTTGCACTTCTACTATTTGGTGCAGAAGGTATTCGAAACTTCTCGATTGCATTGTTAATTGGTTTAATCGCAGGTACGTATTCTTCTATTTTTATCGCAGCTCAGTTATGGTTCGATTTGAAAGTGAAAGAATTGCGTAAAACCGGCGGACTTGATGTGAAGAAAGAAGAGAAAAAATGGGGTTCTGATGAGCCTGTAGTTTAAGCATTATCCATCTTGGGAACAGAGATTATATTCTGTTCCCTTTTTTTATTATAGTCCAGCTTCAGCGCCTTCCCCCTCGGGGGAAAATGGGAAAAAGCTGCTCCTGCGCAAAGCTCGTAGCAAACAAAATCGCTTATGGTGGCTGCGGAGCTGCCTCCTGGGCCCGCACGATGCGGGTCATGTCTGCTTTGCCGCAGGATGTGGCGCACTTTGCCGACCTACCCATACCCCATTTGCCTGTCGGGGTAGAGATAGGCGCTTATGCTTTTTTATGGTAAAGTAAAAATAAAAAGTAAATGGGGTGCTAAGATGAAATTTCAGTGGTCGCTATTATTCGGATTATTATTTGCAGTTATTATTGCGCTATTTGCGGTTTACAACGTTGACTCCGTACCTGTTAATTATATTTTTGGTACAGCTGATTGGCCACTTATTTTAGTAATACTCGGTTCTGCTTTATTAGGAGCGCTTTTAAGTGGTGCTGTTGCAATTTATCGTTCGTTTGTACTTTCAAGAAAAGTAAAGCATCTTGAAAAAGAGCTAGAAAAGAAAGAGGCTTCCATTAGTGATTTGCAAAATGAAATCGTTGTACATCAAAAAAAATCATTACAAGTAGAAAAGCCAAAAGAAGTAAAAAATGAAAATACAACGATTTAACTTGAATCAGCAAAGGAGTTGTACCAAAATGTTCTTTTGGATACAACTCTTTTTTACGTTATAATAGAATATAAGGAAGTGAGTACATGATTCAATCTCAAAAAAAGTGGAGTATTTCTAGACCAGATGAGCAGCTAGTATCTAGACTAGAACAGGAACTTTCAATCCCGAGTGTATGTGCGAAAGTGTTAGTATCCAGAGGTTTTGAAAGTGTGGAAGATGCAAAAGAGTTTTTATATATAACGGAAGAACAAATACATAATCCATTCCTACTAAATGGAATGGATGTACTAGTAGACCGTGTTCATCAAGCAATAGATGCAGGTGAGCGCATTATGATATATGGCGATTATGACGCGGACGGCATTACGAGTACGTCAATCATGATGAAAACATTGGAGTCACTGGGCGCAAATGTATTGTTTAAAATTCCAAATCGATTTATCGATGGTTATGGTCCTAGTGAACGATTATTTCAAGAAGCATTTGATGAAGGGGTCACTTTAATAATTACAGTAGATAATGGCATTTCCGGACATGCAGCCATTCAATTTGCAAAAGATTTAGGAATGGATGTTATCGTAACCGATCACCACGAACCAGGGGAGACATTACCTGAAGCAGATATCATTATTCACCCTGGATTACCTGACACTACGTATCCGTTTCCTCATTTGGCTGGTGTTGGGGTTGCTTTTAAAGTTGCACATGCGCTAATTGGAGAAATACCGAAAGAGTACTACTACTTAGCAGCAATAGGAACAATTGCGGATTTGGTTTCATTGACAGGAGAAAATCGCTATTTTGTCCAACAAGGTATAAAACAAATGCAAAGAACTAATTCTATAGCGATAGAAGCGCTCGCAAATATAAGTGGAGTAGAACTGTCCGCGATCAATGAAGAAACAGTTGGATTTATGTTTGGTCCACGCATCAATGCGATAGGACGACTAGGCGAGGCGGCACCCGGTGTTGAACTATTTTTAACAGAAGAGCCGAATTATGCATTATCGATTGCCAATATGTTAAATGAAAAAAATAAAGAACGACAAGCAATCGTTAAGCAAATTACAGATGAAGCGATTGAAATGATCGAGCAAACAGCTACTGTACAGGGTCCTAGTGTAATCGTCGTTGGTAAAAAAGATTGGAATCCAGGCGTACTAGGAATTGTTGCTTCTAAACTAGTGGAAAAATATTACCGACCTGCGATTGTTCTTGGTTTTGATGAAGAAAAGCAAATCGCAAAAGGGTCTGCTCGTAGCATTGAAGGATTCCATATGTATAAAGAAATTGCGAAAAATAACGACATCGTACCACATTTCGGAGGGCATCCAATGGCTGCTGGTATGACATTGCCGTTAGAACATGTAGAAACGTTCCGAAACCGATTAAATGAACAAGCTAAAATAGCTTTAACGGAAGAGCAATTAGTTCCGATCATTTCAATTGATGTCCCACTCGAAATGGATGAAATTTCAACGGAATCTATTGAATCGCTTCAACAACTTGCTCCATTTGGAATGGATTTTGCAAAACCTGTCTATTGCATAGAAAATGTAGAGGTGTCAGCTGTACGTAAAATTGGATCTGCGCAAAATCATGTGAAAATGGAACTGAAACAGGGAGCAACGTTATTAGATGCGATTGGATTTGGTAAAGGAGAGCTAGCAGATGAAATTGCACCAGCTACAAAACTTTCATTTATTGGCGATTTACAAATTAATGAATGGAACGGACGGAAAAAGCCGCAACTGATGATTCAAGACGCAAAAACAAATGAATGGCAGCTTTTTGATATTCGTGGAATCCGTCAAGTGAACCGCTGGCTACCGATGATTCCAGTTGAACAAACTGTTTTTGTAGCGTTCCATGAACAGACAATTGCACATTTTAGATCGATAATTCCGAAAGATATATGGCAAGTCGCAGAATTGATGGAGCAACAAGTGCACGCTGATTTTGTGACTATATTAGATTTGCCTTCTGATGAAAAAGAGCTCATTCAATTATTAGATTACCAACAGTGGCAAAGGGTTTATGCTCATTTCTATGCAGATGAATCTACGTATTTTGAAGGATTACCGACGAGAGATCAGTTTAAGTGGTACTTCTCCTTTTTAGCAAAGCGCAAAACATTTGCATTAAAACAGCATATACATGAATTATCGAAACACACAGGTTGGAGCCAAAAAACAATTAATTTTATGTCAAAGGTGTTTTTTGAGCTTAATTTTGTTAGAATAGAGGGTGGGTCGTTGGTTATGAATGATGATCTTGCTAAACAAGATTTATCAAAAGCACCAACGTATCAACAGCGTGCAAATGAAATTGAGCTTGAACAGAAGCTATTATATGCGCCATACATTGAACTGAAACAATGGTTTGAAGAGCGAAGAGCAGTGCAAACCGTTCCTGAGGAGGAGCAAAAATGGATTTAAAGCAATATGTAACAACGGTTGAAGATTGGCCAAAACCTGGTATTAGTTTTAAGGATATTACGACAATTATGGACAATGGGGAAGCGTATAAGTATGCTACGGACCAAATTGTAGAATATGCGAAGAAAGTAAATGCTGATATTATAGTTGGACCGGAAGCACGTGGATTTATCATCGGATGTCCCGTTGCTTATTCACTTGGAATAGGCTTTGCTCCAGTACGTAAAGAAGGGAAGCTCCCGCGAGAAGTAATTCGTGCTGAATATGGGCTAGAGTATGGAAAAGATATTCTTACAATGCATAAAGATGCAGTTAAACCCGGACAACGTGTACTAATTGTCGATGACTTACTAGCAACTGGTGGTACTATAGATGCGACGATTCAGTTAGTAGAAGAATTGGGCGGAGTCGTAGTAGGTTGTGCTTTCTTAATCGAACTTACGTATTTGGAAGGGCGAAAAAAGCTAAAAGATTACGATATTTGTACATTAATGCAGTACTAAATAAGGGGCGGACTTTACAAGTCCCTCTTTTTTTTTATAAAATATAACCTATATACAATTTTAGAAAAAGAAATTTTAGAAATATAAACGAAATCAGGTGAGCTCAGCATGGCAAAAGATCAAGTGAAGACAGCAGAAGATGTTTTTGATACACTTTCCACTTATATGAACGAAGAGCATGTGAATTTTGTAAAAAAAGCATACGAACTTGCAGAGCATGCACATCGAGAACAGTTCCGTAATTCTGGTGAACCGTATATTTTACATCCAATCCAAGTAGCCGGGATCTTAGCTGATCTTCAGATGGATCCAGAAACCGTTGCAGCTGGTTTTTTACATGATGTGGTAGAAGATACCGAATATACACGAGAAGATATTGTTGGAGAGTTCAATGAAGAAGTTGCGCTTCTAGTAGATGGCGTCACAAAACTTGGTAAGATAAAATATATGTCTAAAGAAGAACAACAAGCAGAGAATCATCGTAAAATGTTCATCGCCATGGCTCAAGATATTCGAATAATCCTTATAAAGCTTGCGGACCGTTTACATAATATGCGCACGTTAAAACATTTGCCAGAAGCAAAACAGCGTCGTATTTCCAATGAAACATTAGAAATTTTTGCACCATTAGCGCATCGACTAGGGATTTCTGCAGTGAAGTGGGAGTTAGAAGATACGGCATTACGTTACTTAAATCCACAACAATATTATCGTATCGTAAACTTCATGAAGAAAAAACGTACGGAGCGTGAATCCTACTTAAAAGATGTAATGAACGATATTCGTAAGCAACTGGATGAGATGGAAGTAGTTGCAGATGTATCAGGCAGACCAAAACATATCTATAGTATTTATCGTAAAATGGTTGTCCAAAACAAACAGTTCAATGAAATTTACGATTTACTCGCAATGCGAATTATTGTTAAAAGTATTAAAGATTGTTATGCCGTTTTAGGTGTTATTCATACATTGTGGAAACCGATGCCTGGACGATTTAAAGATTATATTGCAATGCCGAAGCAAAATATGTACCAATCTCTCCATACTACCGTCATTGGACCTAATGGAGATCCACTAGAAGTACAGATTCGTACAGAAGAAATGCATAATATTGCAGAATACGGAGTTGCAGCTCACTGGGCATATAAAGAAGGACGAAAAGTAGAAGCAAATAAACAGACTGTTGATTCTAAATTGACGTGGTTTAGAGAAATTCTTGAATTTCAACAAGAATCGTCGAACGCAGAAGAATTTATGGAGTCATTAAAATTCGATCTATTTTCCGATATGGTATATGTATTTACACCAAAAGGGGACGTTGTCGAGCTTCCCGCTGGTTCCGTACCGATTGATTTTGCATATCGAGTGCATTCCGAAGTTGGAAATAAAACAATTGGTACGAAAGTAAATGGTAAAATGGTGCCGCTCGATACAAAGTTAAAAACAGGCGATATTATCGAAGTGTTAACTTCCAAGCAATCATTTGGACCTAGCAAAGATTGGCTGAAAATTGCGCAATCCTCCCAAGCAAAAAATAAAATCAAACAGTTCTTTAAAAAACAACTGCGAGATGAAAATATTTTGAAAGGGAAAGAACAAGTAGAAAAAGAAATAAAAGCGCAAGAATTCGAAGTAAAAGAAGTATTAACCTCCGAAAATATTAAACGTGTTTGCGAGAAATATGCTTTTGCAGGGGAAGAAGATCTATACGCGGCAGTAGGCTTCAATGGTATAACCGCACAACAGGTTGTAAACCGTTTAGCTGAAAAAATGCGCAAAATTCGGGATCAAGAAGAAGCGCTCGAAAAAATTACCGAAATGAAAGCACCTACTATTAAAAAAACGACAGAATCTGGTGTTATCGTAAAAGGGATCGAGAATCTACTTATTCGTCTTTCTCGTTGTTGCAGTCCTGTCCCAGGAGATGAAATTGTAGGGTTCATCACAAAAGGTAGAGGTGTGTCTGTTCACCGTGCAGATTGTCCAAACGTACAAAATGACGATGCGCACGCTAGAATCATTGAAGTCGAGTGGGAACAATCAGACATACCGATGAAAAAAGATTATCAAGTAGATATCGAAGTTTCCGGGTTTGATCGCCCAGGGTTTTTAAATGAAGTATTACAAGTTGTCAATGAATCGAAAACGATAATTGCAGCTGTAAACGGCAAAATAGACAATGACATTGCCAATATCCATTTAACTATTTTAATCTCCAATATTTCACATTTACACAAAGTAGCGGAACGGATTAAACAGTTACCAGATGTCTATTCCGTTCAACGGATTATTAACTAAAGGAGTTACCGTATTATGAAAGTATTGCTTCAACGTTGTCGAAATGCCAGTGTCACAGTAGATGGACAAGTGACTGGAAAAATTGATCATGGGTATGTATTATTAGTTGGCATTACATCAACAGATAGTGATAAAGAAATAAATTATTTAGTAGATAAAATTGCGGGCTTGCGATTATTCGAAGACGATGAAGGAAAGATGAATCATTCCATCCAAGAAGTAGAGGGTTCCATTCTTTCCGTTTCCCAGTTTACATTATATGCGGATACGCGAAAAGGTAGAAGACCGAGTTTTATAGAAGCAGCTCGTCCGGAAATAGCGAAACCATTATGGGAATTATTTAATACGAAGCTTCGCGATAAGGGATTCACCGTGGAAACAGGCGTTTTTGGAGCAATGATGGATGTAACATTCACAAACGATGGCCCTGTTACGATTATGTTAGAAGCTTAAATAAATATAGGGCACTTCTTGTTTTATTTTAAACAGGAAGTGCCCTTTTTATTTAGGTATAAGAAATTTTGTGTGCGATGAACCTAGTGTTTCTGGTATTGCATTTATTTTAATCTAACTGGTTATCAAAATAGTTAATAATTCCATTATAAATACCGTGTGTTGCTTGTTCTCTAAATTGTCTAGTTGTGACATTCCGTTCTTCTGTTGGGTTACTTAAATATCCCAACTCTATTAAAATCGCATTTTGTTTATTTTCGCGTAGAACTAAATAATTTCCTGGTTGTGTCCCACGATCTTTAAGCGAAATCATATTACCAAGTCCAGCATGTACATACTCTGCTAGTTTCTTTTGATACCCGTGCATGTAATAAGTTGTATACCCTCTAACAGTACTATTTTCCACCGCATCGTAATGTAAGCTAATAAATGCATCTGCAGCTGCTTGATGCCCAATGGAAACACGTTTCCGTAGATCAACGTAGATATCTGATTCTCTCGTCATAATAACATTTGCACCAGCTGCTTGTAACTTAGAAGAAAGCAACTCTGCAGTTAACAATGTAATATCTTTTTCATCGGTTCCATGAGCTCCGGTAGTGCCACGATCATTACCACCATGACCAGCATCAATCACAATGGATAAGCCTTTCAACGTTCCTTTTTTTCTAGATTGCTTTTTTTCTTGTATTGGTAATTCTGTATTCACAATAGAATTGGATGACGACACAACCCAGCTTGCCACATATGCTATTGATTTGTTTTCTAAAACAACTTTATACCAGTCATTCACTTTGTCGGTTACTTCAAATGATTCCCCGGCGTCTACTCGCTTGACAACAGCACTATTTGTCGTACTGTCTGAACGTAAATTAGTTCCATTGTATAAAATAGTGATCCTGTCGGTCGAATTGGAAGATGACGTTGATTGCGATTCATTTGAAAATGTACCATAAAAGCTGTATAACCAACCGTTTTTTCCGTTATCCAATTGTACTTTTACCCAATTATGATCGGTTTCAAGTACTTCAAATTGTGTACCTTTTGTGACTTGTCCAATTTGTTTGGAGGAAAGATCCGATTTTGCACGAACATTTAATACATCGACGGATACAACAAATAATTTCTCCGAAGAATGAGTGTCGGAGCTCGTCTTTTTGTTCTCAGTTTGCTCGGCAATTGTAATATATGCTGTATTTACCCATCCTTTTCTACCTTGAAAATCAATTTCTATCCATTCACCTTCTGATTTGTACGCAGGTGTTTGATCTCCTTTGTTAAGCTGACCGATAACGGCAGAGGAAGTAGATGGTTCTGTTCGAACATTTAACCGGTTTGCTTTGGAAACGATTTGTTTATTTGTCATTTCGATCGCTTCACTTGATGTATACCAACTGGCAACCCAACCAGTTGTGGTTCCATATTTAATCTGGAGCCAATCATTTTCTTTGTCGATCACAACTAGTTGGTCATTTCGTGTGACTGCCCCAATTGTATCGTATGTAAGTCCTGGGCCTGATCGAACTTTTAACGAAGAAACATTTACAGTTACCTCGTTTTCCTGTGCGTCTACTGGAAATGTTGGAATTAGTAGAATGACGGCAAGGAAGAGAATTGTTGTTTTTTGCATTATTTTATCTTTCATTGAATCACTCCCACTACCATTGTAAATATTCTGATATAAAATTTCTACCTTTTCTTCAAAAGGGTTGACTTATTTCCATTACGTCATTAAGATAAAGTATAATAAAAAACTAAAACAAACCGATGACCGAAAAAGTAGCTGTTTCAAACGGATGGCAAGAGAAGGAAAGACGTGGCTGAAATCTTTCCTACAGACGAACCCAGCGAACAACATTCGAGAGGATTTTTGTCGAAAAGGATTTCTTAGTAGGCAAAAACGGAGCTGGCCGTTATCCAGAGTTGAGAGGGTCAGTTTTTTTGACCAACTAGGGTGGAACCGCGGAAGCTTATATTAGCTCTCGTCCCTTGCTATATGCAAGGGATGAGAGCTTTTTTATATGTAATAGAAGGAGGCCATAGCCATGGATATTAAAGTACCAAGAGGAACGCAAGACATATTACCATCGGAAACAGGGAAGTGGCAAGTTGTAGAAGAGTTAATAAGAGAAACTTGTCGAATGTATCAATATAAAGAAATAAGAACACCAATTTTCGAGCACACGGAGCTATTTACAAGAAGTGTTGGAGATACTACGGATATTGTACAAAAAGAAATGTATACGTTCCAAGATCGTGGAGAACGTTCGCTTACCCTTCGTCCTGAAGGTACAGCATCTGCAGTGCGTGCATTTGTAGAACATAAAATGTTTGGATATCCAGACCAACCGGTGAAATTGTATTATATGGGACCAATGTTCCGCTATGAACGTCAACAAGCAGGACGCTATCGTCAATTTGTCCAATTTGGAATTGAAGCAATTGGTAGTGCAGATCCGGCGATTGACGCAGAAGTAATTTCGCTTGCGATGTCTGTGTATCAAAAAGCAGGGTTGAAAAAACTGAAGCTCGTTATTAATTCGCTTGGTGATACGGAAAGTCGCGTGGCACATAAAGAAGCGTTAGTAAATCATTTTGAACCGCATATTGCAGAATTTTGTTCGGATTGTCAAAATAGATTGCAAAAAAATCCACTTCGTATTTTAGATTGCAAAGTAGATCGAAATAATCCGTTAATGGCAACTGCTCCTTCTTTAACCGATTATTTAAATGAAGAATCTGCTGCCTATTTTGAAAAGGTAAAAGAATATCTCAGCTTACTGAATATTCCTTACGAAGTAGATCCTAATTTAGTTCGTGGACTTGATTATTATAATCACACTGCTTTTGAAATTATGAGTGCGGCGGAAGGTTTTGGCGCAATTACGACACTTGCAGGTGGTGGTAGATATAACGGGCTAGTAGAAGAGCTTGGTGGACCTGCTTCACCTGGTATTGGATTTGCGATGAGTATTGAACGGTTACTTCTTGCAGTGGAAGCAGAGAACAATCAATGGGCAGATCTTTCTTCATTAGATGTATATGTAATTGGTATGGGGGAAGCGGCAAAGAAAAAAGCAGTAGAGCTTACGTATGAACTACGCAACAACGAGATTACGGCGGAAATGGATTATTTAGATCGTAAAATAAAAACACAAATGAAATCCGCAGATCGTCTAAAAGCAAAATTTGTGCTCGTCATCGGGGATGATGAACTTGAAAAACAAAGTGCGATGTTAAAAGACTTAGCAACAGGTGAGCAACAGCTTGTCCCTTTTAGCACATTGATCGAACAAATAAAAAAGAGTATGACAACACAAGTGGAGGCAAAAGAACAATGAACAGAACACATACAAGTGGACAGTTAAATGAACAGCATATTGGAGAATCCATTCAGCTAATCGGATGGGTACAAAAACGAAGAGACTTAGGTGGATTAATATTTGTAGATGTTCGCGATCGTTCGGGACTTGTGCAAGTTGTCTTTAATCCAGAAGTTTCGGAAACAGCAATCCAAGTTGCAGAAAAACTTCGCAATGAATACATTATTCAAGTAAATGGGACAGTAATTGCACGTGCAGAAAACCAAGTAAATCCAAATATTGCTTCTGGTGCAATTGAAGTGCATGCAACAGAAGTAGCAATTATTAATGAGGCAAAAACGCCACCATTTACGATTGAAAACCAAACAGATGCTGGGGAAGATGTTCGATTAAAATATCGTTATTTAGATTTAAGAAGACCGGTTATGTATGACACATTCAAAATGCGTTCAGATATTACAAAAACGGTTAGACGCTTCTTAGATGATGAAGGTTTTTTAGAAGTAGAAACACCAATTTTAACAAAATCTACACCAGAAGGAGCGCGTGACTATTTAGTACCAAGTCGTGTGCATAGTGGAGAGTTTTATGCATTACCACAATCACCTCAATTGTTTAAGCAATTGTTAATGGTAGGTGGATTTGAACGTTATTATCAAATTGCAAGATGTTTCCGTGATGAAGATTTACGTGCAGACCGTCAGCCTGAATTTACACAAATCGATATGGAGATGAGTTTCTTATCGATGGATGAAATTTTAGAGATGAATGAGCGTTTGATGAAAAAAGTCATGAAAGATGTAAAAGGTATTGATGTGACAATTCCTTTTGCACGCATGGATTATGATGAAGCGATGGCACGTTATGGATCGGATAAACCAGATGTACGATTTGGTTTAGAGTTAGTAGATTTATCGGAAATTGTAAAAGATAGCGCATTTAAAGTGTTTACTGCAGCAGTAGAATCAGGTGGTCAAGTAAAAGCGATTAACGTCAAAGGAGCAGCAGCTAATTATTCCCGCAAAGATATCGATGCGTTAGGTGAATTTGCAGGGGTATACGGTGCTAAAGGTCTTGCGTGGTTAAAAGTGGACGAAGAGGGGCTAAAAGGACCGATCGCCAAGTTTTTCGAAGGGGAAGCAGCAACTAGCTTAATCCAAACATTAGCAGCAGAAGCAGGAGATTTATTATTATTTGTTGCCGATAAAAAATCAGTTGTAGCGGATGCTTTAGGAGCTCTACGTTTAAAATTAGGAAAAGATCTAGACTTAATCGATGAAAATCATTTTGAATTTTTATGGGTTGTGAACTGGCCATTATTTGAATACGATGAAAAAGATGGTCGTTACAAAGCAGCACATCATCCGTTCACACGACCATTTGATGAAGATCTACCACTAATGGATACTGATCCGAGTAAAGTGCGTGCACAAGCATATGACTTAGTGTTAAATGGATATGAGCTTGGTGGAGGATCTTTACGTATTTATTCAAGAGAAGTCCAGGAGAAAATGTTTAAAGTGCTTGGATTCTCAGAGGAAGAGGCTACAGAACAATTTGGTTTCTTAATGGAAGCTTTTGAATATGGAACTCCTCCACATGGCGGCGTGGCATTTGGTTTAGACCGTATCGTTATGTTACTATCTGGTAGTACAAACTTACGAGATACTATTGCTTTCCCGAAAACAGCAAGTGCTAGTGATTTATTAACGCAAGCACCAAGTCCGGTAGCACAAGCGCAACTAGAAGAGTTAAGTTTAAAACTAAGTAACAAACAATGAGTTCATGTAGAAATAAGTAAAAAGTCATAAAGTGGAACGTTCAGAATAGTCGGTAAATATCACGATAAAATGATTGATGTTTCAGAAATCGTATGCTATTATACAAGTAATACGAATCCTGATGTGTTCGCAACATGCAATCAGTTTTGACCGAACAATTTCTATCGTCGGGAGTCTAACTTTTATTATGAATGACATGCCCTTTCATAAGGGACGTCAAAATTAATAAAGAGGACACCCACCTGCTGAGTGCGGGTTCAAAACGATAAGCTTTTATATTGTCGGCACGATTGGGATTCGTCCTAGATTACTAATGTCCCTCTAGCAATTGTTGCTGGAGGGTTTTTGTTGGGATTAACTTGACTCACAGATGTTTTTTTGCGACGAGCTTGTACAGGAGCAAATAATAACTGCTGAGTCAAGTTAAGCCTCCGGAGGATGTCACAAATTTTGTGAGGAGTATTAGATGATGTTAGCCTAAAATCGTCGCATCCATGCGACAACGGCTAACTGACCTGCATCACGCAGGCCTAAGCGCAATTCAAAATTTGGACGCAATTACGCCGAGGCGTAATTGATTCGTACTAATTTGATACAGATGGAGTGTTTATATGTTACATCAATTTTCAAGAAATGAATTATCAGTAGGAAAAGAAGGCGTAGATTTAATTAAAAATACAACAGTCGCTATTTTAGGTGTAGGCGGGGTTGGCTCCTTTGCAGCGGAAGCTTGTGCAAGAAGCGGCGTAGGTCGAATTATTTTAGTGGACAAAGATAATGTAGATATTACGAATATTAACCGCCAATTAGTAGCGTACATGTCAACAATCGGTCGTTCGAAATCAGAAGTGATGAAAGAACGAATTGCTGATATTAATCCAGACTGTGAAGTAATTGATATGCATATGTTTTATACAGAAGAAACGTATGAGCAATTTTTTGCAATGGATATAGATTATGTAATTGATGCGTCCGATACAATTATTTATAAAGTTCATTTGATGAAAGAATGTTTAAAACGTGGCATTAAAATTATTTCGAGCATGGGAGCAGCGAATAAAACAGATCCTACTCGTTTTCAAATTGCCGATATTTCCAAAACACATACAGATCCAATTGCGCGAGTTATTCGTACGAAATTACGTAAAGAAGATCATATTACAAGAGGAATTCCTGTTGTATTTTCGGATGAAAGTCCAATTGTTGTACGTGAGGATGTTGTAGGAACGGTGGGGAAACCAGATGCCGCTATTCGTAAGGCAAAAATGCCGCCATCTTCCAATGCTTTCGTTCCGTCTACGGTAGGGTTGATATGCGCCAGTTGGGTGATTAATGATATTACAAGAGAAATTCATATTAATCGAGTGAAGTAATTAGTTGCAGTTTTTTCCTTATCCCTTATACTAAAATTAAAACAATGAGGAATGCGAGGGATAGATAATGACAGAATCGACCAATCAAGAAGCACCTAAAAAGAAAATGACACTGCAAGAAGCTGTGAAACAAAAGCTAGAAGAAAAGAAAAACCAAGCGAATGGTGGCAAAGCACAAGCAAATGGGCCAGTTGCTAACCAAAAGGCAAAAAGCCAAATGACGAAGAAAGTAAGTAATACACGTCGTAAAATGGGTGTGTAATCGTTTACTACAAAAAAGCTCCGCATGAGAAACAACTCATGCGGAGCTTTTTTGATGGGAAGTTAGGTTAGTTGTATTAATCTCTGCTTTAGTTGTAAAGTGGAAGTGTTTAGTTGTAAAAAGTAATGATTTAGTTGTAAAAAGTACAAACTTAGTTGTAATCTCCAGTTTTATGGAAAAAAACTACAAGTTCAAACAAAAATCAGTGCTCTTAGATTAGATTTTTTGTTTTAGTACTCCGCACGTTACATAGGCGTACTCCCATAAGTATTAGAGGCATTTGGTCGAAACTTACTTTCTGCACAGAGACAAAATCTAATTATAAAAACCCCGATTAGCTATTCGAGCTAATCGGGGTGTTGGTATTATTTTTCTTTTTTAAACTTTTCCAAACGGTTATATATCGCAGCAAGCCTTTTTTCGTCGCCGGCTTCAACCGGCTCATAAAATCTTGTTCCGACTAAATTATCTGGTAAATATGTTTGGTTGACCCAACCGCCGAAAGTGCCAATTTTATGATCATGTGGATAGATATATCCTCCGTGCCCAAGCTCCGCTGCACCTGCGTAATGCGTATCCTTCAAATGGTTTGGTATATCTCCAGTTTTACCTGCATGAATGCTCGCAATTGCAGAATCTAGAGCTGAATATGCCGAATTTGATTTCTCTGATAAACACATAAGTACAACTGCATTCGCTAGAGGGATACGAGCTTCCGGTAGTCCAAGTCTTTCTGCTGACTGTATTGCAGCGAGTACTTGTGGGCCTACAGAAGGATTTGCTAGACCAATATCTTCATAACTCATAACGAGTAATCGTCTTGAAACCGCTACTAAATCTCCATTTTCAAGTAAATGGGCTAAATAATATAGCGCGGCATCTGTATCGCTTCCACGAACCGATTTTTGCAAAGCGGATAGTAAATTATAAAAGTGTGATCCTTTTTTATCACCAAAAACACCGACTCGGTCTACTAGACTTTGTAAAATCGAATCTTCGACTTTTGTCACACCATCTTCTTCAAAGCTTGCAAATACAGTCGATTCCAATAAAGTTAATGCTTTTCTTGCATCTCCATTTGCGGCATCTGCTATTTTTTTTCGTTGGTCTTCGGTAATGGCAATGGACATTTTCCCTAGGCCTTTTTCTTTATCAAGCAATGCTCTTTCTAAAAGCATATCCACATCTTCGGTTGTAAGTCGTTTTAATTGTTTTATTTCTCCACAACGTGATCGAATTGCCGGATTCACATCGTGAAATGGATTTTCGGTTGTAGCACCGATTAATATGATTGCCCCATTTTCTACATGGGGAAGCAGTGTGTCTTGTTGTAATTTATTAAAACGATGGATTTCATCTAAAAATAAAATAACTTTCCCACTAATCCGTGCATCTGCTACAACTTCTTCTACATCCTTTTTACCTGCTTTTGTTGCATTCAATGCGATAAACGGTAATTTTGTCGTTCCTGCAACAGCAAAAGCAAGTGAAGTTTTGCCGACACCAGGATCTCCATACAAAAGCATAGAAGGGACGTGCCCGTTTTTAATCATTTTATATAAGGCAGTATCTTTTCCTATAACATGCTTCTGCCCTGCAATTTCATCTATCGTTTGAGGTCTCATTCGATATGCTAAAGGTTCGTTGCTCAAAACAATCTCTCCTTATTCAAACATCTGTTCTTTAATTATAGCGAAGTTTCGAGGAAAAGTCATTTTGAATTCGTTCCAGCCCTTCGATATGCTATACTAATAAAAGTATTTTTTAAATTTAATGAGGTGGAATATATTGAAATTTTCAACAAAAGGACGCTATGGTTTAACGATTATCGTCGCTTTAGGAAAACAGTACGGTGAGGGACCAATTGCGCTTAGACAAATAGCAGCGGAACATAATTTATCAGAGGCGTATTTAGAACAAATCGTTTCTCCCCTGCGAAATGCTGGGCTTGTTAAAAGTGTTCGAGGTGCATACGGAGGATATATGCTATCGAGTAAGCCGAGCGAGATCACTGCAGGAGATGTCATTCGCGTTTTGGAAGGACCAATTCAAATAGTAGAAGGTATTGAAGAGGAAGAACCACCACAACGCGAATTATGGATGCGTATACGAGACGCAGTAAAAAATGTGCTAGATACAACTACAATTGAAGATTTAGCAAAATATACAGAAGATAATCCAGACGATGCTGGATATATGTTTTATATTTAAGGAGTCCTATACATGACTAGAATCTATTTAGATCATGCCGCAACTACACCAATGGCAGAAGAAGTGATCAAAACATTTACAGCCGAAATAAACGAAGAATTTGGAAATGCATCTAGCATTCATCAAACAGGAAGAAATGCAAGGAAAAAACTAGACCAATCACGAATCATTTTTGCAGAAAGTATTGGTGCTCATGAAACGGAAATTACGATAACAAGTGGTGGAACGGAAGCGGATAATTACGCTATTTTTGGTACTGCTAATGCTAGAAAAAATGAAGGAAAGCATATTATAACGTCGCAAATTGAACATCACGCAGTATTGCATGCTTGTGAGCAATTAGAACGTGAAGGATTTGACGTGACGTATTTACCGGTAAATAAAGAAGGGATTATCGATATCAATGACTTGAAAAATTCTCTACGAGACGATACTATTTTAGTTTCTGTTATGTATGCGAATAATGAAGTCGGTGCAATTCAACCAATTCAAGCAATTGGAGAATTATTAAAAGATCATCCTGCTTATTTCCATACAGATGCAGTACAAGCATACGGTAGTATTGAAATAGATGTGAATGTTTTACATGTTGATTTGTTAAGTGTGTCAAGTCATAAGATCAACGGACCAAAGGGGATCGGATTTTTATATGGGCGAAAAGGTCTTAAGTTGAAGCCACTATTTTATGGTGGACAACAAGAGCGCAAAAGACGTGCAGGAACCGAAAATATTCCGGCAGTAGTTGCTTTTGCGAAAGCAGTCGAACTTAAACAAGCTAACATCCAAGAAAGCTCTACTGATTATGTTCAATTGAAACAAGCTTTCTCGCACCAGTTAGAAAGTAATGGCGTTCCGTTCACGGTTAACGGACCAAAAGAAAATGTACTGCCACATGTGTTAAATATTAGCATTCCCAAAACAGACGTAGAAACGTTTTTAGTGCAACTGGATTTAGCTGGAATCGATGCGTCGAGTGGTTCTGCATGTACTGCTGGTTCAATCGATCCTTCTCATGTACTAGTTGCTATGTATGGGGAAAATACACCGGAACTTCGAAATTCTGTACGCTTTAGTTTTGGGATAAATAATACAGAGCAGCAAGTGATAGAAGCTGCAAATAAAATAAGTAAAATTATTCTAGGATAATTGAAATGAGTGAATTAAAGTGAAAAAAATAGAAGATACACGTGTAGTGATCGGAATGTCAGGCGGCGTGGATTCATCCGTTGCAGCTTACCTATTGAAAGAACAAGGATATGATGTCATCGGTATTTTTATGAAAAATTGGGATGATACAGATGAATTTGGTGTATGTACCGCGACAGACGACTATGAAGATGTTATAAAAGTGTGCAACCAAATTGGTATTCCGTACTATGCAGTGAATTTTGAAAAACAATATTGGGATAAAGTGTTTACGTATTTCTTAGAAGAATATAAAGCTGGAAGAACACCAAATCCAGATGTTATGTGTAATAAAGAAATCAAATTCAAAGCATTTTTAGAGCATGCATTAGCATTAGGTGCCGACTATTTAGCAACTGGGCACTATGCACAAGTTGAAGTAAGAGATGGACAATCTCGCATGTTGCGTGGGAAAGATAACAACAAAGATCAAACGTATTTCTTAAACCAATTAAACCAAGAGCAATTAGAAAAAGTCATGTTTCCAATAGGGCATTTAGAAAAGAAAAAAGTCCGAGAAATTGCATTAGAGCAAGGTTTAGCAACTGCTACGAAAAAAGATTCTACCGGTATCTGTTTTATCGGAGAAAGAAACTTTAAAGAATTTTTAGGTCAATATTTACCTGCTCAAAAAGGTGTAATGGAAACGATGGATGGCAAACAAATGGGTCATCATGACGGGTTGATGTACTATACTATTGGACAGCGTCATGGTCTTGGCATTGGTGGTTCGGGAGACCCTTGGTTCGTTATTGGAAAAGATCTAGAACGAAATGTTTTATTAGTAGGTCAAAATATTAATAATGATGCATTATTTTCTACTAGTTTAACAGCGACTAATCTATCTTTCACAACGACGTCCGAAAAACCAAAATCATTTGCTTGCACAGCAAAATTCCGTTACCGTCAAGAAGATGTAGGCGTTCATGTAGAGCTTCTTTCAGAAGACAAAGTACTGGTAACATTTGAAAAACCAGTCCGTGCAATTACACCGGGACAAGCAGTTGTTTTTTATCAAGGTGACGAATGTCTTGGTGGAGCAACGATCGATGAAGTGTTCAAAGATGGATTGAAATTGGACTACGTCGGGTAATGGGAGGTATTATAATGAATTACAATGAATTAGGCATTCAAGCGATACAAGAAGAAAATTATGAAAGAGCAGTAGAATTATTTACGAAGGCGATTGAAGAAAATCCGGATGAAGCCATTGGCTATATTAACTTTGGGAATCTGCTCGCTTCCATGAATGAAAATGACCGTGCGGAACGATTTTTTCTAAAAGCAATTACACTAGATGGACACGCGGCAACTGCATATTATAGTCTAGCAAATTTATACTATAATGCTGACCGTTTCGAGGAAGCTGCAAAGCTTTATGAAAAAGCGATTGCTAATGGAATTGAAGGGGCAGATGCATTTTTTATGCTAGGGAAAAGCTTTGAAAAAGAAGGACATACAAAGCTTTCATTGCCATATTTACAACGTGCTTATGAACTAGCATCCACAGATATGCAAATTGTACTATCCTATGGTATTGCGTTAGCAAGTATGGAAATGTTTGAACAAGCGGAACCTATTTTCAAAGAAATTTTAGCACTAGATGCAGAAAATGCAGATGCACATTATAATTTAGGTGTATTATATGCGGTTTCTACAACGGATACAGAGACTGCTCTACATCATTTGAAAGAAGCATTTACAATCCAACCAACTTATGATCAAGCACGTTATGTGTACGACATGATTTCGTTACGCAATTAATGGAACAGAGTAAACCACGGAGGCGATAGTATGACAAACGAAATGAACAAGGAAAAACAGTTTATATCGGGTCGTCCTATCGTCTCTATTTTTCATAATCCCCAAAACTTATTTTCCATCATCAAATTAAAAATAAAATCTACGAATACTACATATACCGATAAAGAAATAATTGTGACTGGCTATTTCCCTTCACTCGTGTTAGAAGAAGCATATAAATTTACTGGATTTATTAAAAATCATCCGAAATACGGTGTACAGTTCCAAGTGGAAACTTTTCAAAAAGAAGTGCCTGCAACGGAGCAAGGAATTGTCCATTATTTGTCGAGTGATATGTTCCCAGGTATTGGACGCAAAACCGCCGAAACAATTGTGAAAAAGCTTGGACCTAATGCAATCAATAAAATATTGGACGACCCAGAAGCATTAGATGCCATTCCAAGACTCGCAGAAGAGAAAAAACAAACGCTACGAGCCGTTTTAGAACAAAATTTAGGTTTAGAAAAAGTAATGATCCAACTCAATGAATGGGGTTTTGGACCTCAAATTGCGATGAAAATATATCAAGCATACCGAGAAGAAACGATTACCGTATTAACGAAAAATCCATTTCGATTAATCGAAGAAGTGGAAGGGGTCGGATTTGTACGTGCAGATGAACTTGGTTATAAATTAGGTATTAAAGGAAATCATCCAGATCGTATTAAAGCGGCAATTTATCATTTATTACAAACTGCTTCTTTAAGTGAAGGACATGTCTTTTTATATGCGGAGCAGTTGCTAGAATCGGTTAAAAAACTATTGGAAACCGCCCAAAGAGATGATATACCGTTTGACTCCATTACGAAATGTTGTATTGAACTCGCGGAAGAAAGCCGAATTGTTGGGGAAGTCAATCGTTTTTATATTCCATCGCTCTATTACTCAGAAGTAGGAATAGGCAGTAAAATTGAAACATTGCTTGGTGAAAATGATTCGCATCATAAATTTCCACTAGCAGAGATGAAAAAACATTTAGGTGGCATTGAAGAACGGTTAGGTGTGCAATATGCCACTACCCAAGTAAAGGCGATTGAAACGGCATTGAACGCTAGTATGACCTTACTTACAGGTGGACCTGGTACAGGGAAGACGACGGTAGTTCGAGGAATAGTAGAACTATATGCGGAGCTTCATGGGATTTCGCTCGATCCAAAAGAATGGGCAAAAGACAAAAAGCCATTCCCTGTTGTTTTAGCTGCTCCAACCGGTAGGGCAGCAAAACGGTTAAGTGAGTCAACGGGATTACCTGCCATGACTATTCACCGGCTTCTAGGATTTACAGGTCAAGAAGACGACGATGTGGAAGGAAAAGAGATTGAAGGGAAATTAGTCATTATTGACGAAACTTCCATGCTAGATACTTGGCTAGGACATCAGTTATTAAAAGCAATTCCTAAAGATGCGCAAGTTATTTTCGTAGGTGACCAAGATCAGTTGCCTCCAGTTGGGCCAGGTCAAGTATTAAAAGATTTGCTTGCCTCTAAACGAATTCCGACAGTAGAGCTTAAAGATATTTATCGCCAATCAGAAGGATCTTCTATCATTGAATTAGCCCATGATATGAAAGGCGGAACAGTTCCGCAAACTTTGTTGGACAAAACAAGGGATCGTTCGTTTATTAAAGCTTCGACAGATCAAATACCAATTGTAGTGGAAAAAGTATTGAAAAGTGCTTTATCCAAAGGACATTCCATTCGTGATATACAAGTGTTAGCTCCGATGTATAGAGGACCAGCTGGGATTGATGCGTTAAATAAAATGATCCAAGAAATGGTCAATCCAAATCCAGATGGGAAACGTAAAGAAATGATTTTTGGAGAAACAATTTATCGGATCGGAGATAAAGTGCTCCAACTCGTCAACCAGCCAGAAAGCAATGTGTTCAATGGTGACATGGGAGAAGTAGTGAGTATTTTTAAAGCTGCTGAAACAGTAGAAAAGAAAGAAATGCTCGTCGTTTCATTTGATGGTACGGAAGTGACATACGAAAAAAATGATTTAAACCAAATAACATTAGCATATTGCTGTTCCGTACATAAATCGCAAGGAAGTGAATTTCAAACGGTTATTATGCCAGTGACGAGAAGTTATATGAAAATGCTACGTCGAAACCTATTGTATACAGGAATTACGAGAGCTAAAAATTTCTTGATATTATGTGGGGATCCGGAAGTATTTAAGTATGGAGTTGAGCGGACGGATGACTTACAGCGTCTAACTACGCTAAAAGATCGATTGGCTGGAAGTGAAGATCAACCGATTAAGGAAGATGCTCCTTCTGAAGAAATCGTAGTAGACACTACTTTTCTAACAGCGGATAACTATCATTCGATTGATCCATTAATCGGCATGAAAGGAATTACACCTTATCAATTTTTGGATGTTGACAATTGACATTGGGACAATTGTTTTCTATAATCAATTGCATATAACAAAATGTTGACGGAGACAGTACTATTGTTACCTGACTAGAGAGGGATTCCACGGCTGGAAGAATCCTCAGAATCTAACAATTAGGAAAGCTACTCTTGAGTGCAGTTAAAACCTGCCGTTAGCCGCGTTAAGGCTTCTTGAGAGACATATTTGGCAAAAAGCTAATATGTAACTAGGGTGGTACCGCGAAATAATAGCTTTCGTCCCTTTTTGGGATGAGGGCTTTTTTTATGCTTAAGGAAATTATAGAAGCTATGGAATGGGATAATCTTCTACAAGTGATCCCCGTCCAGACTCCAGCGCCTTGCCCCTCGGGGTCAAATGTGAAAAAGCTGTGGTGGCTGTGGAGCTGCCTCCTCGCTTTTCCCCAATGCCTGTCGGGGCAAACATAGGCGCTTGCGCTTTTGTTATTTCTACAAAATGAGGAGGAATTAGGATGAAACAATTAACAGGTGCTCAAATTAGACAAATGTATTTAGACTTCTTTATCGAAAAAGGACATACGCAAGAACCATCTGCCCCACTAGTGCCGATTAATGATCCATCTTTGCTTTGGATTAATAGTGGAGTTGCAACATTGAAAAAATATTTTGATGGTCGTGTCGTGCCTGAAAATCCAAGAATTACGAACGCACAAAAATCGATTCGAACAAATGATATTGAAAATGTAGGGAAAACAGCTAGACATCATACATTCTTTGAAATGTTAGGGAACTTCTCTATCGGTGAATACTTCAAAAAAGAAGCAATTGAGTGGGCTTGGGAATTCTTGACGGATGAAAAATGGATGGCATTTGAGCCAGAAAAATTATCCATTACGATTCACCCAGAAGATGAAGAAGCATATAGTATTTGGAGAAACGAAATCGGTATTCCAGAAGAAAGAATTATTCGTTTGGAAGGTAACTTCTGGGATATAGGAGAAGGTCCAAGTGGTCCGAACTCCGAGATTTTTTATGACAGAGGGGAAAGCTACGGAAATGATGAAAATGATCCGGAGTTATATCCAGGTGGAGAAAACGAACGTTATCTAGAAATTTGGAACTTGGTATTCTCGGAATTCAATCATAATCCAGACCACACATACACTCCGCTACCAAAACAAAATATTGATACTGGTATGGGACTAGAGCGTATGACAAGTGTGGTCCAAGATGTTCCAACAAACTTTGATACAGATTTGTTCATCCCAATTATTCGCCAAACGGAAAACATTTCGGGGAAAACGTATCGTGCAAATGATGAAGATGATACTGCATTTAAAGTAATTGCAGACCATGTTCGTACAGTCGCTTTCGCAATTGGCGATGGAGCACTTCCATCCAATGAGGGCAGAGGATACGTACTTAGAAGATTACTTCGACGCGCGGTACGTTTTGCAAAACAACTTGGCATTGACAAACCATTTTTACATGAACTTGTTCCGGTTGTAGGAGAAATTATGCAAGACTTTTACCCAGAAGTTACGGCAAAACAAGACTTTATCATGCGTGTGATTAAAACAGAAGAAGAACGATTTCATGAGACACTTCATGACGGCTTAGCCATTTTAGAAAAAGTAATCGAAGAGCAACGTACAAAAGGGGAATCATTCATCCCGGGAACGACTACGTTTACTTTATATGACACGTATGGCTTCCCAATTGAATTAACGGAAGAATACGCAGAAGAAGCAAATATGACAGTAGATCACTCAGGCTTCCAAACAGAGATGGAGGCACAACGTTCTCGTGCTCGAGCAGCTCGTCAAAATGTCGATTCGATGCAAGTCCAATCGGAAGTATATAGCAATCTCCATGATGAAAGTGAATTTGTCGGTTATGACACATTAACGGTAACAACCAAAATAACATCCATTATTCTTGGACAAGCATTAGTGAACTCCGCTAGTGAAGGTGATGAAGTAAAAGTTATCTTAACGCAAACTCCTTTCTATGCAGAAAGTGGTGGTCAAATTGCCGATCATGGAACAATTGAAAATGAGTCTTTTAGAGGATATGTAAAAGACGTACAAAAAGCACCAAATGGTCAAAACTTGCATACGGTAGTAATTGAATCAGGTGAACTTGGCACGGATACTACGGTTACTGCGAGTGTAGATACATCCTTACGTGGTCATACGATTAAAAATCACTCTGCAACACATTTATTACATCAAGCACTAAAAGACGTTTTAGGAACCCATGTAAACCAAGCAGGATCTTATGTTGGTCCGGATCGTCTGCGTTTTGACTTTTCTCATTTTGGACAAGTAACCAAAGAAGAGCTTGAGAAAATTGAGCGTATAGTGAATGAAAAAGTGTGGGATAATATCCCGGTAGTTACTGGATACCATAATATAGATGAAGCGAAAAAAATGGGTGCAATGGCATTATTTGGTGAAAAATACGGTGATATCGTCCGCGTTGTACAAATGGGTTCATTCTCCTTAGAGCTTTGTGGAGGTGTTCATGTACGAAATACTTCTGAAATCGGATTCTTTAAAATTCTATCAGAAAGTGGAATTGGAGCAGGTACACGACGTATAGAAGCAGTTACGGGTAAAGGTGCTTTTGAGGTTGTCAAAGAGGAAGAACATGTACTATCAGAAGCAGCAAACTTATTGAAAGCTCAACCAAAGGATTTTGTTTCTAAAGTTGCGCAGACATTAGTAGAATTAAAAAATGCACAAAAAGAAAATGAATCGCTTTCTGCAAAAATCGCAAATAGTCAAGCAGCATCCGTATTATCTTCTGCGCAAACGATAAACGGTATTACTGTATTATCCGTAAAAGTTGAAGCAAAAGACAATAACCAACTACGTCAAATGATGGATGATTTAAAGCAAAAACTCGATAAAGCGGTCATCGTACTTGGAGCAATTGATGGGGAAAAGGTAATGATTTCTGCAGGAGTGACAAAAGATTTAGTTGGCGGGAACTATCATGCAGGTAACATCGTCAAACTAGTAGCAGAACAATGTGGTGGTAAAGGTGGAGGACGCCCTGACTTCGCAATGGCTGGAGCAAGAGACGGTAGCAAACTTGAGACGGCATTAAATTCTGTTTACGAATATATAAAATCTATCTAACTATATTCAACAGGGGTCAAAAGCCCCTGTTGAATGTATCTAGCCTCCGGCGGATGTTATAAATTGTTATTGAGCAAAGCTAGATAAAAAATTTCGGCACATTATTTTCGGCGACAGGCATGCGCGGAAGCAACGTGTTTACTACGGAACTGAACAAAGAGAAACAGAAGTGATTTCTGCTAAGGCGTATTTGATATGTTGGTATATTTGATACTATTTCCAATTTCGGTTATACTGAACATTAGATATGTAAAGTTGCCTACTAAAATCGAAAGCGAGGTGCTGATCATGAGTTCATTTGATAAGACGATGAAATTTAATTTTCCTGAAGAATCGATGGAACAGGAAGTCAAACATGTGATGCTACAAGTACACTCTGCACTAGAAGAAAAAGGGTATAATTCTATCAATCAAATTGTAGGCTATCTACTATCTGGTGATCCAGCTTATATTCCTCGCCATCAAGATGCGCGTAATATGATTCGAAAACTAGAACGTGACGAGATTTTAGAGGAATTAGTAAAATTTTATATTAAAAGAAACAATGAGGCTTAAACATGCGAATTATGGGTTTAGACGTCGGTTCCAGAACAGTTGGCGTTGCGATAAGTGACGCAATGGGGTGGACAGCACAAGGTATTGAAACCATCAAAATTAACGAAGACGAACTAAATTTTGGTTTGAATCGTATTGATGAATTGGTAAAGCAGCACGAAGTAACCGAATTCGTCGTTGGTTATCCTAAAAACATGAATAACACCATTGGTCCTCGAGCAGAGGCATCCGAACGCTATGCGAGTTTACTAACTGAGAAATACAATTTTCCAGTTACAATGTGGGATGAAAGATTGACAACAATGGCTGCAGAACGTATGTTAATAGATGCAGATGTTAGCCGTAAAAAACGGAAACAAGTAATTGACAAGATGGCTGCCGTAATGATATTACAAGGTTATCTGGACAGAAAAAATAGATGAGGTGACTGCAATGGACCATGGTCAAGAAAATATTACAGTAGTAGATGAAAACGGAAATGAGCAACTTTGCAATGTACTATTTACATTTGAATCAGAAGAATTTGGAAAATCATATGTACTTTATTATCCAGTAGGTGCAGAAGAGGATGAAGACGAAGAAATAGAAATTCACGCATCTTCATTCACACCAAACGAAGAAGGCGAAGATGGAGATTTACTTCCAATCGAATCGGATGCTGAATGGGATATGATCGAAGAAATGTTAAATACATTTTTAGATGAAGAAGACGAAGATTAATCATTCGATAAAAGGAAGGAAAGGGGTTCACCTCATTCCTCCTTTTTCTTTTTGGTCATTATCTAGTATAATGAATTGGAATAAGGGGGGAAACCCGTGGAAAACGAATCAAAAAAAGAGATAATGTTTGATCGAATGAAAAAAAAGAAAAAAGAAGTGAAGCTTGTCAGAAGAATTGTGTTAGCTATCGTCCTTTTTCTCCTCATTGTTGGGGGTGTAGGCGGATATATTGCTTATAGTTATGTGAAAAGTGCATTAGAACCAATGGATCCAACTTCTGAAGAGCAAGTGGATATCGACATACCAATTGGTTCAGGCTTGGATACCATTTCCGCAACACTAGAAGCGAACGGGATTATCAAAAACGCAAAAATATTTAAATACTATGCCAAATTTAATAATGAATCTAATTTTCAAGCTGGAAACTATAACTTAACAAAAGCGATGACTTTAGATGAAATTATCGAAAGTTTAAAAACTGGTAAAGTATACAGGGAACCGTTGTTTACATTGACAATTCCAGAAGGTCTAACTTTGGAGCAAATTGGACAAGTTATCGAAAAGAAAACAGGCCAGTCCGCCGATGATTTTTTTGCTCTAGTAACAAGTGAAGAATTTGTTGACCAAATGATGGCCAAGTATCCTAATTTGCTATCAGCAGAAATTAAAGCGGAAAATGTTCGTTATGCATTAGAAGGTTATTTATATCCCGCAACCTACCCGTTTTTCGAAGAAAATCCATCATTAGAAGTAATAGCGGACACGATGATTGCAAATACGGAAAAAACAGTATCAGCCTACTATGATCTTTTACAATCAGAGGAAAAAACAGTTCACTGGTTGCTGACATTTGCATCCCTACTGGAAGAAGAAGCTACTGCACAAACCGATCGAGAAACAATTGCTAGTGTTTTTTATAATCGGTTGAATACCGATATGCCATTGCAAACAGATCCAACTGTTTTATATGCATTAGGTAGCCATAAAGACCGGGTACTATTTGAAGATTTAGAAGTGGATAATCCATATAATACATATCAGAATTTAGGATTGCCACCTGGCCCAATTGCGAACGCTGGAAAATCGTCTATTGAAGCAGTATTAAATCCAACGAATACTGATTATTTCTATTTCCTTGCTGACAAAGAAGGAAGAAATCACTTTTCCGAAACATATAAACAACATCTTCAAAAAATAGACGAATATTTAAAATAATATACTGCAGGAGAAGGAATGATGTCGCATTCCTTCTCCTGCTATGCTATTATAAGATATGTTTTTTACAGAAGAAATGCGGAAGCGCCAATGTTAAAGGAATACAGTCTAAGTTCGCGATATCGTGTATTAACGACTGTATGACCTGCTTCCTGCAGAGGCCTCCGACAGGCAAATGGGGAAAAGCGAGGAGGCAGCTTCTCAGCCACCACAAGCGATTTTGTTTGCGACGAGCTTGCGCAGGAGCAGCTTTTTCACATTTGACCCCGAGGGGCAACGTTCTTCTGCGACGAGCTGTGCGCAGGATCAAGGCGCTGCAGCTAGACAGTCACTAGGTAAAAAGTATACACTTTCTTATCTATTCAAAAGGGGTTAGCTAGTAATGAATGTAAGTGATGAATTTTTAAAAGACTTAATAAAACCTCGCTCCGCTATTTTTATGGAAATGGAGCAATATGCAAAAGAAAACCATGTGCCAATTATGCAGTTAGTTGGGATGGAGTCCTTACTTCAACTTCTTTCCTTGCAAAAGCCAACATCGATTTTAGAACTTGGAACAGCAATAGGCTATTCATCAATGAGAATGGCCACAAAGCTAACGGAAGCAACAATCGTAACCGTAGAACGTGATGAACAAAAAGCAGACCTTGCAAAAAGTTATATTGAGCGAGCGAACTTGCAAAATCGTATACAAGTTATAATTGGAGATGCTTTAGAAATTTCACAAAAGCAATTAGGCGATCAAACATTTGACGCAATCTTCATCGATGCGGCAAAAGGACAATATAAAAACTTTTTTGAGAAATACGCTCCATTGCTTAATGATGGTGGCGTTATTTATTGTGATAATCTATTGTTAAATGGCTTGTCCGAATTGCCAATTAGTGAAGTACCAAGACGAAAAAGAACGATGGTACGTAACCAACATCAATTTATGGAGTGGCTGATGAATCATCCCGATTATGACACCGCATTCCTACCAGTCGGAGATGGCATGTTAGTAAGTATTAAGAGGTGATAGGATGAATAAGACAGAGCTATTAGTTACTCCAGCAAATTTAGAACATTTGACTGAGCTAATCACAGCTGGAGCGAATGCGTTTTTAGTAGGAGAGCAATTTTTTGGATTGCGTTTAGCGGGGGAATTTTGCCCCGAAGATATTAAAGTTGCAAGAAAACTAACAAAAGAACATAATACGAAATTATATGTTGCGATGAATGGACTTTTTCATAATGACAAAGTTGATGCACTTGCTCCTTATATGCAAAAACTGCAAGAGATCGGTGTTGACGGCATAACATTTGGAGACCCTGCTGTAATTATTGCTAGACGGGAAGCAGGAGTAGATATTCCATTACATTGGAGTACTGAACAAACGGCAACCAACTATTTTACAGCTAATTATTGGGGGAAGCGCGGTGCAAACCGTGCCATTTTAGCACGAGAACTAAGTTTAGATGAAATAGTGGAGATTAAAGAAAATGCAAATGTAAAAATCGAAGTGCAAGTGCATGGAATGACGTGTATGTTCCAATCGAAACGTTCGTTACTCGGAAATTATTTCTTGTTCCAAGATAAAGCGATGGAAGTAGAAAACCGATCCAACAATAAAAACATGTTTTTACATGATAAAGAACGTGAAAATAAATACCCAATTTATGAAGATAAGAATGGTACACATATTTTCAGCCCAAATGATATGTGCATGATTGATGAGCTAGATGAACTATTAGAGGCGGGGATAGATAGTTTGAAAATAGATGGAGTTTTACATGACCCATTCTATGTAACAACTGTCACAAGCTGTTATAGACAAGCAATTGACGCATACTATAATTCCAAATCCAGCTATAAAGAAATTAAAAAAGAATTATTCAACAAAATTAAAGAAATACAACCTCCACTCAGACCATTAGACACTGGATTCTTCTTTAAGGAAACAGTTTACTAAGAAAAGCGGAAGCGCTTATGTAAAGGAATACAGTCTAAGTTCGCGACATCGTGTCGCAACGACTGTATGACCTGTTTCGTGCAGGCCTCCGACAGGCAAATGGGGATAGAGTAGGTCTGCAAGGTGCACCACATCCTGTGGCAAAGCAGACATGACCACTCGCATCGTACGGGCCCAGGAGGCAGCTCCTAAGCCACCACAAACGCTTTAATTGCAACGTGCTTGCGCAGGGGCAGTTCTTACTTACACATTTGATCCCGAGGGGCAACGTTCTTCTGCGACGAGCTGAGGGCAGGAGCAAAGCGCTTAAGCTGGACAACTAAGAAAGGAAGGTTACAAGTGACAATCACTAAAATAGACAACATAAGTGAAATAATGGGCGGTAAGCGAGTGATTACAAAAAAGCCTGAGTTATTAGCACCAGCTGGAAGTTTAGAAAAACTGAAAATTGCCGTTCATTATGGAGCTGACGCTGTATTTATCGGTGGACAAGAATTCGGATTACGTTCAAATGCAGGAAACTTCTCGATTGAGGAAATGCGTGAAGGTGTCGAATTTGCGAATCGATATGGGGCAAAAATTTATGTAACGACGAATATTTTCGCACATAACGAAAACATGTATGGACTAGAAGATTATTTACAAGCGATTGAAGATGCCGGTGTAACTGGAATCATAGTAGCGGATCCGCTGATTATTGAAACTTGTCGTACTTTTGCTCCTAAGCTAGAGTTGCATCTAAGCACACAACAATCATTATCCAACTGGAAAGCCGTTCAATATTGGAAAGAAGAAGGGCTGCATCGGGTTGTCCTCGCACGTGAAACGACTGGCGATGAAATTCAATTAATGAAAGAAAAAGTAGATATAGAAATTGAAACATTTGTACACGGTGCTATGTGCATAGCTTATAGCGGTAGATGTACACTTTCTAATCATATGACAGCTCGCGACTCTAACCGTGGTGGCTGCTGCCAATCCTGTCGGTGGGATTATGATTTATATGAGCAAAACAATGGGGAAGAACGTGCGTTATTTGACGAGGTAGATGTTCCATTTGCAATGAGTCCAAAAGATTTAAAACTGCTAGAATCCATTCCGAGAATGATTGAAATGGGGATTGATTCTTTAAAAGTCGAAGGGCGTATGAAATCGATTCATTACATCGCAACGGTCGTTAGTGTTTATCGAAAAGTAATCGATGCATATTGTGCAGATCCAGAAAACTTTGTTATGGAACAAGCGTGGCTTACAGAGCTTGAAAAATGCGCAAACCGTGAAACGGATACGGCATTTTTTGAAGGAGAACCAAGCTTTGAACAACAAATGTACGGTATACACGATAAAAAACTTGGTTACGATTTTGTAGGACTCGTGTTAGACTATAACGAGGATACGCAACTAGTAACACTTCAACAACGAAATTATTTTAAACCGGGTGACGAAGTAGAGTTTTTCGGACCAGAGATTGAAAATGTCCGAATAACGATAAGTGAAATAACGAATAAAAAAGGACAAGTATTAGATGCAGCAAGACATCCTTTAGAAATAGTACAGTTTAAATGTCCTGTTAAATTGTACCCAAATAACATGATGAGAAAGGGGCTAAAATAATGTCAAGTCGAACTCCTCTTATCATAGGAATCACTGGCGGTTCTGGTTCTGGGAAAACGAGTGTAACAAATGCGATCAGTGAGGTATTCAAAGACCATTCCGTAGTCGTGATCGAACAAGATTATTATTATAAAGACCAAAGCCATTTAAAATTTGAAGAACGTTTAAACACAAACTATGATCATCCATTTGCTTTTGATAATGATTTACTTATCGAACATATTCGTGACTTATTGAATAATAAAGCAATAGAAAAACCGGTGTATGACTATGCACAACATACGCGTTCTAATGAAACGATTACGATAGAGCCAAAAGATGTGATCATATTAGAAGGAATACTAGTGCTAGAAGATGAGCGCCTACGTAATTTAATGGATATTAAATTATTTGTCGATACAGATTCGGATTTACGAATTATTCGCCGAATTATGAGAGATATCCACGAAAGAGGTCGTACAGTTGAGTCAGTAGTGGAACAATATCTCACGGTCGTTCGCCCAATGCATAACCAATTTATAGAGCCGACTAAAAAATATGCAGATATCATTATTCCAGAAGGCGGACAAAATGAAGTGGCAATAGATTTAATGGTTACAAAAATAAAAACTATTCTTGAAACTAACGTTATTGTATAATATGATGATTGGTGATTGACAATAATTTCATGAAATTCATATCATTTAATAGTTCAGCAT
The DNA here is from genome assembly GCF_044762745.1 of Psychrobacillus sp. NPDC096426. Taxonomy (NCBI): domain Bacteria; kingdom Bacillati; phylum Bacillota; class Bacilli; order Caryophanales; family Bacillaceae; genus Psychrobacillus; species Psychrobacillus sp. NPDC096426. The sequence goes on along the minus strand of NZ_JBIWEX010000001.1, from coordinate 82,419 downwards.
ATGAATGGTACATGAAGCATGTTTTAAGTGTGTATTTAAAGGAGTGTATGGGAAGTGTCAACAGAGAAACAATATCCAATGACCGTTGCTGGTAAACAAAAATTAGAAGAAGAATTAGAATTATTGAAAACGGTTAAACGTAAAGAAGTAGTAGAACGTATTAAAATTGCGAGAAGCTTTGGAGACTTATCCGAAAACTCGGAGTATGATTCTGCAAAAGAAGACCAAGCATTTGTAGAAGGTAGAATTTCTACACTTGAGTCGATGATTCGAAATGCAGTAATTATTGAAGAAGAAGGCAATAATGATACGGTATCACTAGGGAAAACGGTAACATTTATCGAAATTCCTGATGGAGATGAAGAAACATATACAATCGTTGGTTCAGCAGAAGCCGATCCACTGGAAGGTTTAATATCCAACGATTCACCTATTGCAAAAGGTTTACTTGGTAAAACAATAGGAGAAAAGGTAAAAATTGTAACTCCAGGTGGAGAAATGGACGTAGAAATAAAATCGATTTCATAAGAAAAGCGCAAGCGCCTATGTTAAAGGAATACAGTCTAAGTTCGCGATTGTGTCGCAACGACTGTATGACCTGCATCCTGCAGGCCTCCGACAGGCAAATGGGGCGGGAAGGCATCCTAAGTACGTCACATCCTATGTCAACGGATGCATGACCCGCATCGTGCGGGCCTAGTAGGCAGCTCCTCAGCCACCACAAGCGATTTTGTTTGCGACGAGCTTGCGCAGGAGCAGCTTTTTCACATTTGACCCCGAGGGGCAACGTTCTTCTGCGACGAGCTGTGCGCAGGAGCAAGGCGCTGGCTAAATCGATACCGAGTAAAAAAGTATATACATTCTTATCTTTTAACAAAGAAGAGGTAAACGATTATGTTTGCCTCTTTTTTAAATGAAATAAATAAACTTGGTAAACGAGAATTGCACCTAAAAAGATGGCAGTGGCATTTGCTTGCTGTTTAGATGCAATTTATTGTTGTTTGGAAAAGCGTCCGATCGGCTAGCGGTATCGCATAGAAGGTGCCTTATATTTGAACCACACTGTTAGATGTTCCGCTATATTATATATTACTTCTGTATGTTATAAGCAATTTCTATTGATTGGAGCGTAAGGAGGAGACTCCAGCCGGAATAGCAGATGTTTTCTGCACCGAAAGCGAAGCGGCTGAAGCCATGCCGGCCGAAATCATCCGCCTGAAGCGGAAATCAAAAGCATTCAAGTACTGAATTTAACTACGAAGGACTTTAGCAGTGGCTTCTTTTTTGATAAAAGATGAAACTAAATATGCTTTCTAATCGTCTTATTTTATTATATTCTCTTATAAATGGAGGAGGAATTGTATGCAAGATAATAATAGACGTATGAACTTTAGACAAAATAGAAAGAAAAAATTAAATAAAATACTCAATATTTTAATTGGGATAGTACTGCTGTTAATCATCGTAGTAGTCGTAAATATCGTAACAGACGATAAAACCGAAGAAACAGCCGGAGAACAAACGGTATCAGATATTACGGAACTAGAAGAAGACACTACAGTAGTAAAACCGGAAGAACAACAAGAAGAATCTTCTACAAACGAATCTACTACACAAAACGAATCTAATACTACTTCATCTTCAGAGCAAGAAGATGCGACAACAGATACAACTGAAAATACTAGCGGAGCTACTACAACTGAGCAATCTAGTAGCAATTCAAACGATGTAAATGCGACCGTCGACCCTTCATGGGAGCCGATTGGCACAACACAAACAGGTGAACATGTCTCCAGTTATGACAAGTCCTCAGTTGATTGGGCAGAGAAGGTAGAAGCACTTGCTTATGGGGCTGGATTAGATTCTTCTAATATGTATGTAAAGTTTTTAGGTAATGGTGGAAGCCCGCAAAAATCGATTGGAACTGTCACATCGAAAGATGGAAAAGAAATTTACCGTATTCATTTAGAATGGGTAGATGGGCAAGGATGGAAACCGACGAAAAGAGAAAAGTTGACAACATTAAAAGACGCCTCTTGACTTCAAGGGCGTCTTTGACTTATTTTAAAAGAAGTGCTTTATCTTCATCCAGCAAATGATGCCCGCTGAACGAAGATAAAGCCTCCGGCGGAGCCACAGATTTTGAAAGGAGTCAAAGAAGGCGGTCTAAGTTCGCTACATCCTGTCGCAACGACTGCAAAATCTTTTCTGCGACGAGCTTGCGCAGGAGCATGACCTACCTCCTGTAGGCCTCTTGCTCGATTTCAAAATCTGGACGTAATTACGCCGAGGCGTAATTGATAGAGAGGGGCAAAATTAGATGAAAATTGCAGTTATTGGTGCAATGGAGCAAGAAGTGGAATTATTAAGAAATGAAATAGAAAATGCTGAAACTAAACTTATTGCAAATAGCGAGTTTACAATCGGTACATACAAAAATCATGAAGTAATTCTTTTGAAAAGCGGTATAGGTAAAGTAAATGCCGCAATGACGACAACTATTCTATTAAACGAATATAAACCAGACTATGTTATAAATACTGGTTCAGCTGGTGGATACGATCCGACACTCTCAGTAGGAGCAATTGTTATATCAGATGAGGTACGACATCATGATGTAGATGTGACTGCTTTTGGATATGAGATAGGACAAGTGCCACAACTTCCTGCAGCCTTTAAATCAGATGAACATTTGATGAAACTAGCGGAAGAAGCAGTAAAAGAAATAGGAGAACATGAAGCGGCTACTGGGTTAATTGCAACTGGGGATATTTTTATGCATAATCCTGAAAAAGTGGAAGAAGTAAGAAATCATTTTCCGCAGATGAAAGCGTGCGAAATGGAAGCGGCAGCTGTAGCCCAAGTTTGTCATCAGTTCGAAGTTCCCTTCGTTGTTATCCGAGCATTATCGGATATTGCTGGAAAAGAATCTTCTATTAGTTTCGATGAATTTTTACCGATTGCAGCTAAGCATTCGACTGAAATCGTATTGCGTGTAGTAGAGAGATTATAATTTGTCATGAATTTGACAAAGTAGAACGGCAACTTTCTTATTAATAATTTATCCATTTTATGCTATGATAGAGGCAACAAACGCTTTCATTATGTTAGAGGGGGTAAATGGAATGATCTTTTTGATGGGAATGTCTATTTTAATTACAGCAGTTTTAGCATTTATTATGATAGCAGAGACAAGCGAAGATTAAGTTCTTCTAAGCTCTTTTGGTGTTTGATACATCAAAAGAGTTTTTTTCATGAATATATGATTGATATAGTTTGACGAGCGCCCGTTTTTCAATTCGCGAAACATAACTTCTTGATATCTTCAATTGCTTCGATATTTCTTTTTGGGTCATTGGCTCATACCCAAGTAAGCCATATCGCCTAATTACAATATCAAGTTCTCGTTTTTCTAAATGAGACAAGTGTGTATACAATCTGTTTGTATCTTCTTCATCGACAAGTTGCTCATCGGTACTTTTATCCATATTTTGAAGTAAATCTGTTATCTCTAAAGAATGGCCGTCTTTATCCATTCCGATAGGTTCATGCAAAGAAACGTCTTTTTGTACTTTTTTCAAAGATCGTAAATACATAAGGATTTCATTTTCTATGCATCTTGCTGCATAGGTAGCTAGTTTTGTTTTTTTAGTAGGTGTATAACTATTTACTGCCTTCATCAAACCAATCGTACCAATGGAGATATAATCGTCTAATAGCTCGTGTTTTGGATGAAATTTTTTTACAACATGTGCAACAAGCCGCATATTACGTTCAATGAGTTCATCTCTTGCGGACAAGTCGCCTTCCAAAAAACGATCGATCATTACTTTTTCTTCTTCTGGCGTGAATGGTTGATGAAACGCCTGACCCTTTAAGTAACCGAGAACAAGAGGAAGATCGGAGACAACACTTATAAATGCAGTCAAAAGACCAGAGATACTATTCACCTCCATCAAGTTATACGCTTTTAGTATATGTCGAAAAACATAGGAATATGAAAAAAACGACTGCACGTAGCAATCGTCCTAAATTCTTGGAAACGTCTTTATACTTTTTTTAACGTAAATGTACTAATCATTAAAAAAGCAAGAATGATAAATAAAAACATGTATGCAACAGAAGGAATCACATCAATAGCGAAATAAGATAATGTTAAAATAACCCCTGCTACTGTGATCGGGAGTCCTGTAAAAAAACCGTTCGATTCTGAAATATTAAATCGAGCAAGTCTAAACGCACCACATGCGATATAAATGATGGTTATTGCCATTCCAACTGTACTATAGTCATGTAATACTAGTGAATACAGTAATAATGCTGGAGCGACACCAAATGAAATAATATCACTCATCGAGTCGAGTTGTTTTCCGAGTTCCGATTCAAGATGAAACTTTCTTGCAACCATTCCATCAAATCGGTCTAATAAGCCTGCAATAAATATAAACAACACACTATAAGCGGGAGACTCATTCATCGTAGCCATTATGGCAGCGCCACCACAAGCAAGATTTGCAATCGTAATCATATTTGCTGCATGTGATCTCAATTTTTTTAGGGTATTGGACATAATACTTTGTAAATACATTGTAATTTGCTCCTTTACAAACCAACTATTTTGTATATTATACTTTGAATAAGTAAAAAATGTAAGCAATTGTTTATAGGGAGATAGAAATGAGAGAAAAATTATATCAATCGATGATTGAATTAACGAATGGTAGATGGTCTTCCTCTATTCTTCAATCATTTGCAAGATCAAAGCTTAGTAAAACAATTATACCTTCTTATATTAAATACTTTAATATAACTTTACAAGATGTCACTCGTCCAATACATGATTTTGCTAATTTGCATGATTTTTTTATACGTGAAGTGTCACAAGAGAGTCGACCAATACATATTGGGACAAGTAGTATTATTAGTCCTGTCGATGCAACGGTAGAAACATTCGGTTCTATTACGAAAGATGGTATTTTTTGGGTGAAAGATAAACCATATACATTAGAAAATTTACTAGGCTCGCAAAAGGTTGCAAACCAATTTGTAAATGGAAAGTATATTATTTTGTATTTAAGCCCTGCTGAGTATCATCGTATTCATGCGCCAGTAAGTGGAGACGTAATTCGCCAATATAGACTTGGAAAGAAATCGTATCCTGTGAATAAATGGGGTCTTCAATATGGAAAAGAAGCAATAAGTGGAAATTACCGTTTGGTAACAGAACTATGTATGCCAAACAAGAAGCATTGTGTTCATATTAAAGTAGGAGCAATGTTTGTCAATTCGATTGAACTGACCAATACTACTTCAGTATGGAAAAAGGGCGAGGAAGTAGGTTATTTCTCGTTTGGATCAACCGTTGTCATGCTATTTGAAGAAGGTAGTATGGAGTTTGCATCCACAATGAAACCCGGGAAATTTGTGCGAATGGGTGAGATTGTGGCAAATATGCTATAATCGTTAAAGAAAAAGCGCCGAATTGGAGTGTTCGTTTTTGTATTCATATTTTATACCAAGTGAATTTGTAAGAAGTATCTTTCATATAACACCCGAATTTTTAAAAGAAAAAGGTGTGAAAGCGATTATTACAGATTTAGATAACACATTAGTGGAGTGGGACCGACCTAATGCAACACCAAAGTTAATTGAATGGTTTGCCACGATGAAAGAAGCAGGGATTCAGGTGACGATTGTTTCGAATAACAACCAACTACGGGTTAAATTATTTGCAGACCCACTTGAAATTCCATTCATATCAAAAGCACGTAAACCGTTAGGGAAAGCTTTCAAACAAGCGGTCAGAAAAATGGATGTAAATCGTGAAGAAGTGGTTGTTATTGGAGACCAGCTCTTAACAGATGTGTTCGGTGGAAACCGACAAAAGCTCCATACGATTTTAGTTATTCCGGTAGCGAAATCAGATGGATTTGTAACTAAGTTTAACCGAATGATAGAACGAAGAATTTTTAGTTATCTTGATAAAAAAGGTCAAGTAACATGGGAGGAAGAAGAGTGACAGAAGCACCAAAATGTATCGGTTGTGGAACTATTATTCAAACCGAAAAAGTAGGAGAACCAGGGTATGCCCCAGTATCTTCTTTAGAAAAAGAAGATATTATTTGTCAACGCTGTTTTCGTTTGAAAAATTATAATGAATTACAAGCAGTTTCTTTAACGGATGATGATTTTTTACGCATTTTAAATGGTTTAGGAAAGCAAAAAGGATTAATCGTTAAAATCGTCGATATTTTTGATTTTAACGGAAGTTGGCTACCTGGATTACATCGTTTTGTAGGAAATAACCCGATTTTATTGATTGCTAATAAAGCGGACTTATTACCAAAATCCGTGAAGAAAAACAAAGTGATTAACTGGATGAAACAAGAAGCAAAAAAATTAGGCTTGTCTCCTATAGATGTATTGTTTGTAAGTGCACATAAAGGGACAGGTATGAGTGAAGCGATGGAAGCAATCGAACATTACCGCAAAGGCGAAGATGTGTATGTCGTTGGTTGTACAAACGTTGGTAAATCAACATTTATCAATCGTATTATTAAACAAGCAACTGGACAAGATGCAGTTATTACAACGTCTCATTTTCCGGGAACAACACTAGATATGATTGAAATTCCATTAGATGATAAAAAAGCATTGTATGATACACCAGGAATTATTAATCATCATCAAATGGCGCATTATTTAGATCCAACTGAGCTTAAATTTATTACTCCGAAAAAAGAAATTAAGCCGAAAGTGTTCCAATTGAACAGCGAGCAAACATTATTTTTAGGTGGCTTATCTCGTTTCGATTTTATCAAAGGAGATCGTTCGGCATTTACTTGTCATATCGCAAATGATATTCCAATTCATCGAACGAAGCTTGAAAATGCGGACAACTTATATAAAGAACACAAAGGAAAGTTATTATCGCCGCCATCCGAGCAGTTTGCAGATTTATTGCCACCTTTAGTTCGCCATGAATTCAAGATTAAAGAGTCCAAGACAGATATTGTATTCTCTGGATTAGGTTGGATTACTGTTCAGCAAGGAGGCGTAGTGGTAGCTGCGCACGCACCAGCTGGAGTAGAAGTGTCTATTCGACCATCGCTTATATAGGAGGTTTTTTCGTTGAAAAAATGGTTTGCTGTTATAGGAAATCCTATCGCACATTCTCTTTCTCCGTATATGCATGATATTTGGCTTTCGGAGCAACATATAAATGCTAGTTATATTCCTATTCACGTCGAAGAAGGCAAGCTAGCAGATGCTATCCAATCACTAAAATTACTAGGTTGTAGTGGTTGGAATGTGACTGTACCGTATAAAGAAGCGATTATTCCTTACTTGGATGAAATCGACGATTCGGCAAAAGGAATCGGCGCTGTAAATACAGTTGTAAAAACTGATGACGATCGGTTTGTTGGATATAATACGGATGGCTTAGGATTTATCGAGTCACTAGGACCGCTTGATCAAACAAATCGAATACTTATTTTAGGCGCTGGGGGAGCGGCAAGGGGCATTGGACATGCCTTTAAACAAGTAGGCTTTTCTCATATTGTTATTGCTAATCGCACATATGCGAATGCAAAACGTCTTGTGGAAGAACTACAACTTGGCCAAGCAATCACATTAGAAGAAGCAGAAGCGACGCTTGGACAGTTCGATATTGTCGTTCAAACAACACCACAAGGAATGAAAAGTAGCTCGGCTACGCTACCAATTCAGCTTAGCCAAATAAAAGAACATGCAATTATCGCGGATATTGTATATAATCCTTTAGTTACCCCTTTTTTAGAGGAAGCGAAAAAATACAATGTTCGCACGGTAAATGGATTAGGAATGCTCGTACATCAAGGGGCAATAGCCTTTAAGTATTGGAATGGAATCAAACCAAATACGGAACAAATGGTGGAACGTTTAACCGAGCAATTAGGAGGAAATTATGTTAACAGGTAAACAAAAAAGATTTTTACGCAGTCAGGCACATCACTTATCGCCAATTTTTCAAGTTGGTAAAGGTGGCGTAAACGATGCGATGATAAAACAAATTGGCGAAGCATTAGAAGTCCGTGAATTGATCAAAATTAGTATTTTACAAAACTGTGAAGACGAGAAGCATGAAGTGGCAGAGGCACTTGCTAAAGGGACTCGAGCTGAGCTTGTCCAATTGATCGGTTTAACAGTTGTATTATATAAACCATCGAAAAACAATAAACGAATTGAGCTTCCAAGAGAGCGTCGTGCATGAGTAAAAAAGTAGGGATTTTAGGTGGCACATTTAATCCGCCGCATATCGGTCACTTAATCATTGCAAATGAAGTATTGAACGCCCTACGTTTAGATGAAGTACGATTAATGCCAAATGCAATCCCTCCACATAAGCAAAAGGACAAGCAAGTATCAGAGGCGCAGCGGTTAAAGATGATACAACTTGCGATTCGCGGAATTCCGAATATGACAGTGGAAACAATCGAGCTAGAGCGTGGTGGCACTTCTTATACGTTTGATACGATGGAAATGTTACAACAGCGAGAGCCGGACACAGAGTTTTATTTCATCATCGGTGGTGATCAAGTGGAGTCTTTACCGAAATGGCATCGCATTGATGAACTAGTTCAAAAAGTACAAATTGTCGGGGTTCCAAGACCAAATACGATAATAGAAACAGCATATTCTATTAGTACACTTGCAATCCCTCAAATTGATATATCTTCCACACTTCTACGAAATCGATTGTTGAATGGGGTAACAACGAAGTTTCTTATCCCGGATCGAGTGAATGATTTCATCCAAAAGGAGAAATTATATGAAATTTGAGCATGTAATGGAGAAGATGAAAGATAGGATGACTGAAAAACGCTATATTCACACGAGAGGAGTAGCTTTGACGGCAGTTCATCTTGCCCAAAAATACGAAGAGGACACGGAAAAAGCAGAGCTTGCAGGAATTTTGCATGATAGTGTGAAATATGCAGAGAAGGAATGGTTGAGAGAGAAGATTATTTCAGAAAAGATGAATCCAATTTTATTGGAATTCCACCATGAACTTTGGCATGCTCCTGTTGGAAGTTATGTAGCTAAAAATGAATTTAAAATAAACGATGAAGATATATTAAATGCGATAAAATACCATACTACCGGTCGAGCGGGTATGTCTCGACTAGAAAAAATTATTTACGTCTCTGATATGATAGAGCCTAGCCGTAGTTTTCCGGGAGTTGAGTTTCTAAGGGAAAAAGCGGAACTAGATTTAGAAGATGCGATGATCAGATGTATCCAACATAGTATGACCTTTTTGATTGAAAAAAAACAGCCGGTATTTCCGGATTCATTTCATTGCTACAATGATTTGATACAAAAGAAAGGAAAAGTGAACGAATGACAACGACAAAAACATTAGTAGAGGTTGCTTATAAAGCAGCAGACGATAAACGAGCAGAGGATATCGTCGTATTAAATATGCAAGGGGTATCTTTACTTGCGGACTACTTTTTAATCTGCCACGCAAACTCAGATCGTCAAGTTCAAGCGATTGCAAAAGAACTAGAAGAGCAAGCAACGATTGCTGGACATCATGTTAAGCGTTTGGAAGGTTTCGACGAAGCAAGATGGATTCTAGTGGATATGGGCGACGTTGTAGCGCATGTTTTCCACAAAGATGAGCGTGCATATTATAATTTAGAGCGCCTATGGGGAGATGCACCAATGATCGAAGTTGGGCAAGATGCATAATGGCGATGTACGACCGGTTTGCTTTTATATATGATTCACTCATGTCCGATATACCATATGATAAATATGCAGAATGGGTGCAGGCATCTGCACCTATTGCTGCTGGAAAACGATTAGTCGATATAGGCTGCGGAACGGGTGTTTTAAGTGTATTATTTGCTAAAGCGGGTTATGACGTAATCGGATTAGATTTATCAGAATCGATGCTAACGATTGCCCAAAATCGTAGTATAGAGCATGGTACGGACATTTCTTTTGTGTGTCAGTCGATGTCTGAAATAGAAGGTATTGACGAAGTGAATGTAGCTGTCATTGCGATTGATTCCATCAATTATTTGGAAACATTCGAAGAAGTAGAAGAAACATTTGAACGTATTTTTACTGCACTAGCATCCGGTGGTCAATTATTTTTCGATGTTCACTCCCTTTACAAAATGGATGAAATTTATCCAAATGGTCCATTTACGTTTGAGGATGAACAAGTTGCGTACATATGGCATACGGAAAAAGGTGAAGAAGCGCATTCAATTTATCATGATATAACGTTTTTTGTTCAAGATGAGACAGGTTATTATGAACGATTTGAAGAATCACATTATCAACGTACATATCCTTTAGAATCATATACGGATTTGTTAAAACAAGTTGGATTTGCTTCCGTCACTGTTTCAAGTGCTGTTTTTAGTAAGCAGGATGATGAAGAAATCGAGCGTTATTTTATACAAGCTACAAAATAATTCTTTCCAAAGAGAGGTAAATTTAGTATAGTTTTTATAACTCCATATAATTTACCTCTTTTTCGAGAGGATGATATTTCTGTTTCGTTTATTAGTTCAGAAATACAAGAAAAAGCTGTTGTTCCCAACAACAGTGATGACGATTGTATTATTTTTCGTCATACAATCCCATTTCAAATCAGCACCTCCCACAGCTGATCTTGTACAACCTATCCCATTTGAAAATTCCTTTATAGAACATCAAGAAAGTACAACTAAATACGTAGAAGACAATGCTATTTTTGTCGAAGTAAAAGGCGCAGTGAATAACCCAGGCGTATATGAACTTACGGAAGGTGATCGTGTTTTGAATGCGATTGAACTTGCTGGAGGTTATTTAGATACTGCAAAAAGTATAAATATTAACCATGCCCAAAGAGTAGTAGACGAAATGGTTATTTACGTTCCACTTGAAGGAGAAATAGAGGAAATAGAAACAATTGCAGCAACGAATTCGACAAGCTCCCATTTAGTAAATATTAATAAAGCGGATGCAATGATGCTCTCCACATTACCTGGAATCGGTCTTGCGAAAGCGGAAGCAATACTTGCCTACCGAGAAGGAACAGGCAATTTTAAAGAAAAACAAGATTTAATGAATGTGACCGGTATCGGACAAAAAACGTTTGAAAAATTGGAACCGCTAATAACTGTGAAGTAATATTGACTGTTCAGGATAAAAACTACTACACTATAAGAAGTATATATACTGGAGGTAGTTATATGGAGCGAATTACTTGGGACCAATTTTTCATGGCACAAAGCCATTTACTTGCATTAAGAAGCACTTGTACTAGGTTAGCAGTTGGTGCAACTATCGTTCGGGATCGACGCATTATGGCAGGAGGCTATAATGGTTCTATTTCAGGTGGAGATCATTGTATCGATCATGGCTGTTACGTTATAGATAATCATTGTGTACGAACAATTCACGCGGAGATGAATGCATTATTACAATGTTCGAAATATGGTGTTTCGGTAAATGGAGCAGATTTGTATGTGACCCATTTTCCATGTTTACCTTGCACGAAGTCGATTATCCAAGCAGGAATTGCTCGCCTTTATTATGCACAGGATTATAAAAATAACGAATACGCAATAGAGTTGTTTAGACAAGCGGGGGTAGTAGTGATTCAAGTACCGTTTGATGAGCGTAAAATAGACTTTTTAAGCGATGAAAAAATTGCACTTTACTCAGAATTGCTAACAAAGTTACGTGAGAAAGGAGCAAGTAAAGAAGAATTGGCACCTTATGAAACGAAGGTGGCAGAATTATTCGGCGTATAACCATTCAAGGAGATCTTGTTTATGTGGCCCTATCTGTTGTAATTGCTACAGTTAGTGCGTATGAATCATTCAAGCTATTATTGTTATTTGTCCTTCTTTTTTGCTGGCTAGTGTATAAGCAAAAGCATCTATTATTTACAACTGGAACAATAATCTTTGGTATTACTTCTTATTTTTATGTGCAGACAGTAATTCCAATGCAAGCAAGTGAAATGCACGTAACGGAAATAACTTGGACGGACGTTTACCGGATAAGTGGACAGTACGTCCGAGGATTTGCTATATCCCAAGATAACGAAAAATGGTACGTACAACTAAAATTAAGTACGGAAAATGAGAAAATTGCACTTATGCAAAGATCTCTTGCAGGTATAGCATTCCAAGTGGATGCAAAAGAAGTGGAGAAACGACCGGCATCTCATGCTTATGCTTTTGACATGGAATCCTATATAAAAAGTAATGGTGCGGTTGGTCAAATGGCCGTAGAATCATATCAAATAACAGAGAAAAATGAAAGTTTTCTAACGTATATGGCAGAAAAACGATTCACCATGAAGCGGCATATACAAACTACATTTCCACCATCTTTACAAGCAGAAGCAGAAGCACTATTAATCGGAAGTAGAGAGCAGATGCCATCCGATATGCAAGAAGCATATCAAACATTAGGAATTACACATTTATTTGCTATTTCTGGTCTCCATGTATCTTTACTTGCCCTTCTTGTATATGAGTCATTTATTCGGCTCGGCATTCGAAGAGAAACAGCAAATTTATTATTAATTATCGCTCTTCCGCTTTATGCGTTTATCGCTGGAGGAGCTCCATCTGTATGGAGATCTGTTTCCGTAACTGAAATTGTCTTAATTAGTTTATTGTTTAAGAAAAAACTATCGATCGATGATGCATTTTCGTTAAGTATTATTGGTTTTGTATTAGTAACACCATGGGTTGTTTTTCAAATTGGTTTTCAATTATCGTATTTAGCAGCGTTTTCTCTTATTTATTCGTCCGTGTTATTAAAAAATAGTACGTCTTACATTATTCAATCCTTTGTAATAACTGCATTATGTCAATTGATTGTCTATCCTATACTTCTTTATCAATTTTATGAAATTTCCATTTCCTCGTTCCTCGCTAATTTAGTTTTTGTCCCACTGTTTTCGTTTATCATTTTACCTATTAATCTTTTGTTCTTGTTACTCACATATATTTCAACTACTATTAGTAATTTTTTATTTTATTTATATGAACCAATGCGCAAGTTGTTAGATGAATTGCTCATTTACTTAGGAAGTTTACCTTATCAAATGTGGAATCCGATGAAGCCGTCCCTGCTACTCGTGTTTATTGCTTATGTGACGGTGATGTTCTTTTTTATCTCAATTGAACAGAACAAGCGGGTTATATTAAGTAGCTTTCTACTTTTATTGCCAATTGGGATTATGCAAGTTACTCCATATCTAGATTCATCGACAAAAGTAACTTTTTTGAATGTAGGACAAGGAGATTGTATTGTGATCGAAATGCCTTATCGAAAAGAAATAATCATGATTGATACGGGTGGGATATTACGGTTTGAGCAAGATGCTTGGAAGGCAACAAATGAAGTATATGAAGTGGGAAGTCAAATTGTTGTACCGTTTTTAAAAGGGAAAGGGATAACCAAAATAGATACATTGGTAATTACACACGCGGATGCCGATCATATGGAAGCTGCTGAAGAGATTTTAAGGGAAGTGAAAATAGATGAAATTCATATTACGCCTGGATCTGCGGATAAAGAAGTCATGCGAGATTTGATGGAAGAAATAAGAAAGCAACAAATTCTTCTCATAGAAAGAAGGGCGGGAGATCAAATAGACTCAAATTATTTTCAATTTCACTATATTTATCCGATGGATTCCATCTATGAGGGAAATAATGACTCACTTGTCCTATCAATGCGTAATCGTTATTTTCATGGGCTATTTATAGGAGATTTGGAAAAAGAAGGGGAGCTAGAATTAGTTAAAAGCTATCCAAAAGCTATAAAAGATCTTACATTATTGAAAATTGGACATCATGGAAGTAAAACTTCTAGTGAACAATCTTTTTTAGAACTCACAAAACCAGATATTTCGATCATTACGGCAGGATTTGGGAATAGATTTGGTCACCCACATCCTGATGTAGTTGAGCGTTTAGATGCCCTTCAAATTCCTTTTTTACAAACTGGTAGAGATGGCACGATTGAAGTAGTTATAACGAAAAGCGGAGAGATATATGTGACAACACCCTAGTAATAAATTTTTATTTTTTGAAATTGATTCAACTAAAAAAGGGTTCTGCCTAGTAAAGACAAAACCCTTTTTTAGTGATTATCGAGCAACAAACTCAACAATTACTGCAATAGCGAACATAACGGTAAAAAATCCAAAGGAGACTACAAAACCTACGCCTGAGTCGATTGCATCGTTGCGCTTCGACTGTACATTTTGTTCAAATTCATTCATTATTACCCCTCCTATTTCCACCTAATTATATAGGATAGCCTATTAAAAATCTACATGGAATCTTTCATTTCTAATTTCCTTCTGACAATGTCACAAATTATTCACTACTTTTAAGTTATAATAAAGACAAACCTACATTAGTAAGGAGATCTAGAATGATTTCAGAAAAGTGGATGCAAATAACGAATAATAATTTGTCGGATGTGTATTTATTATACGGAACGGAAGCATATTTTATAGAAGAGACGCTAAAAAGATTAAAGAAACAATTAAATGAGCATGGCGAAGTAGAAATAATAACATTCGATTTGGAAGAAAAAAGCGTGGACGAAGTAATATATGAAGCAGATACAATTCCCTTTTTCTCTGATAAAAAGCTAGTGATTGCCAAAAACGCATTCTTTTTAAAAGCAACAGAAAAAGGAAAGGAAAAAGTAATTCATGATACGATCAGTTTAGAAAAATGGCTACAAAGCCCTTCACCAACTGCCATTGTCGTTTTTATCGCCCCTTATGAGAAACTAGATGAGCGGAAAAAAATTACAAAGGCGATGAAAAATACCGCTAATGTAATCGAAGCAACTAGTTTACAGGTGAATGATCTAAAAAGTTGGGTGCTGCATGAATTAAAAGTACATGGCAAAATAATGTCAGAAGAAACGGTTAATCGATTCATCGAATTTGGCGGAACCGATTTAGTTCACCTGCAAACAGAATTAGCAAAAATCACGACGTATGTAGGAGAAACGGAAGTAATTGATACAGACACGGTGAAGAAATTACTCGTTCGAACATTAGAACAAGACGTCTTTACACTAGGAAATGCTTATCTTGCGGGCAATAAAAGCGAAGCAATTGCCATCTACCACGATCTATTAAAACAAAAAGAAGATCCGTTAAAGTTAAATGCATTAATCGCTACGCAAGTAAGATTAATGATACAAGTAGGTCATTTAAAGAAAAAAGGGTATCATGCCCAACAAATAGCAGGCCAATTAAAAGTACATCCTTATCGAGTAAAACTGCTTTTCGATAATCCAATATTGTATAACGAAGAAAAACTATTGCAGACGTTAAATGATTTAGCGACAGTAGATTTGCAGTTAAAAACATTAAATATTAATCGGGACCGGATATTAGAGTTGTTTTTGATGAAATAACAAGCTAGTAATATTATTACTGTAGATTTGAAATGGAAAGCTAGGTGCTAATTAGTTAGCAATTTCCATTGATTGGAGCGGAAAGCGTCCGCCTGAAGCGGAAATCAACAGTTTCAAGTAATACAACTGATAATATCCCAAAACATAAATAAAGACTGACCGAATAGATTCGGTCAGTCTTATTTAAATTACGCTTTTTTCATTAATTGAGCTTTCTTACGAGTAGCTGCGTTTTTATGAATTAAACCTTTAGAAGCTGCTTTCTCCAATTGTTGGATTGCAGATTTAATAAGTTCTTTTGCGTTTTCGTCATTGTTAAGTGCAGCAGTGTCCGCTTTTTTTACAGCAGTACGCATTGCAGATTTAGCAGTTGCGTTTTGAGCGTTTAAAGTTGCGTTTTTCTTAACACGTTTAATTGCAGATTTAATGTTTGGCATACCTTTCACCTCCTAAAATGGTCTCGAGATGATACATTCTTTGTTGAAACTGTCTAATACAACAAGCATTATTTTAACAAACGCAAAAACAAATTGCAATATATAAATGCAAAGAATATTTACTTGACACATCGTCCAAACTATTTTAGAGGTGAATTATATGTGGGGAAGAACAGATTTATTAGATGAATCAGAAGAAATGGTCAGACATCGTTCAAAAAAAGAAAAGAACACATTAAAAAAATCGGAAGGCATTAAATTTGATGAAAGTAGGGAGGGAGCGGTATTAGTAACCTCTATTGAAGTAAATGAAATCGGAGAAAAGGAACTAGGAAAGAAGAAAGGGAAATATATTACCCTAACCGATTTAACTGTTAGTCCAGATGATGACCGAAGCTTTCAACACTTGGAAAGAATATTTGTTGATAAGCTAAGAGAAATGCATGAAAATGTTAAGCTGACAAAGTCATCAAAAATTTTAATAATTGGGCTTGGCAACGCATTGATCACACCGGATGCAATAGGACCAAAAGCAATCGAGATTTTACAAAGTTCTGCACTGACTACTGAAGAGCACGTAAAAGTGGTGATGTACGCACCTGGCGTAACTGGTCAAACAGGATTTGAAACAAGTGATTTCATAGAAGCAATCAGCAATGCATTTAAGCCAGATTTAATCATAGTATTAGATGCGCTTGCTGCTAGAAATAGTGAACGACTTTGTAAGACAATCCAAATTACTAATACAGGTATC
Organism: Psychrobacillus sp. NPDC096426; assembly: GCF_044762745.1. Lineage (NCBI taxonomy): Bacteria > Bacillati > Bacillota > Bacilli > Caryophanales > Bacillaceae > Psychrobacillus > Psychrobacillus sp. NPDC096426. The sequence continues at coordinate 65,772 of NZ_JBIWEX010000001.1, read as the reverse complement.
CATCCGGGATCGGGCGTGGGAAATCAACGAAAAGAAGTTTCGGAAGAAGTATATGGAGTGCCTGTTACTGCAATAGGAATACCTATGGTTGTTGATGGGCCAGTTTTATATGCAGATGCGATGGAGCAAGTTATTCATTATATAGCTTCTAAAATTGAAGAAAAAGGAAGTCCTTCTTCTGCATTAGCTGTTACTCCGATGGTTTCCAGTAAAAAACCAACAATTGATAAAAAGGTTCTAGAACCTATTTTTGGAGAATGGGTTACTTGGCCAACTGAAGAAAAAAGAAAGTTATTTGAAGAAGTATTTGTTGGGAGGAATCCTTCTTTATTTGTTACACCGAAAGAAACAGATGCATGGGTGGAACAATATGCTCATTTGCTTTCAAACAGCCTAGAAACATGGATAGCTAGTAGGTGATGATGTTCTAAAATTCCACTTTTCCACATACGATTGTGTGAGGAGAGTGGAATATATGGCTAAATCCCTGAAGAATTTAATAAGTATTTTAATCCTTTTATTTTTAGCACCTATCATTATCGCTACAGTCCAAACACCTCTTTTTACGACCCAAGCGGAACAACAAGTGGAAGAAAAGAAAACAGAGGACATTCCTGTAGTGTATGCGGCGCAATTGGAAGATAAGCAACCAGTCGTACAAGAAATAATTGAGCCGAAAAAAGCATTTGTTTACTTTACTCATTCGCAAGAAGCATATCGACCGATTCTTGCTGCCAAAGGTGAAAAAATCGCTATTTACCATCCAATAAGTAATATTACTACTTTTCAAGATCAAATTAATGCCCAGTTTGCTTTTCATCAACTAGAGGCTACCTTTTTAGAAGATTACAATAAAAAAGAGATGGATGACTATAATTCAATACGTCCATTAGTTCAGAAAGCTATCGCACAAAATGAATATGATATTATTTTAGATATTCACAGAGATTCCGCAAAAGCAAATATTACCACGCTTAAAAGTGGTGAAGAAAGCTACGCTAAATTTATATTCGTTATTGGAGGAGAGCATCCTAACTTCAGATGGAACGAGCAACTAGCACAAAATCTCTCTAACCAATTAAATAAATTAGTACCTGGAATTTCAAGAGGAATTTTATTGAAAGAAGGAAAGGGTGTAGATGGTGTTTACAATCAAGACCTTTCCAAAAATTTACTCAATGTAGAACTAGGAGGCGTTGATAATACCGAACAAGAAATTAATCGTTCGATTGCAATATTAGCAAAAGCTTTATCCAATATGTTAAATGAGCAGTTACCATCATAACTATAAAGAAAAGAGATGAAGCAAATCCCAGATGCCTCATCTCTTTTTGTATGGATTGTGTTATGTACGGGTTTTTGATAAGATTAAAATCTGGCAAAAAATTATTTATATTAACTTTTATCCATGAAATTATATAAAGTGTACATAAAATATAACAGTAATATTTCTTATACAATCCTTTATCTGTTATAATGCAAGTAGTTTAATTAGGAGTGAACAAGTATGAATCATGAAGAGAGACTAGCACGACAGAAAAAAATACGTAACTTTTCGATTATCGCGCATATCGACCACGGAAAATCGACACTTGCAGACCGTATTTTAGAAAAAACACAAACCGTAACATCGCGGGAAATGCAAAGCCAATTGCTAGATTCGATGGACCTAGAACGTGAACGTGGGATTACGATCAAATTGAATGCCGTTCAATTAACATATACAGCAAAAGATGGAGAGGAATATATTTTCCATTTAATCGACACACCTGGACATGTCGATTTCACGTATGAAGTATCGAGAAGTTTAGCTGCTTGTGAAGGGGCGATACTTGTAGTAGATGCCGCACAAGGAATCGAAGCTCAAACACTAGCGAATGTGTATTTAGCATTAGATAATGATTTAGAAATTTTACCAGTAGTCAATAAAATCGACTTACCTGCTGCGGACCCGGAACGAGTAAAAAAAGAAGTGGAAGAAGTAATCGGTTTAGATGCTTCTGAAGCAGTGCACGCTTCTGCAAAAGCAGGAATCGGTATCGAAGAAATTTTGGAACAAGTAGTAGAAAAAGTTCCGGCGCCTACTGGAGATCCTTCAGCGCCACTAAAAGCACTTATATTTGATTCCTTATTTGACCCATACCGCGGTGTAATTGTCTATATTCGCATTATGGAAGGCACAGTGAAACCTGGAGACAAGATTAAAATGATGTCTTCTGGGAAAGAATTCGAAGTTGTGGAAACGGGTGTATTTACACCAAAAGCAACAATGCGTTCTGAACTAACAGTTGGAGATGTTGGATTTTTAACTGCATCGATGAAGCATGTAGGAGACTCGAGTGTAGGGGATACGATTACTTTAGCATCGAACCCAGCTACAGAAGCACTTCCAGGATATAGAAAAATGAATCCAATGGTATTCTGTGGTTTATATCCAATTGATAACTCGAAATATGTAGATTTACGTGATGCCCTAGAAAAACTAGAACTAAACGATTCTGCCCTAGAATTTGAGCCAGAAACGTCACAAGCATTAGGATTTGGCTATCGTTGTGGTTTCTTAGGTTTACTGCATATGGAAATCATTCAAGAACGTATTGAACGTGAATTCAAAATCGATTTAATTACGACTGCACCTAGCGTTATTTACGATGTGAAGTTAACAAGCGGTGAAACGATTAAAGTCGATAACCCATCTATGATGCCAGAAGTACAAAAAGTAGATAAAATTGAAGAGCCATATGTGAAGGCTTCAATTATGGTTCCAGAGGATTATGTTGGATCTGTTATGGAGTTATGTCAACGTAAACGCGGAAACTTCATCACGATGGACTATTTATCATCTGCACGAGTGAATATAATTTATGAAATCCCGCTTTCAGAAATTGTGTATGATTTCTTTGATGCGTTAAAATCTAGTACAAAAGGATATGCATCATTTGACTACGAATTGATCGGTTATAAAGAATCGAAACTAGTGAAAATGGATATTCTACTAAATAGCGAAAAAGTGGATGCTTTAAGCTTTATCGTGCATAAAGATTTTGCGTACGAACGTGGTAAAGTTATTGTTGAGAAGCTAAAAGCATTAATTCCGAGACAACAATTCGAAGTTCCGGTACAAGCGGCAATTGGTCAAAAAATTGTTGCGCGTTCTACGATTAAATCGATCGGTAAAAATGTATTAGCAAAATGTTATGGGGGAGACATTTCTCGTAAACGTAAACTTCTTGAAAAACAAAAAGAAGGTAAAAAACGGATGAAACAAGTAGGATCTGTAGAAGTTCCTCAAGAAGCATTCATGGCAGTGCTGAAAATGGACGAGCCAAATAAATAAAAAAGGAAAGGGGGCACAAGAAACGTAGCCCCCTTTTTCTTATATAGAGAGTTGGAATAATTATGGTACGAGGAGTGTATATTCATATTCCTTTTTGTCATCAAATTTGTAATTACTGTGATTTCAATAAATTCTTTTTTCATAATCAGCCAGTGGATGAATATATTGAAACGCTTGGACAAGAAATGGCTTTATGGGCAGAGGATTTAAAAAATGCAACTATCGAAACTATTTTCATCGGAGGAGGCACACCGACTTCATTGTCAGTAGAGCAATTGGGTCGTTTATTTACGCTGATTCAAAAACATATACCAATGCAACATGTTGTAGAATTTACGTCAGAAGCAAATCCGGACGAATTAACTCTCGAAAAAATGCAATTGATGCGCAAATTTGGAGTAAACCGCTTAAGTATGGGTGTACAAACATTTGACCAAGATTTGTTGAAAGTGCTAGGTAGAACGCATTCTAATGATCATGTATATGAAGTAATCGAATATGCCAAACAAACGAATTTCCCTTCCATCAGTATAGATTTGATGTATGGCTTGCCAAACCAGACAATGGACCAATGGAAAGCATCTTTAAAAGAAGCTTTCCGTCTAAACATTCCACATATTTCTGCATATTCTTTACTAGTGGAGCCGAAAACGATATTTTATAATCTGTTATCGAAAGGGAAGCTAACACTTCCAGGAGAAGATCTGGAAGCGGACATGTATAGCTATTTGATGGATGAAATGCAACGGAATGGTTATGTTCAATACGAAATTAGTAATTTTGCGCATAAAGGAAAAGAGTCCAAACATAATTTGCTTTATTGGAATAATGATGAATATATTGGACTTGGAGCGGGAGCACATGGCTACGTAAGTAGTATGCGCTATTCTAATCATGGACCTTTAAAAAAGTATATGCATACAATTGAAGCAATGGAAAAACCTATTATGATGCAAAAAGAAGTAACTCTAATTGAGAAAATGGAAGAAGAAATGTTTTTAGGCTTGCGAAAAAACGCAGGTGTTTCCTTAACAAGGTTTGAACAAAGATATAATAAAACGTTACAAGAAGTGTATGGGAAAGAAATAGATGAACTTTTGAAAAAAGAGTTTGTCTCCATCGAGAATGACTTTATCAAACTAACGAAACGAGGGCGTTTTGTTGGGAATGAAGTATTTCAATATTTTCTTACAAGCTAAATCGTTGACAGTTCTCATGAGATTTGATAAATTTTCTATATAAGTATTAGCACTCTCTATGAACGAGTGCTAACAGAGGTGATAATCATGCTAACTAACAGGCAATTATTAATATTGCAAGTAACGGTAGATGATTTTATCGAAACCGCTCAACCAGTTGGATCTCGTCAGCTTTCGAAAAAGGAGGAAGTTCCATTTAGTCCTGCTACTATTCGAAATGATATGGCAGATTTAGAAGAAATGGGCTTTTTAGAAAAAACACATACTTCGTCTGGTCGTGTACCTTCGCAAAAAGGCTACCGTTATTATGTAGACAATATGTTAACTCCACAACGAATTTCCAAAAATGAGATTAAACAAATTCGTTCTATTTTTGAAGAACGAATGGTAGAGACGGAACAAATAATTCGTAAATCTGCGGCAATTTTGTCAGAGCTAACGAATTATACCTCTATTATGTTAGGCTTAGATGTGAGAAAACATCGTGTCAAACGGTTTTCTATGGTTCCATTAACGGATGATTCCGCTGTTGCTATCATTGTGACAGATAGTGGTCATGTAGAAAATCGCGTATTTTCCATACCAGAAAGCTTTACTGCGTCGGATATTGAACGAATGGTCAATTTGATTAATGAGCATTTGATAGGTGTTCATTTACATGAACTTCCTGCTAAATTAGAAGCTGTTACATTAGCTGTTTTGCGACAAAATAATGGTCGTCTAAACGATTTACTAAGTTCATTAAACAAAGCGCTAACAATAGAACATGAAGATAAAGTTTATTACGGTGGGAAAATGCAACTGTTAAATCAACCAGAATTTAATGATGTAGAAAAAGCACGAAGTATTATGTATTGGATGGATCATGTAAATCAAATTCCTGGACTATTTCATTTAGACCAAAAAGGAATTCAAATTCGTATCGGTACGGAGAACAACCATCTAGCGATGGAAGATTGTAGCATAATTACAGCTTCCTACGACATTGGGAAGGAACAGATTGGATCCATCGCAATTATTGGACCTACTCGAATGGATTATAAACGAGTCGTTTCCTTACTTGATTTGATGAGTGGCGACTTATCGAGAGAATTGTCGAAAATTTTACATGGACCTCATGGATAAAGGAGAGTTGCTAGTAATGTCAGAACAAAAAGATGAAATTGTAGAAGAATTAGAAACTGAGAAGTCGGAAGAACAAACTGAGGAAATTTCCGAAGATGAAACAACCGAAGTAGCAATCGAAGAAATCGATGAATTAACGCTTTTAAAACAACAATTAGAAGAAGAACAAAACAAAGCGATCCGCTTAAGAGCGGACTTTGAAAATTATAAGCGTCGTGTCCAATTAGATAAAGAAGCGGATTACAAATATCGTGCACAATCTGTATTATCAGATATATTGCCGGTATTAGATAACTTCGAACGCGCATTAGCTGTTGAAAAGACTACTGAAGAAGTAGCTTCTTTAGCAAAAGGTGTAGAAATGGTGTATCGATCTTTACTTGATGCGGTTTCCAAAGAAGGTCTAGAGCAAATTGAAGCAGAAGGCGTTCCATTCGATCCGAACTTCCATCAAGCGGTGATGCAAGAAAAAGATGATACAAAAGATTCGGGTATCGTGCTTCAAGAATTACAAAAAGGGTATAAGTTAAAAGATAGAATTTTAAGACCGTCTATGGTTAAAGTTAACGAATAAAATTTATATCAAAATGACTATAAGCACTTTATATTTAGGAGGAACTATTTATGTCTAAAATTATTGGTATTGACTTAGGAACAACAAACTCATGTGTATCTGTACTAGAAGGCGGAGAGCCAAAAGTAATTCCAAATCCTGAAGGTAATCGTACAACTCCATCTGTTGTAGCATTCAAAAATGGCGAAAAACAAGTTGGGGAAGTAGCAAAACGTCAATCGATTACAAACCCAAATACAATTGCTTCTGTAAAACGTTTAATGGGTACAACAGAAAAAGTAACAGCAGAAGATAAAGATTACACTCCACAAGAAGTATCTGCAATGATTCTTCAATATTTGAAAGGATTCGCAGAAGAATACTTAGGAGAAAAAGTTACAAAAGCAGTTATTACTGTTCCTGCTTACTTTAACGATGCAGAGCGTCAAGCAACAAAAGATGCTGGTCGTATCGCTGGTCTTGAAGTAGAACGTATTATTAACGAACCAACTGCAGCTGCTCTAGCATATGGTTTAGATAAAATGGATCACGACGAAAAAATCCTTGTTTATGATTTAGGTGGCGGTACATTCGACGTATCTATCCTTGAACTTGGAGACGGTGTATTTGAAGTTCTAGCAACAGCTGGGGACAACCGTCTTGGTGGGGATGATTTTGACCAAGTATTAATGGATTATTTAGTACAAGAATTCAAAAAAGAAAATGGTATCGACTTATCACAAGATAAAATGGCAGTACAACGTCTAAAAGACGCTGCTGAAAAAGCGAAAAAAGATTTGTCAGGTGTTACATCAACTCAAATCTCACTTCCTTTCATAACAGCTGGTGAAGCTGGACCACTTCACTTAGAAGTTACAATGACTCGTGCAAAATTTGATGATTTAACAGCTCATTTAGTAGAACGTACAATGGTACCAACTCGTCAAGCGATGAAAGATGCTGGATTATCTGCTTCTCAAATCGATAAAGTAATCCTTGTTGGTGGATCTACTCGTATTCCTGCAGTACAAGATGCGATTAAAAAAGAAACAGGTAAAGAGCCACATAAAGGTGTAAACCCAGATGAAGTAGTAGCAATGGGAGCTGCTGTTCAAGGTGGAGTATTAACTGGTGATGTAAAAGACGTTGTATTACTTGACGTGACACCACTTTCTTTAGGTATTGAAACAATGGGCGGCGTATTTACGAAACTAATCGAACGTAATACGACAATTCCAACTTCAAAATCTCAAACATTCTCAACTGCAGCAGATAACCAACCAGCAGTAGATATTCATGTTCTACAAGGTGAACGTCCAATGGCAGCAGATAACAAAACACTTGGTCGCTTCCAACTTGCGGATATTCCACCAGCTCCACGTGGCGTACCACAAATCGAAGTAACATTTGATATCGATAAAAACGGTATCGTAAATGTTAAAGCAAAAGATCTTGGAACTGGAAAAGAACAAAACATTACGATTCAATCGAACTCTTCTTTATCTGATGAGGAAATCGAGCGTATGGTAAAAGAAGCGGAAGCTAACGCAGAAGCGGATAAAGTTCGTAAAGAAGAAGCTGAAGTGAAAAACGAAGCAGATCAATTAGTATTTATGACAGAAAAAACATTAAAAGACTTAGAAGATAAAGTGTCAGAAGAAGAGAAAAAATCAGCGGAAGACGCAAAAGAAGCATTAAAAGCTGCTTTAGAAGCTGGTAACTTAGAAGATATTAAAGCGAAAAAAGATGCATTAAACGAAATCGTTCAACAGCTTACAATGAAGTTATATGAACAAGCACAAGCGGAAGCTGCAGCAAATGGTGGCGCTCAAGCTGATGCAAATGACGACGGTGTTGTAGACGCTGAATTTGAAGAAGTAAACGACGATAAAGACAACAAGTAATTAGTGAGTTAGTTAGTCGGTAAGGAAAAGTCAAAGACCGTATTCGGCTTTGGCTTTTCTTACTGTTTAGGAAATAATAATTTTTAAAACATGTGGAATAACTTTCTACAAGAACATCTACGTCTAGACTCCAGCGCCTTGCTCCTGCGCACAGCTCGTCGCAGAAGAGCGTTGCCCCTCGGGGTCAAATGTGAAAAAGCTGTGGTGGCTGAGGAGCTGCCTCCTTGGCCCGCACGACGCGGGTTATGTCTGCCTTGCCACACGATGTGGCGCACTTGGCAGACCTACCCCATTCCCATTTGCCCGTCGGGGCAGAGACAGGCGCTTCCGCATTTGTAACAGTTTAGACTAGATTATTTTTCCGTGTTACAATATTCATTATGAGTAGGTAAAGAGCAGGAGAGTGAACAATGGATAAACGTGATTATTATGAAGTACTTGGAGTATCCAAAAGTGCTTCTCAAGATGAGATAAAAAAAGCGTATCGTAAGCTTTCTAAACAATATCATCCGGATATTAACAAAGAAGCAGATGCTGATACGAAATTCAAAGAAATTACAGAAGCATATGAAGTATTAAGTGACGAACAAAAACGAGCGCAGTACGATCAATTTGGTCATGCCGGTCCAAACCAAGGTTTTGGTGGATTCGGTGGAGGAGACGGCTTTGGTTTCGAAGATATTTTTAGCTCATTTTTTGGTGGTGGGGGATCAAGAAGACGCGACCCAAATGCACCTCGAAAAGGAAACGACCTTCAATATTCCATGACAATTGAATTCGAAGAAGCTGTTTTTGGAAAAGAAACAGAAATTGATGTTGCAAAAGAAGAAACATGTGATACATGTTCCGGAACTGGTGCAAAACCAGGAACTCAACCTGAAAAATGTTCGCATTGTAATGGTCATGGTCAAGTAAATGTAACACAAGACACTCCATTTGGACGTATTCAAACGAAACGCGCATGTCATTATTGTGAAGGTACTGGGAAACTTATTAAAGAAAAATGTTCAACTTGTCACGGAAAAGGTACTGTAAATAAACGCAAAAAAATTAAAGTCACAATTCCAGCTGGTGTGGACGATGGTCAACAACTTCGTGTAAGTGGTCAAGGTGAACCTGGCGTAAATGGTGGACCGGCAGGTGACCTATATATTGTATTCCGTGTAAAAGCCGATCCACGGTTTGAACGAGATGGCGACGATATTTATTATGAACTACCACTAACATTTGCTCAATCTGCACTAGGGGACGAAATAGAAGTACCTACCGTTCAAGGGAAAGTGAAACTAAAAATTCCTGCAGGTACGCAATCTCAAACTACATTCCGCCTAAAAGGAAAAGGTGTCAAAAATGTCCACGGTTATGGCACTGGCGATCAACATGTTGTAGTGAAAGTAATAACACCGAAGAAATTAACGGAAAAACAAAAGCAATTACTTCGTGAGTTTGCAGAAATTAGCGGGGATATTCCGGAAGAGCAAGGCAGTTCATTATTTGATAAAATCAAAAGAACGATAAAAGGCGAATAAAGGAGTGGGCGCAAGTGAAATGGTCTGAACTATCCATTCATACGACGAATGAGGCAGTGGAAGCAATAAGTAATATTTTGCATGAGGCTGGGGCAAGTGGAGTAGTTATTGAAGATTCGGAAGAGTTATTAAGAGAAAGAGAAGATGTATTTGGTGAAATCTATAGCTTAAATCCAGACGATTTCCCTGTAGATGGCGTTCGAGTGAAAGCTTATTTAGCGGAAACTAGTTTTCTACTGGAAACAGTAGAAGAGATCAAACTTGCGATTAACAACTTACAAAACTTTAATATCGATCTTGGTCATAATCGTGTAACCGTGCAAGAAGTAGATGAAGAAGATTGGGCTACTGCTTGGAAAAAATACTACCATCCAGTGAAAATATCGAATCGTTTTACAATCGTACCTACTTGGGAAGACTATGAGCGTGTGAATACAGACGAATTGATCATTGAACTGGATCCAGGAATGGCATTTGGAACAGGAACACACCCTACAACTGTTATGTGTTTACAAGCACTTGAAAAAACAGTGCAAAAAGGAAACAGCGTCATTGATGTGGGGACTGGATCAGGAGTTCTTTCCATAGGAGCAGCAAAATTAGGAGCTACATCCATTCATGCACTAGATCTGGATGAAGTAGCTGTTCAATCTGCAAAAGAAAACATCGCACTAAATAAAGTTAACGACATGGTTCAAGTAACACATGGTAATTTACTAGATAATGTAAAGGAACAAGCAGATATCGTCGTTGCGAATATATTAGCAGAAATTATTATGACGTTTACAAACGATGCCTATTCTATCGTAAAAGATGGTGGACTATTTATTACGTCAGGTATTATTGCAACGAAAAAAGAAGATGTTCGTAATTCCTTGCAGCAAGCAGGATTCGAAATTGAAGAAGTAATGATGATGGAAGACTGGGTTACAATCATTTCTAGAAAGCTTGTTAAGTAAGGAGACACTTATGCAACGTTATTTTACAAATGAACCTTTAGAAGAAAATAATACAGTGACGATTTCAGGAGAAGATGCGCATCATATGATTCAGGTGATGCGCATGTCTTCTGGAGATGAAGTTTATGTAGTTGCAGGTGGTAAAACCTATACAATGACCATTATTGAAGGAACCTCCAAATCTGTACTTTTACAAATAAAAGAAACACATGAACAATCCAATGAAATGCCTGTGAAAGTTTCCATCGTTTGTGGGCTACCCAAGGGCGATAAGTTAGAGTTGATTACCCAAAAAGCTACGGAGCTCGGGATGCATACACTTTATCCATTGGAAGCAAAACGCTCTATCGTGAAATGGGACAAGCAAAAAAATGAGAAAAAAATTGCTCGTTTACAAAAAATCGCAAAAGAAGCCGCGGAACAATCTCATCGTTCTTTTATTCCACTAATACATAAACCAATCTCTTTAACCGAGCTTTTGGAAATTTCCAAATCGTATGACGTGAAATTTGTTGCAGATGAAGAAGACGCAAAGCTGATCAAGCGACAAAAGTTTGCCGACCAATTAAAAAAGGTGTATGATAAACAATCGATACTAATCGTTTTTGGCCCAGAAGGTGGGCTCGATCGACAGGAAGTACAACTATTGCTAGAAAATAAGTTTCAACCCATTGCGCTTGGACCAAGGATTCTACGAACAGAAACTGCACCGTTATATGCGCTAGCTGCAATTTCTTATGAATATGAATGAAAGAGGTGTGAGGACTTGTCATCCGTTGCATTCCATACTTTAGGCTGTAAAGTTAACCACTATGAAACAGAGGCTATATGGCAACTATTTAAAGAAAACGGTTATGACCGTACTGATTTTGAAAAACAATCAGATGTATATGTGATTAATACATGCACAGTAACAAATACTGGAGATAAAAAAAGCCGACAAGTGATTCGTCGGGCGATTCGTCAAAATCCAGATGCTGTTATTTGTGTAACAGGCTGCTACGCACAAACGTCACCTGCTGAAATTATGGCAATTCCAGGGGTAGATATCGTCGTAGGAACACAAGAACGTACGAAAATGCTTGATTATATTGAACAGTATAAAACAGAGCGTAAGCCTATAAATGCTGTCGGGAATATTATGAAAAACCGAGTATACGAAGAGTTAGACGTTCCTGCTTTTACGGATCGTACGCGTGCATCATTGAAAATTCAAGAAGGCTGTAACAACTTCTGTACTTTCTGTATTATTCCGTGGGCTCGTGGATTAATGCGTTCAAGGGATCCAGAAGAAGTGGTTCATCAAGCCCAGCAACTTGTAGATGCAGGTTATTTAGAAATAGTATTAACTGGCATTCATACCGGTGGTTATGGTGAGGACTTAAAAGACTATAATTTAGCCCAACTACTAAGAGATATCGAATCGAAAGTAAAAGGATTAGAACGCCTTCGTATTAGTTCGATTGAGGCGAGCCAATTAACAGATGAAGTAATTGACGTTTTACGAGATTCTAAAATTGTCGTAAGACATTTACACATTCCGATTCAATCTGGTTCAGATACTGTACTCAAAAGAATGCGTAGAAAATATACGATGGAGTTTTTTGCGAATAGATTAGATAGACTAAGAGAAGCACTTCCTGATTTAGCAATTACATCAGATGTAATTGTTGGTTTCCCAGGTGAATCAGAAGAAGAATTTATGGAAACATTTAACTTTATTCGGGACCAAAAATTCTCAGAACTTCATGTGTTCCCTTATTCGAAACGAACTGGTACACCTGCTGCAAGAATGGACAATCAAGTAGATGAAGATATAAAAAATGAACGTGTTCACCGTTTAATCGCGTTAAATGACCAATTAGCTGCAGAATATGCATCCCGTTTTGAAGGGGAAGTATTAGAAATTATCCCGGAAGAAAAATATAAACTAGATCACGAAAGTAATTTATATGAGGGATATACAGATAATTATTTGAAAGTGGTCATTCCTGGTTCTGAAGAGTTAATCGGAAAACTAGTACGTGTGAAAATAACAAAGGCTGGTTATCCATATAATGAAGGGCAATTTGTTCGTGTACTTGAAAATGTAGAAGAACAACTCGTATAAGTCAGTGAGAATAATCTCACTGGCTTTTTTTTAGATTCTCTATTATGATAAAGAGGTACGTACAACTTGGAAGGAGATTATATAATGACTCAAAATATTGCAGCATTAATCGACCATACATTATTAAAACAAGACGCAACTAGAAACCAAATTGAAAAACTTTGTGAGGAAGCAAAAACATATACGTTTGCATCAGTTTGTGTAAATCCAACTTGGGTAAATGTAAGTGCGAAACTATTACAAGATTCACCAGTAAAAGTTTGTACTGTAATTGGATTCCCGCTTGGTGCAAGTACAACAGAAGTAAAAGCATTTGAAACGACAAATGCAATCGAAAATGGTGCAGAAGAAATCGATATGGTTATTAACGTCGGTGCTTTAAAAGATCGAGAATATGACTACGTGCAAAAAGATATCGAGGCTGTAGTACAAGCTGCAAAAGGAAAAGCAATTGTGAAAGTTATTTTAGAAACTTGCTTATTAACGGACGAAGAAATTTTGAGAGCTAGTGAAATCTCAAAACTTGCAGGAGCGGATTTTGTCAAAACTTCTACTGGGTTTTCAACAGGTGGTGCAACGGTAAGTGCCGTGAAGCTTATGAGAAGTGCAGTTGGACCAGAACTAGGAGTAAAAGCTTCAGGTGGTGTTCGTAGCCTATCAGATTTACAGGCAATGGTAGACGCAGGAGCAACTAGAATTGGTGCAAGCTCAGGTGTAGAAATTGTACAAGGGTTGGAAAGTAAATCTGATTATTAATTTTGTATCAAAGTATTGACCAGAGTTAAAGTATACGGTATAATTTTTTAGTACATAACACAAGGTTATGTGCTTGACGTGTGTTCGGAGGGAGGGAAAAAGAGATGTCAAAAACTGTCGTTCGTAAAAACGAATCGCTTGAAGATGCTCTTCGCCGCTTCAAACGTACTGTATCTAAAAGTGGTACAATTCAAGAGGTAAGAAAGCGCGAGTTTTATGAAAAACCAAGCGTGAAACGTAAAAAGAAATCAGAAGCTGCACGTAAACGTAAGTGGTAAATTAATCCCAACCATCCCTACGTTCAAAACACGTACTGTATGATTAACATTTACAATTATGTAAACCGAGAAAATTTATTTTCTCGGTTTATTTTCATTTTATGAAACTTTTGTTGTTCTCATCCGTAAACGTTAATATACATATAGATGAAGGGAGGTTTAAGGATGAAATTGTCACGGTACATTATTTCTTTCTGTTTATTGTTATTTTCATTTTTCCTAGTTGCTCCTTCTGTCATTGCCAATTCTCCCACTGTTTATAAAATTCCGGTCTATAAAGAAGTGGAAAAAGGCTTATACGCTTTTCTGAAACGATCGATAGAAGAAGCGGAAGATGCAAAAGCAGATGCTATAATATTTGAATTGAATACACCGGGTGGATTTGTAGATTCAGCGGAGAAAATAACTAATTTACTCGACGCTACTTCCATTCGAAAAATTGCCTATATTAACACGGAAGCATTATCGGCAGGGGCATATTTAGCACTACATACAGATGAGATTTACATGACCCCAAGTGGAACGATTGGCGCTGCAGCTGTAATTGATAGTGCCGGAAATGCTGCAGATGAGAAAGCAAAAAGTGCCTGGAAAGCGAAAATGATCAATGCAGCCGAGCTTACTGGTAAAAATTCGGTCTATGCGCAAGCGATGGTAGATGATTCGGTTGATTTGCCAGAGTTTAGAGCTGGTCCTGGTCAATTATTAACGCTTACTTCCGCTGAAGCGCTAGAAGTAGGTTACTCGAATGGGACGGTTAAATCATTAGGAGAATTGCTAGAGAAAACGAATCTTGCCAAGGCGAATGTCGTTGAAACAGAAGAGACATTTATGGAATCAGTTGCACGATTTATTACACATCCAATTATCGTGCCGATTTTATTATCTATTGCAAGTTTAGGATTAATCGTTGAACTGTATTCTCCGGGTTTTGGAGTTGCTGGAACGATGGCGCTAATCTCAATTGGACTTTTCTTTTTTGGACATCTAGTTGCTGGTCTTGCAGGCTATGAAACAATAATTATTTTTGTTATTGGTGTTCTCTTAATCATAGCCGAATTCTTCTTGCCTGGTGGAATTAGTGGTATATTAGGTGCAGCTGCTATTATTTTTAGTATAATACTAGCAGGAGGCAATATTGTGCAAATGAGTATTGCTGTATTAATTGCTTTAACAGTAGCTATAATGGGAATGGTGATTATTATGAAATTCTTTGGTAAGCGGTTGAAAGCGTTTAACAAGATTATCTTGTCAGACGCTACAACAACGGAGCAAGGATATGTGTCCAACGAAAATCGAATTGATTTAATTGGCAAAGTGGCCGTTACTATGACAGCCCTTAGACCAGCCGGAACTATACGTATCGACAATGAGCGAATCGATGCAGTATCCGATGGTAGTTTTGTAGCGAAGGATAAACATGTTACAATTATTAAAGTAGAAGGCTCTCGTATTGTCGTACGAGAAGTCGCAGAAGAGGAGGCAACATAATGATATTTTCAGGAGGTACAATTGGATTAATCGTCATTATTGTTTTAGCATTTATTGTGCTATCAGTGTTCTTTACGTTTTTTCCAATAACACTATGGATTTCAGCACTTGCGGCTGGCGTAAGGATTAGTATTTTTACACTTGTAGGGATGAGGTTACGTCGAGTAATTCCATCACGCATTGTAAACCCGCTTATTAAGGCACATAAAGCCGGAATAAAAGTGGCTATCAATCAATTAGAAAGCCATTATTTAGCAGGTGGTAACGTAGACCGCGTTGTAAACGCACTTATTGCAGCGCACCGTGCAAATATTGAACTAACATTTGAAAGAGCTGCAGCAATCGATTTAGCTGGTCGAGACGTATTAGAAGCGGTACAAATGTCGGTAAACCCGAAGGTAATTGAAACACCATTTATTGCAGGGGTTGCGATGAATGGGATTGAAGTAAAAGCAAAAGCACGTATTACTGTTCGTGCCAATATTGACCGTTTAGTCGGTGGTGCAGGGGAAGAAACTATTGTTGCACGTGTTGGGGAAGGTATCATTTCCACAATTGGTTCTAGTAGTAGTCATGAACGAGTACTAGAAAATCCGGACCTAATATCCCAAACAGTTCTTGCTAAAGGACTTGATTCGGGTACTGCATTTGAAATCCTCTCGATTGATATTGCGGATGTTGATATAGGCAAAAATATTGGGGCAGAACTTCAAACGGAGCAAGCAGAAGCAGATAAGAAAATTGCACAAGCGAAAGCAGAAGAACGTCGTGCAATGGCCGTAGCCTCTGAGCAAGAGATGAAAGCAAAAGTAGTAGAAATGCGATCGAAAGTTGTAGAAGCAGAAGCAGAAGTACCACTGGCAATGGCAGAAGCATTAAGAGAAGGAAATATTGGTGTGATGGATTATATGAACTATAAAAATATCCAGGCGGACACTAGTATGAGAGACTCCATTAGTAAAGTCGGAGGAGATAAACCTTCTACGGGAGAGTTGAAAGACTAGTTTAAAACCGCGGAAAGGAGGTCTTTCTCCTTGGAACAATTAATTATTTTCATTATCATCGGTATTATTAGCGCTATGTTTGGCAAAAAAAAGCAGGATCAAAAAAATGTACCAAAACCGGTCAAAAAAGTTTCATCACAAAAACCATTTGCTGACAACCCGTTTAAAAATTTAGGAGAATTAGCAAAAGAGTTTAAACAAGAACAACAAGCGGAACTTGAACGTAGAATACCGGTTATGAAGAAAGAGCCTGTGGTTATTGTACCAGTGGAAAATGTTCAACGTGAAGTGAATCGCGATCAAGGTGTGCCAAGGTCTTCTGGACGTTTATCTGTTCACCAAGGAAATAGAGCAATCGTGAACGCTACCAAACCAATGATGGCGAGCGTTTTACCGGAAACGAAGGATGATCTTGTTCGAGCGATCATTTTATCTGAAATATTAGCACCGCCAAAATCGAAAAGATAACTCATGAACACCCCTTTACATGCATAAATTCATGTAAAGGGGTGTTTTTTATGAAACAGTTATTTCCACTCCATGCGAGTATTATGATTGATAATTTTAGCGATATTATTTTAGATTACGAAATAACCCTTCTTAAGTTAAATGAAACCAGCGTATTATGTTCGTATGATCATTATTTATTGGAAATTAATGCAGATAGCGTACAGATAAAATCGCTTTCTTCTGACCGCTTACATTTAACTGTAGAAAAGCTTCACTCTTTTATTATAACTAGGAAGGATCGTACGTAATGGCAAGCCTTATACGTGTACAAATACCGATGACAACAGATCAATATGCATTATTTCAACGTTTGTTTGCTATTAATATTCACGTATATAGCGTGTATAGCAGGGAAAGTTATTTATACTTCTCAATAAAAAAGAAAGACCTAAAGGCTTTTCGAAAAGTTAGAAAAGAAATGAAAATAAAAGTAGCCCTAGTGGATGAAACAAAAAAAGGAATTATCTCACCTTATTCATACTCACTCATTGGCGTCGCCCTATTTTTCGTCATACCTATCCTATTTGCGCAGTTTATTTGGACAATTCATATTGAATCGGATTCACCAGAGAACAATATCTTGCTATATGAAGAACTAAAAGCGATGAATATTAAAGAGAAAATGCTTGCTTCTTCGTTGCCAACAGAGCAAGAAATAAGACAAAAAATATTGTTGAAGTACAAGGAGTATTCATGGGTGCATTTTGCCCAGTCAGGTTCCACGCTGATCGTATCGCCGATGCTTGCACCAATTCAAACTGAACGAGAAATAAAAGACGCACCCCCAGTCCATTTAATCGCAAAGAGAAGTGGAGTCATTACAGATTTTGAACTAGTAAAAGGAGTAAGGGCAGTACCAAAAAATATGGCTGTTAAAAAGGGAGATACACTCGTAAATGGGTTTGTGACACAAGGAGATAAACGAATTATTACGAGTGCTGAAGGAAAAGTATATGCAAGTTATTGGATTGAACTCCAGTTTGAACTGCCCAAAAAAGTAGCAATCGTAAAGCCAAATGAAAGAGAACTGCTTATTCAAAAAAAGGGGAAATCTAACGAGCCATATTGGAAAGAAATCACACTTCCTTCTTTCTTGCGAAACTATGTAGAGGCTGGATATGTTCAAAAAAATATAGAAGAGACATTCGAGCTAAACGAAAAGTCAATGGAACGGTTAATACGCCCGTTACTTTTTCAAAAAATAATCAATGACTTGCCTGCAGGTACTCAAATATTAGAAGATAAAGTTTTGCAGGTATCTATACAAAATGATAAAGTAAAAGGGAAGGTCTTATTATTAGTAAATGAAAATATTGCAATACCACAAGTTATACCCCAAGGAGACGAAGCATGAGCGAACAAAAACAATTCGATATAAATTTGCAGGACCCGACTGAAGCAGTGATGCTTCTCGGAATATCAGATAAAAACGTAAAGCTTATTGAAGCGGAACTAAAGGTACAACTCATTACAAGAGGCGAACAAATTCAAATTGTTGGTGAAGAGAAAAATGTAGAAGAAGCGAAAAAACTAATGGTACAACTTCTAGCTGTTATTCGCAAAGGGATCAATATTAACCTACGGGATGTTACTTCTGCTGTTGAAATGAGCTTGAATGGGACGATTGAATATTTTTCAAGTCTGTATGATGAAGAAATTGCAAGGAATACAAAAGGGAAGGCTATTCGTGCGAAAACGATTGGTCAACGAGAGTATATACAAGGAATTCGGCACTCGGATTTAACGTTTGGAATTGGTCCAGCGGGAACAGGTAAAACGTATCTTGCAGTTGTGATGGCAACACAAGCTTTGAAAAATGCACATGTGAAAAAAATCATTTTAACACGTCCTGCTGTGGAGGCAGGAGAAAGTCTAGGTTTCCTACCTGGAGACTTAAAAGAGAAGGTAGATCCATACTTACGTCCGTTATACGATGCACTGCACGATGTGCTTGGAACGGAACAAACGGATCGGCTAATGGAACGTGGTACAATTGAAATTGCACCACTTGCCTATATGCGGGGTCGAACATTAGATGATGCTTTTGTTATTTTGGACGAAGCACAAAACACAACGAAAGCGCAAATGAAGATGTTTCTAACACGCCTTGGTTTTGGTTCTAAAATGGTTATTACGGGCGATAAAACGCAGATAGATCTACCGAAAGGTGCTGAATCTGGGCTCATCGTTGCCGAGAAAATTTTACACCATGTTTCTGGTATTCATTTTCAATACTTAGAACAAGGAGATGTTGTCCGTCATCCGCTAGTCGCTAAAATTATACAAGCATATGATGAACAGCAATAATATTATTATGAAATTATTAATTACCAGAGGACCTAAGCAGAGCTAGCGTCCTCTGGTATTTTTTTATCGCTTAGGTAACTATAAAAATTTAGAAGTGTGGATAACTTTTTTAAGTAACATAAGATATTTCATTTTTTATATTGAACGTAATATAGGGATAATGCGTCTTTAAAAAACTCTGTTAAGAGACCGCTATGATTTTCGCTGCAGGCGGACGCTTTCCTCCAGGTGAGCGATGAGCCATTACCGCCGCTTACGCGTACGTTGTGATGGCTCATTTGCTCACTCATCCGGCAGGAGTCGCCGCCTTCCGCTACAATCAACGAAACATGCTAGCTAATTAGCGTTTAGCTAAACAAAACAAAAAGAAATATTAGAACCGCTGCACGAAGGTAAAAGTGGCAGCTATAACTATATGAAAAAATTACTTATTAAACAGTGAACATGAGCTTCACTATTATGAATTAATAAATAATGTATATTTTAGTAATATATGGTCGTCTCCTATTAAGTAAACTCTTTGATATGGGAAATGATTGCTTCCATTCCTAAATTGGTTGCTCTCGTGCTAATTTGGTTGCTTCCCTTATAGAACTAGTTGCTTTCGATGACGAGTTTGTTGCTCTTATCCACTTACTGGATAAATTTTCACAAGATACTTACTAATAAGATTTTCCTCTTCGATTCAAGTAAAACTTTTGGTTTATTAAGCAAGAAACTAATTAGTCAGCAAGCTCCTTTGATTTTCGCGGAAGGGTGGCGACTCCAGTGGGATGAAGTGAGACAGATGAAACTTCACAGCGCACGCGTAGCGTCGGTGAGGGTTCATCGCTCACCCCACGGAAAGCGTCCGCCCTGTAGTGAAAATCATTGCGGACACTTTATTCAACTTGTTAAGACGCATTATCTCTAATATGTGCGCCATTCCATTCATCGTTTCCATTTGCCATATTGGGGCAGAGACAGGCGCTTGCGCTTTTGTTCTTCTGTTAAGAGCATGTCCCTCATCTCCAATCTATTTGTTTATGTCTATTCGATTATTAATTTTGTCCTATGTACCTATTATAAAATTGATTCAATTGATATACTTTTCTATGAAAGTATTTTTTTCTTTATAATTTGGAAAGGAGAAAAAAATGAAAAAGGTAATTATAAGCTTGCTCATAGTAATTATCGTTATTGGGTTGTCCTCGTTTTTATTTTTGAGGTTCCCATTTGAAAAAGTTTCTGTAGCAGAAGAACGAGAGATTGAAGTGAATGATAAATCATTGGTGACTGTTCAATCGAATTCAGCGGATATTAAAATTATACCAACTTCAACAGACAAAGTAATCGTGACGTTAAAAGGAGTAATTAGTAAAGAGTTAGAAGAACAATATCAATTAAATATTGTTGAGAACAAGGACAAGCTTGATATTAGGTACTTACGAAAAGACGACAGTTTAGGAATAACATCTGGTATGGAAAAAGATGTATGCTTAACAGTTTCTTTGCCACAAAAAGTTTACAATGAATTGATAATACAATCCGTTTCAGGAGATATTAAAGCGGAAAAATTTAAAGCTGAAAATCTTGAACTAGAATCAATTTCAGGAGATGTAACACTTCAGGAATTTCAATCAGAAGGATTTGTATCCATTCAATCAACGAGTGGTGAAGTTATTTTAGAACAAAACGAGATAAATCAGTATTCCATTCAAACGAGTAGCGGGAGAGTAGATTTAAATGCTGTGACATCTCTAGATGGACTGATTAAAACGAAATCAGGAAAGGTAACGGTAACATCTAAAACGATTAATAATACACTTGACATTACAACTACAAGTGGAGATATTAGTACGATTTTTGAGGAAAATCCAGAATCAATTACACTCAATTATAAAGGAACCTCAGGTAAACCAAACATTAATCTAGAGGGTATTGTTTATAAAAGTAAAGATGAACATAGTATTGTTGGAATCATTGGTGACGGAGATAAAAAAATAACTGTAGAATCGACTTCAGGAGATTTTACAGCAAAATAATATTTCCTAAAATAAAAATATGAAAATAGTCTTCAGCGGACGTTATAATATGGAAAGCAACAGTGCGCTAGTTTACTGTTGCTTTTGTTTATACTTAGGAAATAATAAAAATCTAAGGCATGAATAATACTTTCTACAATTGATTCTCCGTCCAGACATAGGCGATTGCGCTTTTGTTAATTTTCAGGAAATAGTAATGACTAGTTTTAACTTTAAGGTATAATATAAGGACAAGCTGTGAAGGAGCTGAGTTTAAAGTGAAAACCATTTTACTAAAATGGAGAGAATGGCGCAATAATAAGTATCTCCCTTTTGTTATCATTCTCTTAACAGCGGTTTGCATGTTCTTTTTATTAATAGGTAATGTGAAAGAAAGTAAATATGATATAGAACGATTCAAACTCTCACCTGATACGATACGTTCTGTTAAAACGATGGAAGACCCCGTAAAAACGGAAGAAGAAAGAGAAAAAGTTGCATCAGAAGTTCTTCCAGTCTATCAATTTCAAGACGAAATTGCTGATAACCAGGCCGCGATTATCCGCTCTATTTTTGACAATGTTCTTGAAGTGAAAAAAAATCCTACTGATGAATTAACAGAAGAAGTGGCAGCTACATCACTTGCGAAATTGAAAGTTGAAATGGACGTATTAGCAGAAAATGCAAGTATCATTCCTTTAAGCGATGAAATGTTAACTATTTTATTGAAGCAGTCGGCTCCTGTTTTGCGTGAGTCGAAGGAGAAATTGGCCACTATTGCAGAAAAAGTATTAGATGAACCAATACGTACGGAAAGTATTCCGGCTGCGCGTGAAAAAATTGCTACCCAAGTTACAAATACATTTGGATTTTCCGCAGAGTATATGAATATCCTTATTAATATAGCGCGTGGTGCAATTGTAGCAACGGAAATCGAAAATGAAGAGCTAACGGAGTTGCGTATTGAACAAGCTAAGGCAAGTGTGGAACCGACGAGAATTCTACAGGGGCAAATTCTTGTTCAAAAAGGAGAATTAATAGACCGGGAAGTTTATAGGCAGATTGAATTACTCGGGATGCTAACGGATAAAACATCTTATAAGCCACCAATTGGTGTTGGATTGTTCGTTGTACTCACGATGTGGATTCTATTTGCACAAACATTTCGTAAGAAAGAGAAAACTATTACGAACGCTAAAAACTTAGTTGTCGTTGCTTTTAGTTTAATCGTTTCTGTATTAATCATGAAAGTGTTACAATTAGTTGCTTATAATTTTGATGTAGTCATTGCGTTTATATTCCCAACTGCAATGGTTTCCATATTTGTTTACTTATTAGTAAATGAACGTGCAGCACTTGTTACTAGTTTTGTTGTTGCTGCTTATGCGGGCATTATTTTCCAAGAAGGTTATACGAATGTATTTCAAATGGAAATATCGTTATACATATTATTTGGGAGTATAGCAGGTATTTTCGCGATGCAGCGAACACATAATAATTCTCAAATATTTAGAGGAAGCTTTATTGTTTCAGCAGTGAACCTGTTATTTATCTTATTTTATTTATTAATGACAAAAACGACGTATCAATTTTCCGATATTCTGTTTTATGTTGGTGTAGCTGTATTATCAGGTATACTATCTGGGGCACTAACGATTGGAATATTACCATTTTTTGAATCTGTATTTGGCATTTTGTCGACGATGAGGTTAATCGAATTATCCAATCCGAATCATCCTTTATTAAAAAAGATATTAACCGAAACTCCTGGAACGTATCATCATAGTTTAATGGTCGCAAACTTAGCAGATGCAGCATGTGAAGCAGTTGGTGCGAATGGTCTACTAGCGCGTGTAGGTTGCTATTATCATGATATTGGAAAAACGAAAAGGTCAGGATTTTTTATCGAAAATCAAACAGGTGGTTACAACCCACATGATAATTTACCGCCAGAAACGAGCCGTGATATTATTATTGCACATGCCGTGGATGGTGCAGAAATTTTACGGAAACATAAAATGCCAAAAGAACTAATCGATATTGCGGAACAACATCACGGAACAAGCTTGCTTAAATTCTTTTACTATAAAGCAAAGGAAATGAAAGAAGACATACTTGAAGGACAGTATAGGTATCCGGGACCGAAACCACAAACGAAGGAAATTGCAATTATTTCGGTTGCGGACAGTGTAGAGGCTGCTGTCCGTTCTATGAAAGAACCAAACGCAGAAAAAATTAGGGAAATTATTCAATCCATTATTAAAGACAAATTATTAGATGGCCAATTTGATGAATGCGATCTATCGTTAAAGGAAATAAAGAAAATGGAAGAAAGTTTCTGCACAACGATGAATGGGACATTCCATTCCCGTATTGAATACCCAAAATAAAGAGGTTAGGGGCTAAAAGAATGCTAGAACTAGATTTAATGGACGAAACAAATACACTATCTGAAGAAACGATGACGCTCGTTGAAAAAGTATTAACATCTGCCGCTACGCAATTAGCAGTAAAAGAAGGGAGTGAAGTGAGCGTTACATTTGTAACGAATGAGGCTATTCAAGAGATCAATAAAACATATCGCCAAAAAGATATGCCCACTGATGTCATTTCATTTGCGATGGAAGAAATGGGAGAAGGTGAAATCGAGATCAAAGATGCAGATATCCCGACATTGCTTGGTGATATTATTATTTCAGTTGAGCGCACAACAGAACAAGCAGCTTCCTATGGACATACATTTGAACGGGAGCTATGCTTTTTAGCTGTCCATGGTTTCTTGCATTTGCTTGGCTACGATCACGGGACAGAAGAACAAGAAAAAGAAATGTTCGGCTTACAAGAAACGATTTTACAAGCGTTTGGTTTAAAGCGTGAAGGCCATGGACTTTCGTAAGTTTTTTAAGTCGTTTTTATATGCTTCGCAAGGTGTTATGCATGTTGTTAAAAGCGAACAAAACTTCCGTTTCCACATATTAGCTGCGATAATTGTATCAATAGCAGGTTTACTTTCTCGATTATCGAAATGGGAATGGATAATTATTATCATGTTAATATGTGGTATGTTCGTGATAGAATTAGTAAACGCGTCGATTGAGCGTGTCGTTGATTTAACATCGCCTGAACTACATCCGCTTGCCAAACAAGCAAAGGATTTAGCAGCAGGGGCGTGTCTAGTGTATGCTATATGCACAGTAATCGTTGGTTTAATCATATTTATCCCGAAATGGTCGGGAATATTATTTTAGAGGTGAACAAGATGAACAAAGAAATGTTATTAGAGGCATCTAAAACGGCGAGAGAAAAAGCGTATGTGCCTTATTCAAAATTTAAAGTTGGAGCAGCACTATTAACGAAAGATGGGGAAGTGATTCATGGTTGCAATATTGAAAATGCATCTTTTGGATTGACGAACTGTGCAGAACGTACTGCTATATTTAAAGCGGTATCTGAAGGGAAAAAAGATTTTGCTGCGATTGCGATTGTTGCTGATACAGAAGGACCTGTCTCTCCTTGCGGTGCATGCAGACAAGTACTAGTAGAATTTTGTGATAAAGATATGCCGGTTTTATTAACGAACTTGAATGGTGAAGTATTAGAAACGACAGTTGCAGAGTTATTACCGGGCGCATTTAAGACGGAGGATATGGAATATGGAGCAAAATAATAAAGGGTTTAAATCGGGATTTATCTCGATTATTGGACGTCCAAATGTAGGGAAATCCACGTTTTTAAATCGAGTAATTGGCCAAAAAATTGCCATAATGAGTGACAAGCCTCAAACAACTCGAAACAAAGTACAAGGTGTCTTAACATTAGATGACAGCCAAATGATTTTCATTGATACACCAGGTATTCATAAACCAAAGCATAAACTTGGTGACTTCATGTTAAAAGTAGCAAAAAATACACTTCGTGAAGTAGATGCTATTTTATTCATGGTGAATGCAACAGAACCAAGAGGTAAAGGCGACGAATTCATTATTGATATGCTTGAAAAGAATGAAACGCCTGTTTTTTTAGTAATTAATAAAATCGATCAAGTACATCCAGACGATTTAATTGCTATTATTGAATCATATAAAGACAAATATAACTTTGCGGAAATTGTACCAATATCCGCATTGCAAGGAAATAATGTAGATCGTTTGCTTGAAACAATTCAAAAATACTTGCCAGAAGGCCCTCAATATTACCCTGCGGATCAAGTAACAGATCACCCAGAACGATTCATCATCTCTGAATTAATTCGTGAAAAAGTACTCCATTTAACGCGAGAAGAAATTCCTCATTCTATTGCGGTAGTTATTGATAAAATTAAAAAAGAAGAAGACACGGAAAAAGACATGATTCGTGTTATGGCTACGATTATCGTGGAAAGAGACTCCCAAAAAGGGATTGTTATCGGGAAAAGAGGCGCACTTTTAAAAGAAGTAGGCACTAGAGCACGCCATGATATCGAAATGCTACTTGGAACGAAAGTGTTTTTAGAATTATGGGTAAAAGTGCAAAAAGATTGGCGCAATAAATCGACCCATTTACGAGATTACGGATTTAGAGAAGACGAGTATTAAGAATTGAAAAGCGGAAGCGCCTATGTTAAAGGAATACAGTCTAAGTTCGCGACATCGTGTCGCAACGACTGTATGACCTGCTTCGTGCAGGCCTCCGACAGGCAAATGGGGAAAAGCGCGGAAGCAGCTCTTCAGCCACCACAAGCGATTTTGTTTGCGACGAGCTTGCGCAGGAGCAAGGCGCTGGAGCTAGACCTAGTTACTAAGAAGGAAGGGAAGGCTTTTGCTTCAAAAAGTAGAAGGCATTGTCTTACGGACCTCATCTTACGGAGAAACGGATAAAATTGTCACTATATTTTCAAGAGAATTAGGAAAAAGGGCAGCCATGGCTCGAGGGGCAAAAAAACCAACGAGCCGCCTGTCTTCTATATCCCAACCTTTTACCTATGGTTATTTTTTAATTCAGCAAGGTAGAGGAATGGGGACGCTACAGCAAGGTGAAATAATTGATTCGATGCGATCGATTCGAGAAGATATTTTTACGACTGCGTATGCAAGTTTCATCATGGAACTAGTAGATAAATTAATTGATGATGAATATCCAAAACCCCAAATATTTACTATTTTGCAAGAAGCAATGGAGGCTATTTCCGAGGAGTATGATCCAGAAGCAATTAGTTTATTTGTAGAATGGAAGATGCTACCTATTGCTGGGATTTATCCAGTGTTGCATCAATGTGCCAACTGCGGAGCAACCGACGGAGAATTTGCGTTTTCTTTTGCTCAAATCGGTTTTTTATGCCACCGGTGCTTTTCGGTCGATCCATATTTAATAAGGTTAACACCGGCACAAGTAAAGTTAATCCGCACTTTCTATACCGTTCCTATAAGCCAAGTTGGAAAGCTTACGTTAAAAAAAGAAACAAAGGGCTTTATCAAAAAAATCGTCCGAACCATTTATAATGAACAAGTAGGAGTTCGTTTGAAGTCCCAAGGGTTTTTAGATCAAATGGAGAAAACACCAGAATTTTTTAATCCAAAAAAAGATCCAAGTGTAGAAGAGTAATTCTTCGAACTTGGATTTTTTTGCATGTCGAAATTTGGGCTATCATCGAACAAAATTAGATTATCAACCCCAACTAAAAAAACCAAATTAGACATCGTCTAATTTGGTTTTTTTACCATTAAAATTGTAATTGTTCTTCAATATAAGCTTTTACATCAGCAATCGGCATTCTTGTTTGTTCCATTGAATCACGATGACGAACAGTTACTTGACCATCAGTTTCTGAATCGAAATCGTATGTGATACAGAATGGTGTTCCGATTTCGTCTTGGCGACGGTAACGTTTACCGATTGATTGAGATTCGTCGTAATCTACCATAAAGTGCTTACTTAAATCGGAGAACAACGCCGTTGCACCTTCGGATAACTTTTTAGATAAAGGTAAAATTGCTGCTTTCACTGGAGCTAAAGCAGGGTGGAAACGCAATACCGTACGCTTATCGTCACCTTCTAATTGCTCTTCGTCATACGCTTCACAAAGGAAGGCTAATGTTACACGATCTGCTCCAAGAGAAGGCTCGATGCAATATGGTACATATCGTTCATTCGTAATAGGATCGATATAGTTAAAATCTTCCCCAGAATGCTCCATATGCTGTTTTAAATCAAAGTCGGTACGGTCAGCGATACCCCATAGCTCTCCCCAACCAAATGGGAATTTAAATTCGATATCTGTCGTCGCATTAGAATAGTGAGACAGTTCATCTTCAGAATGGTCGCGTAAACGAATGCTATCTTCTGCAACGCCTAAATTTAATAGCCAATCTTTACAATAGTTACGCCAGAACTCAAACCATTCCATATCTTCACCAGGTTTACAGAAAAACTCTAGTTCCATTTGTTCGAATTCTCTCGTGCGGAATGTAAAGTTACCAGGAGTAATTTCATTACGGAAGCTTTTCCCTACTTGCGCAATACCAAATGGCATTTTTTTACGCACAGAACGTTGCACATTTTTGTAGTTTACAAAAATACCTTGTGCTGTTTCAGGACGTAAGAAAATTTCATTTGTAGAAGATTCTGTTACCCCTTGGAATGTTTTAAACATTAAGTTGAATTGACGAATATCTGTATAGTCAAACTCTCCACAAGAAGGGCATACTATATTATGTTCTTTCATGATTTCTTCCATTTTTTCAAATGAAAGCCCATCAATAACCATTTCAATACCTTTTTTATCAAGTGCATCTTCGATAATTTTGTCCACACGATGACGAGATTTACATTTTTTACAGTCGATCATCGGATCATTAAAATTACCGATATGTCCAGATGCTACCCACGTTTTGGGATTCATTAAAATGGCTGCATCCAATCCTACATTGTACGGAGATTCTTGGACAAATTTTTTCCACCATGCTTTTTTAACGTTATTCTTCAATTCCACACCTAGTGGACCGTAATCCCAAGTGTTTGCAAGTCCGCCATAAATTTCGGATCCTGGGAATACAAAACCTCTTTGTTTTGCTAAGCTAACTACTGTTTCCATTGAAAATTCCATAACAAACCCTCCAGTTTTTTGATTGCTTCCAAAAAGAAAAAACTCGTCTCCGGGCCAAATTAGCCCGGGGACGAGTTTTTATAACCCGCGGTTCCACCCCGATTGATTGTATAGTACAATCCTCTTTAAAAGCATAAGCTCAGAGCTGCCGTTTCCTGTCTTGTGGACTTTCACTATCACCACTCGCTAGATTACAGTACTTATAATGCTCTTCAACGCTTTATTATTTGTTGTTATTGTAACACGAGCCTGTTTACTTCGCAATAAAGGAGTAAGTAGTATATAATAATTTAGTATTAAGCATAACTTTTTGAGGCGGTGATTCCAATCGAACTCAACAAACGGCAAAACGAAATTTTGGACATTGTTAAAGGAAATGGACCTATTACAGGTGAACAAATTGCAGAACGACTTAAGTTAACTAGGTCTACCCTGCGACCAGATCTTGCTATTTTAACAATGGCTGGCTTTTTAGACGCCAGACCGCGCGTTGGTTATTTTTATTCTGGTAAAAAAACAAGCCAAGCTATTTCAGATAATATCGCCCAGATGGTAGTAAAAGACTTCCAATCCATTCCCGTTGTTGTAGAAGAAAGCATGACAGTATATGATGCTATTTGTCATATGTTTTTAGAAGATGTAGGGTCTTTATTTGTCGTGGATAAGCAATCTCTTTTGTCTGGCGTACTTTCAAGAAAAGATTTCTTACGTACAAGCATTGGAAATCAGGATTTAAATAAACTCCCAGTACATATGATTATGACTAGGATGCCGAATATTACGTATTGTACAAAAGAAGATACACTTATTGAAGTGGCAAATAAACTAATGAGTCGACAAATAGATTCATTACCAGTAATAAAAGAACGTAAAGATGGTTTAGAGGTAGTTGGAAGAGTTACGAAAACAAATATTACACGTGCTTTCTTGTCTTTAGCCGATGACCATGACTTATAAGGAGTGACACGATGAAAATGTTAAACCTGTTTATTGTCTCAGATTCAATCGGTGAAACGGGCGAACTAGTGGCAAAGGCGGCGGTAAGTCAATTTAGACCAGGTCTTCAACATACGAAGTTAAAAAGGTTTACCCATATTGATTCATTGGATCATATTAAAGAGATTACAGAACTAGCGAAAGAACAAAATGCCATTATTTTGTATACGCTCGTGCAAAAGAATATGCGAAAAGCGTTAATCGAATACTGTAAAGTATATGGATTAGATTCAGTAGATTTAATTGGTCCTGTGATTAATTTATTAGAGAGAAATTTAGACGAAAGAGCATTTGAAGAGCCCGGACTAGTTCGTAAGCTAGATGAAGATTATTTTAAAAAAATTGAAGCAATTGAATTTGCAGTAAAATATGATGATGGAAGAGATCCACGTGGCTTATTGCAAGCAGATATAGTATTAATAGGTGTTTCCAGAACTTCAAAAACGCCTTTGTCTCAATATTTGGCCCATAAAAGATATAAAGTGGCAAACGTTCCATTAGTACCGGAAGTAGAACCTCCGGAAGAACTATTTCAAGTAGATCCTGCAAAATGCTTTGGATTAGTAATTACACCAGAAAAACTAAATTCCATTCGAAAAGAAAGATTAATAGCTATTGGTTTAAATGATGATGCTAGTTATGCTAAAATAGAAAGGATAAATGAAGAAATTACTCACTTTGAAAAAGTAGTAAAAAAAATCGGGTGTACCGTAATCGATGTAACAAATCGGGCGGTAGAAGAAACGGCCAATTTAGTAATTAATTATATTCAGCAAAAATAATTATAAAAAAAATGAACCGATTCACGTTTGTGAAAAGGTTTTTTTGTATTGCGAATCGAATAAAGTATAGATTAATAATATGAAATGTTTTATAATAGTTAATTGTGGAAAAAAATAATAACTATATGAAACTTTTTTTATGAATTATTTTGTCGTTTCTTGCAGGATTTTTCTTGTTTATCTCGAAATAATAAAGTAGCAAGTAAAGATGGTGAATTAATGACAAATCGTATAGAAGAAGAAGTTATCGAACAAGTTAGGAATAACACAGATATTGTCGATGTTGTTAGCGAATATGTTCAACTAACGAAAAGAGGTAGAAATTATTTTGGTTTATGCCCTTTTCATGGAGAGCAAACACCATCCTTTTCAGTAACGCAGGAGAAGCAGATTTTTCATTGTTTCGGATGTGGTGCTGGCGGAAATGTAATCACATTTTTAATGGATATCGAAAATCTTTCGTTCCAAGATGCGATAAGTAAACTTGGAAGTCGAATAGGCCTTTCGATTGAAGAAAGTTCCTCTGATCATTCAGAAGCAAAAGCACCTGTCTCAAAAGAAGTATCTACTATGAAAAAAGCGCATGAATTTGCAAGCGATTATTTTCATCATTTGTTACTTCATACGGAGGAAGGAGAAAATGCATTACATTACTTAGAGGAAAGAGGGTTTTCTACTGAAATCATCGAAAAGTACAAAATCGGCTGGTCATTACCTAATTGGGACGCTTTAACAACATTATTGACACGAAAAGGTATGGATTTACAAGAAATAGAGAAAACTGGGCTTATTATCCGAAAAGAAAATGAATTAAAGTATTTTGACCGATTTAGAGGAAGAATAATGTTTCCTGTTTTTGATGAAACAGGACATGTCATCGCTTTTTCAGGGAGAATACTGGAAAAAAATGAAAATGAAGCAAAATATTTAAATAGCCCGGAATCACCTATATTCCAGAAAAGCCAGGTACTTTATAATTTAGATAAAGCTCGTCTAGAAATTCGTAAACAACGAAATGTAATTGTCTTTGAAGGATTTTTAGATGTTATTGCGGCATCTACAGCTGGAATTTCCAATGGGATTGCAACTATGGGGACGGCTTTGACGTCTCAACATATAACCAAACTGAATAGATTGACATCAAACGTCACATTATGTTATGACGGGGATAAAGCTGGTATGGAAGCGGCTAAACGAGCAGCAATCGCTTTGCAGGCTCAAAACATTCAAACAGAGATTGCAATTATTCCGGATGCAATGGATCCAGATGATTATATTAAAAACTACGGAGAAGAAGCTTTTCGTACGAAAATTATGGAAAAGCCTCATTCCTATTTATCCTTTATGATGATTGTTTCCAAGCGCGATAAGAATTTTAATAATGAAAATGATACATTACAGTATATTCAAGAAATATTGGAAATACTGAGTGAGAGAAATTCTTCTGTAGAGCGCGATTTGTACATTCGACAACTTTCACAAGAAACAAACGTTTCGGAGGAAGCAATCTATCAACATTTACGAAAGCTTCAAGGAAAAAAAGCCAAACAATTTAAAAGTGAACCATCCAATCCTCTCCCAGTTAATCAGGAATTGACTAAAAAGAAGAGGACTATATCGGCAGATGAGAGAGCGGAACGAATGTTACTTTCTCATATGTTACACAACGCACAAATAATTGATATAGCACGAAATAATGCTGGAGAACAATGTTTTATAAGGGATGCATACGAAGCAGTGTTTGTACGCTTAACCGGATTTTATGAACAGTATCCAGATGGAGATTATCAACGATTTTTAGAATTACTAAATGATGCACAACTTAGAAATATAGTTATGGAAGCTGCGCTCTCAGAACGTGATCCAGAACATGAAACAGAGGAAGTCATGGACTGCTTGCGCCATATTCGAAAATACCGGATAGAACAACAAATTGAGCGGAAGTTACATGAAGCGAAAGAAGCAGAGAAAATGACGGATATGACAAAAGCTTTGCAACTTGCTCAAGAAGCTATTCAGTTAAAAAAGTCGTTAGCAACTTTTGAATAAACATCCGGTAGCAAAAGGAGGATTTCTTATGGCGGACAAGTCTGAACGTACAAAAGAAACGGATATTGAACTATCATTAGAAGAAGCAAAAAAACAATTAATCGAATTAGGTAAAAAAAATGGGGAGTTAACGTATCACGATATTGCGGAAAAACTAGCTCATTTTGAATTGGAATCCGACCAAATTGAAGAATTTATCGACCATTTGGAAGGAAAAGAAATTGAACTTAGCCGTAAAGATGGTGATGAAGAAGATTTAGATCGTTTGATGAAAGGGAAAGAAGAAACTTTCGACTTAAATGATCTAAGTGTGCCACCTGGCGTAAAAATTAATGATCCCGTTCGTATGTATTTAAAAGAAATCGGACGAGTGGATTTACTTAAAGCATCTGAAGAAATTGCACTTGCGGAACGAATCGAACAAGGGGATGAAGAAGCTAGAAAACGTCTGGCAGAGGCAAACCTTCGTTTAGTAGTAAGTATTGCAAAACGTTATGTAGGTCGTGGAATGCTATTTTTAGATTTAATCCAAGAAGGAAATATGGGACTCATTAAAGCAGTAGAAAAATTTGATCACCGTAAAGGGTTCAAATTTAGTACGTATGCTACTTGGTGGATTAGACAAGCTATTACCCGTGCCATTGCAGACCAAGCACGTACGATTCGTATTCCAGTGCATATGGTCGAAACAATCAATAAATTAATTCGAGTACAACGACAATTACTGCAAGATTTAGGTCGTGAGCCTTCTCCGGAAGAAATAGGAGAAGAAATGGATTTACCTCCAGAAAAAGTGCGTGAAATCCTAAAAATTGCACAAGAGCCGGTTTCTTTAGAAACACCTATTGGAGAAGAAGACGACTCTCACTTAGGCGATTTTATCGAAGATGCGGATGCTCAATCCCCTTCCGATCATGCTGCGTATGAACTATTAAAAGAGCAATTAGAAGATGTGTTAGATACATTAACGGACCGAGAAGAAAATGTACTACGCCTTCGATTTGGCTTAGACGATGGCCGTACGAGAACACTGGAGGAAGTAGGTAAAGTATTCGGTGTCACGCGTGAGCGTATTCGTCAAATTGAGGCGAAAGCACTTCGTAAACTTCGTCATCCTTCTCGCAGTAAACGTTTAAAAGATTTCTTAGAATAATGTATGAAGAGACATCCTTGTAGGGTGTCTTTTTCTGCTTTATACTTATGGATAACTGTCAGATGAAATGAGGACGAGTAATGTCGGTTCAACGTAAACAAATTATTCTAAACGAAATTGCTTTTTGGAAGAAAAATAACCTACTTCCTGAACATTATTGTGACTTTCTAACGGCACTTTACGCGCAAGGTGAAGATGTTGAGGATCAGGGAAAAGAGAAGTATTCCCAAGCTTTACTAGCGAAGAAAAAAAAGAACACAACGTTTTTATATGTAATACTTGGAGCAATTACAGCCTTATTAATAGCATTACTTATACTAATTACGACCGCTGCATTTATCCCCATTATTGCGGCTGGAATTGCAATTTGCATTTTTTTATACATAGCTATTAAATTAGCAAAAACAAAATCGGTGATGACACCCTTATTATTCGTTTTATCAGCACTATTACTTTTAGGAATATCGTTTAAAGTGTGGGATGTTTACTTTTTTGATTATCCAAGTGTGTTAATTGGCTTGATCATTGGCAACTGTTTACTTTGGTTGTTTTCCGGATTGTTATTGAAATTAGTGTATTTTAGTGTTTCAGGCATTGTTGGAATAGTACTTATTTTATTTTATTTATTTAGGTTTTATTTATAATGCAGACTAGCATTACAGTAAAATATTCAATCACGTTTTTTGGGACGTTGAATTGAATGTTTAATAGCTATAATTATTTGTTCTTTTTTAAAAAATAATGAAAAAACGTCAACTTACTATAATAGTTGGCGTTTTTTTATGCTTTTGGAGAAAAGCCGCTCCTGCGCCTGCCCGTTGCAGGTCACACAGTCGTTGCGACAAGATGTCGCGAACTTAGACTATACTCCTCTAGCATAGGCGCTTGCGCTTTTATTCTTGGTAAAAGTCCCTATTGTTAATATCAAATAAGCTGAATATTAAATAGTTGACTTACTATTTAAAATTTAGCTTGAAATTGAAAACCCTTTCAAGCTATAATCTAAATAAACCGATTTACTAAACCGGTTTATAAAATAGTTTAGTTGTTTACTAATATAGGAATAACTCTACTCATTTGAAAGGAGTATGTGGTTTTGACTTCTAATTTTGGTGTATTTACACTTGGAGACGCTCTGATTACGTTTAATCCGGCAGAGACCGGACCTCTCAGATATGTTTCAAGCTTCTCAAGAAAAGTGGGAGGTGCTGAATTAAATTTTGCGATCGGATGTGCACGCTTAGGACTTAAGTCAAAGTGGATGAGCCGTTTAGGTGGCGATGAATTCGGTAGAGTAATTTATAATTTTGCACGTGGCGAGGGAATTGATGTTTCGGAAGTGAAATTGGTAGACGGTTATCCTACTTCTTTAAACTTTAAAGAAATTCGGGAAGATGGTTCTGGAAAAACATTTTACTATCGTTATCAATCACCCATTTTAACGATGGAACCAAGTGATATTACAGAAGCTATATTTGATGGAGTGGATATTGTTCATTTAACAGGCGTGTTTTTAGCAATTGACCCAAAAAATCTTGCTATTACAATGCAGGTATTAAAGCTTGCGAAGGAAAAGAACATTCCTGTTTCGTTTGATCCAAATATTCGGTTGAAGCTTTGGACAATGGAAGAAGCAATTACCACTTATATGAAGATTTTTCCGTTTGTGGATATCTTACTTACTGGTCGAGATGAAATTGAATTGATATTAGGAGAGTCTTCTGAGCAATCTCTAGCGAACTTCGCAAAACTATTTCAAATTACCCATCTTGTCATTAAAGATGGTGGAAATGGTGCGAAAGTATTCATAAACAATGAGTGGCATAAGAAAGAAGCATTTAAAGTTCGGCCAATTGATACTGTTGGAGCAGGGGATGGTTTTGATGCAGGTTATATTTATTCCTACCTACATGGATACTCTCCATTTGAAAGCTTACAATTTGCAAATGGGGTAGGGGCACTTGTTACGACAGTTTCAGGCGATAATGAGGGACTTCCTGAACTCGAAGAAGTACTTTCTTTTATTCGCAATGAAAAAGTTATTGAGAGATGAAACTAATTCAATTAAGGAGGAATGTTAGATGTCTAAACATTTAATTCTTGCACAACTATCAGAAACAAAAGTTGTAGCGGTAATTAGGGGCAGTAGTTATGAAGAAGCTATCCAACTGACTAGAGGAGCTATAGAAGGTGGTATTCGTGCAATTGAGTTAACGTATACAACGCCACAAGTACAAAAAGTATTTGAAGAACTACAAGATGTAGATGCATTATTAGGTGCTGGAACAGTGCTCGATCCCGAAACTGCAAGACATGCAATTTTACTTGGCGCAAAGTTCATCGTTAGTCCCCATTTTAGTGGGGAAGTTGCAACAGTATGTAACAGGTACGGGGTTCCTTATTTACCTGGTTGCATGACAATTGGTGAAATGGTGAAAGCGCTAGAAGCAGGATGCGATATATTGAAACTTTTCCCAGCGAATAATTTCAGTCCTTCCTTCATTAAGTCAGTTAAAGGTCCACTGCCACATGTACAAATTATGCCAACAGGTGGGATAAATGCAGATAATATGAAGGATTGGCTCGATGCCGGTGCAGCCGCAGTTGGTGTAGGAAGTGATTTGAATAAAGCATTTAAAGCGGGTGGACATGAAGCTGTTGTAGAAGCTAGCAAAAAATATATAGATGCGAGCAACAATTGAGAGGAGAGGTAGTACGATGAATATTACGTTTCGTTGGTATGGAAAAAACAATGACACTGTGACACTTAAGCAGGTTAAACAAATTCCAGGTACAAAAGGGATTGTATGGGCACTACATCAAAAACCTGTAGGAGAAGTATGGGAAAAAGATGAGATTAAATCCGAAGTCGATTATATCGAATCATTTGGTTTTCATGCAGATGTAGTAGAAAGCGTCAATGTACATGAAGCGATTAAATTAGGTAATAGTGATCGTGATCAATACATCGAGAACTATAAAAAAACGATTCGTAACCTTGCTGAATTTGGCGTTAAAGTAATTTGTTATAATTTCATGCCTATTTTCGACTGGACGCGTACAGAAATGTTCCATCCTTTAGAAGATGGCTCAACCGCTTTGTTTTTTGAAAAATCGAAAGTGGAAAATTTAGATCCACAAGAACTTGTAAAGACAGTTAGCGATGCATCCGATTTAACATTACCAGGATGGGAACCGGAAAAAATGGCTCGTATTGCAGAATTATTCGATGCTTATAAAGAAGTAGATGAAGAGAAACTATGGGAAAACTTAGCTTACTTTTTAAACGAAATATTACCGGTTGCTGAATCGGTTGGTATTAAAATGGCTATACATCCGGATGATCCTCCGTATTCAATTTTCGGTTTACCAAGAATTATTACGGGTGAAGCGAGCTATGAAAAGCTAATCGAAATTTCTGATTCACCTTCAAACGGTTTCACGATGTGTACGGGATCAATGGGAGCTAATCCTGACAATGATATGGTTCAGGTAGCTAGAAAATATGCTTCTCGTTCGCCATTTTCCCATATTCGTAATGTGAAAATTTATGATAATGGAGACTTTGTAGAAACTTCCCACTATACAAGCGATGGCTCGATTGATGTAAAAGGGGTTGTACAAGAGCTACAAAAACAAAATTATGATGGATACGTAAGACCGGACCATGGTCGCCATATTTGGGGAGAGGTTTGCCGTCCAGGTTATGGCTTGTATGACCGCGCATTAGGCATTATGTATTTAAACGGATTATGGGATGCTTTTGAAATGAAGAAAGGGGATGTCGAATAATGATTCCTATTCATGAAAATTTAAAAGATCGTGTTGCTGTTATTACTGGTGGAAGCGGTGTTTTATGTTCCCAAATGGCACGTGAACTTGCTCGCCAAGGGGTTAAAGTAGCAATTTTAAATAGAACAGCAGAAAAAGGTCAAAAAGTGGCTACTGATATTTCACAGGCTGGTGGAACAGCCATTGCAATAGAGACGAATGTTTTAAATAGAGAATCTCTTATTCGTGCAAGAGAAATAGTTTTACAGCAATTTGGTCGTATAGATATATTGATCAATGGCGCAGGAGGGAATCATTCTGACGCAATTACTGGCCCAGAAAAATTTATAGAGAGCGCAGAGGGAAAATCATTTTTTGAATTAGACGAAAACGGTTTTTCAAATGTCTTTTCACTAAATTTTACTGGAACCTTTCTTCCTAGTCAGATATTTGGGAAAGAATTACTAAAAGCAGATGCTCCTGCCATTGTAAATATTTCATCTATGAGTTCTTATGCACCTCTTACGAAAATACCAGCCTATAGCGCAGCAAAAGCATCAATTAATAACTTTACAATGTGGATGGCTGTGCATTTTGCTGAAACTGGTTTGAGAGTGAATTCAATAGCTCCAGGCTTTTTCTTGACAACACAAAACAAGGATTTATTGCTAGACGAAAAAGGTAACTATACGGCTCGTTCTCAAAAAATAATTGAAGCAACTCCTATGAAAAAGTTTGGGAAGCCTGAAGATTTACTTGGAGCATTACTTTTTCTAGTTGATGAATCGTATTCCTCATTTGTTACGGGAACGACATTAGCAGTTGACGGAGGATTTATGGCTTATTCGGGGGTTTGATGTCAGATGAACAATACAACTATAGCTGATGTTGCGTCTCATGCAAATGTGTCAAAAAGTACAGTTTCTCAATATTTAAACAAACGTTACGAATATATGAGTGAAAAAACACGTAAAAGAATCGAAGAATCGATTAAAGAGTTGAATTATCGTCCCAACATTGTAGCACGTAGTTTAAAACAGAAATCTACTTTTACAGTGGGAGTAATCGTTGCAAATATTCTTCATTCATTTTCGACACAAATAATTCGTGCGATTGAAAATAACTTTCATGAACATGGGTTTCATATTATCGTGTGTAATGCAGATGATGAACCAGAAAAAGAAAGAAATTATATCGAGATGCTAATGGCGAAACAAGTCGATGGCATTATTATCTTTCCAACTGGAGGAAATCTTGATTTATATAAGCAAATGAAAAATCAAAAATATCCAATTGTTTTTATGGACCGAACAATTGAATCCATAGATATTCCGACAGTGATGCTCGATAATCTTCAAGCATCTAAGTTAGCAGTTGATCTTTTTGTAGAAAGCGGTTACAAGCGTATTGCAATAGTCACTACTTCAATTATTAGAAATATCAGTCCGCGTGTAGAACGGATTGAAGGGTATAAAAAAGCACTTGCGCTGCATCAATTACCAATTAATTCTGCTTACATTAAAGCTTCGGAGCCAGAAAATATGGAAATGATGCTAGACGAGTTATTTAAACTTGATCAAGTTCCTCAAGCTATCCTGGCTGCAAATGACAGGGTTTTGATTGAAGTATTGAAATATATTAA
Source organism: Psychrobacillus sp. NPDC096426 (assembly GCF_044762745.1). Classification (NCBI taxonomy): domain Bacteria; kingdom Bacillati; phylum Bacillota; class Bacilli; order Caryophanales; family Bacillaceae; genus Psychrobacillus; species Psychrobacillus sp. NPDC096426. The sequence goes on along the minus strand of NZ_JBIWEX010000001.1, from coordinate 27,233 downwards.
AAAACAGAATTTAATCATTCCTAATGATATTGCAGTTATCGGGATAGATGATGTGTCATTCGCAAGTTTTTTTACACCGCCTATTACGACCATTTCACAACCTACTATCGAAATGGCAAATCAAGCAGTAAGCTTGCTATTGGATCAAATTAAAAATGGAACGAGTGCTAGTGAAACAGGGGTATATCGATTAGCTGCTATGCTGAATGTAAGAGAATCCTGTTAAATTTATAGATTAAATATTTATTTCAACAAGGTGTGTAAAGAGAAAAATAGAAAAGTGACAATAATAAAGGGATATGATTTGGGAGGAAATTAAGATGGGTTGGATTATGGAATATTTGCCAATAATTTGGGTTGCTCTAGGGGTAGCATTATTACTATATTTAAATATAGTTGTAAAGCTAAATAGTGTATTGGCTCTTCTTATTGTAGCTATACTAGTTGGTATTTTAAATGGTTTAACATTAGATGCGGTCATCGTATCTATCAAAACAGGATTTGGAGGTACGCTCGGAAGCTTAGCGATTATTATCGGAATGGGGGCTGTACTTGGTAAATTAATGGTCGATTCTGGAGCTGCACAACGTGTAGCTTCCACATTATTGAACAAATTTGGCGTAAAAAACGTTGAATGGGCTATTTTAATTGTCGGCTCTATTTTCGGTGTTTCGGTCTTTTATGAAGTAGCTTTTATTATTCTTGCTCCGCTTGTTATAAGTATTGCTATTGAAGCTAAAATGCCTTACCTTCGTTTAGGAATCACGATGGTTGCTGCAGCTACAATGGCGCATAGTATTTTCCCGCCACAACCAGGACCAACAGCACTTGTACAGGCGTATGGTGCGGATATGGGGATGGTATACATATTGGGATTGGTTGTTGTGATCCCAGCAGTTATTGCAGCAGGAATAATATTACCTAGAATGCTACGTAATCTAGATCGTCCAGTACCACCACTATTGAAAAAATCGAAGGAATTTACAGAAGATGAGATGCCTAGTTTTGGAATTAGTTTAATCGTTCCATTATTACCTGCAATCATTATAACGAGTGCTACTGTGTTAAAACTATTTATAGATGAAACAACAAAATTCTCTCAAATTGTAAACTTCCTCGGTAGTGCAGAAATTAGTATGCTACTTGCGGTACTAGTAGCTATTTATGTATTCGGAATACGTAGAGGTCGTAAAATGACAGAAGTTATGTCTTCATTCTCTGGTGCTATTGAAGGCATAGCGATGATTATTTTTATAGTAGGCGCTGGAGGAGCGTTTAAACAAATTATTTTAGATACAGGTATTGGAGATTTCATCGCTGGAATGATGGCAAATACAAGTGTATCTCCCTTAATTATGGCATGGGTTATCACAGCTATGATTCGTATTGCAACAGGGACAGGTGTTGTTTCGGCAATAACTGCTGCTGGAATCGTAGGTCCACTTATCCATACGTTTGATGTAAACCCTGTACTAATGGTATTGGCAACCGCTGCAGGAAGTAATACAATTACTCACGTAAATGATGCATCGTTCTGGTTGTTTAAAGAGTATTTTAATTTATCGATTAAAGATACGTTCAAAACATGGGGCCTTCTATTGTTCACGACATCGATTGTTGGTCTTGGAGTTGTATTAATCCTAAGTTTGTTTATATAAGTATATAGAAGCTGTCTTAAAATTCTTGGGAACAAGAATATAAGGCAGTTTTTTTAAAATTCGGTTGAAAACTTTTCAACATAGCCTTCTTTTTTTATATAAAACTCCAAAATATTTTTATTTTCAGTATAATGAAATAGTAAGCGTTTCAATATTAACAAAGGGGATGGCAGAAATGAACTTTGATTTGACGCAAGAACAACAAATGATCCGCAAGACGATACATGAATTTGCGGATGAAGTAGTAGCACCAGGTGCAATGGAAAGAGACAAAACGAAAGAGTTTCCGAAAGAAATCTTCAAACAGTTAGCCGACATGGGGATGATGGGCTTGCCGTTTGCAGAAGAATATGGTGGAGCAGGGGCAGATACAGTAAGTTTTGCTATTGTTACAGAGGAACTGAGTCGTGCATGTGCATCAACCGGAATCACCTACTCTGCACATATTTCACTAGGTGGAGCTCCTCTAAACTTGTTTGGAACGGAAGAACAGAAGCAAAAGTATTTAGTACCAATTTGTACAGGAGAATCTTTTGGAGCATTCGGTCTAACAGAACCTAACGCTGGATCGGATGCGGGTGGAACTCAAACCACTGCAAAAGAAGATGGCAGTGATTTTGTGATTAATGGCAATAAATCTTTTATCACTAATGCAAGCTATGCAAAACATCTGGCCTTAACGGCAATAACAGATATAAAAGATGGTAAAAAAGAAATATCAGCGATTATCGTACCGACAGATGCAGATGGTTTTAAGGTCATCGACAACTATGAGAAAATGGGACTGAACGCTTCTAATACAACAGAATTAGTACTTGAAAATGTTCGAGTGCCACAAGAAAATTTGCTTGGGAAGCGTGGCAATGGGTTTAGGCAATTTTTAGTGACGCTTGATGGCGGTCGAATTGGTATTGGCGCGATGGCGGTAGGAATTGCACAAGCTGCATTTGACCGTGCATTACGCTACTCAAAAGAACGAAAACAATTTGGAAAAACCCTTTCTGAATTCCAAGTAACGCAATTTAAGTTAGCAGATATGTCGATGAAAATCGAATTGGCTCGAACGATGGTATATAAAGCGGCATGGCTGAAGGACCAAGGTCGAGCATTTGGAAAAGAAGCTTCTATGTGCAAACTGTATGCGTCAGAAATTGCGATGGAAGTCGCAGATCAAGCAATTCAAATTCATGGTGGATATGGTTACATGAAAGAATATGAAGTAGAACGTTTTATGAGAGATGCAAAACTTCTTGAAATTGGAGAAGGTACCTCTGAAGTTCAGCGTATGGTAATCGCAAGACATATTGGATGCTAAGTCGAAATTATGTCTAAATTGTCACAAAGATATAAAACTTCCTCATTTGGACTTTTCGTTTTCGTGAGAATGCAGTACAATATTAGTGTTGACTAATTCTATTTTTGAAAAGTACATATCAAGAGGGAGGGTAAATTATGAAAAAGAATCCAATTATTCCATTTATACTAATTATGGCATTTGGAATTGGTTTAATTTTCTTCTTATCAATGGAAGGCGTAAGCAATAAAGAAGAAATTGCTGCAACGGAAGAAGCTGCTAATGGCGGCGGTGAGACTGCATCAACTGGTGGATTTGATCCAGCGGAATTCGCTCAAGGTAAATGTATCAGCTGTCACGGTAGCAATTTTGAAGGACAAGGTAACTTCCCTTCTCTAGTAGCAACTACATTATCTGAAGATGAAATCAAAGACATTTTAGCAAATGGTAAAGGTATGATGCCAGGTGGTTTAGTACCAGCTGAAGATATCGATGCTATGGCTGCATGGGTTAAATCTTTAGGACAATAATATGAATCATAAAAAGACCTCGGATTTTGTAGAAAATCGGGGTCTTTTTCAATTTTTTATGCGCTTTTATTCCTTTTTGTTATAATAAGCCTGAGGTGTTTACAAGTGAATGCAAAAAATTTATCGGAACGACTAAAAACAGTTGCTTCCTTCGTTGAAGAAAATACTATTTTGGCGGATATTGGAAGTGACCACGCTTATTTGCCTTGCTATTTAGTGCATGAGGGAATTATTACGCAAGCAATTGCGGGAGAAGTAGTAAAGGGCCCATTTGAATCCGCACAAAAGCAAGTAAGAAATGAAGGGTTAGAAAAACAAATAGAAGTACGGTTTGGAAATGGGCTAGATGTTATTCAACTAACAGATAATGTGCAAACAATCACTATTGCGGGTATGGGAGGTCCACTCATTGCTTCTATACTAGAAGCTGGGAAAGAAAAACTTTCAACAGTAGAAAATTTAATATTACAACCGAATGTGCATGCGAAGTCAATTCGTGAATGGGCACAAAAAGAAAATTGGAAAATCGTAAACGAAACAATATTAGAAGAGCATGACAAAATTTATGAAATTTTACTCCTTCAAAAAGGGCAAATGGAACTAACCGAACAAGAACTACTAGTTGGTCCTCTTTTGATGAAAGAAAAATCCTCTGTTTTCCATAAAAAATGGACAAACGAACTTCGCGAATGGCAACGAATCAAAGACCAATTAAATAAAACAACAGAGTCCCAAGAAGTACAACATAAGAAAGAAGAGCTTGAAGGTAAAATCGCTTTAGTGAAGGAGGTCTTATAAAAAATGAAGCAAACTAATGGTCAACAGATCATCTCTCTATTTGAACAATGGGCACCAAAATCACTAGCCGTCGAAGGTGATTCGATTGGACTTCAAGTAGGTACACTAAATAAGCCGGTTTCTAAAGTACTTGTTACACTTGATGTAAACCCAAAGGTTGTACAAGAAGCCATAGAGCTAGGATGTGAGTTAATCATTGCGCACCATCCTCCTATATATCGAGGGATGAAAAATATGCGTACAGATTTACCACAAGGAAAACTAATCGAACGATTAATCAAAAATGATATTGCAGTATACGCAGCGCATACGAATCTCGATATAGCAACTGGAGGAGTAAACGATTTACTAGCAAATGCATTGCAGCTAGAAAATGTAAAAATATTAGAGCGAACAACTGCTGAAAAGTTAATAAAGCTAGCTGTATTCACGCCTAAAGAATCAACGGAACAAGTAAGAGCAGCTTTAGCAAACGCGGGAGCTGGTCAAATTGGTGACTATACCGATTGTAGTTTCATCTCACAAGGAGAAGGACGTTTCAAACCTTCTAACAATGCAGATCCTTATATTGGTCAAGCAAATGAGCTTTCTATCGTTGAGGAAGATAAAATAGAAGTAGTATTGCCAAGTACGATTAAAAATCGTGTGCTAAAAGCATTGCTTGCAACGCATCCTTATGAAGAGCCTGCGTATGATTTATACGAACTGGATGTAGAAGTAAACGAAAAAGGACTAGGAAGAGTAGGTACATTACCAAATTCGATTAGTCTTTCTGCGTATGCCCAAACAGTGAAAAACCAATTACAAGTGCCGTTTGTTCGTGTAGTTGGAGAGTTAGATAAGCCTGTTCAAAAAGTCGCAGTATTAGGTGGGGATGGTAATAAATACATTCAAACAGCAAAAAGAGCCGGTGCAGACGTGTTGATCACGGGAGATTTGTATTTTCATGTAGCGCAAGATGCTGAAGCGATTGGTCTAGCAGTCATTGATCCGGGACATCATATTGAGCAAATTATGAAAACAGGTGTTTCCAACTATATGAATGATAAGTGCAAGGGAAAAAACATCGCTTGTACATTCATTCCATCTAAGCTTTCTACAGAACCCTTTCAACTTATATAAAAAGAAGCTGCTTCCACTATCGAAGCAGCTTCTTTTTACTTAGTTATTAACTGGGTATGGTTCAATTCGATCTACAGGTTTTGGTACTTTTATTTTTGGTAATATTTTTTCAGGCATTACTTTTTTCGTTGTATCATGTGTTGTAGGATCTTTCGGGTCGTATTTCTCTAGAAATTGAATAACTTCTTTCACAATTGGAGTAGGAGTGGATGCACCAGCGGTAACCGCTACATGATTTATATTTTCTAACCACTCTAGCTTTAGGTCTGAAATGTCTCCAATGCGATAAGAAGGAGTTCCTGCAATTTCTTCTGAAACTTGTGTTAGTCTATTAGAGTTATTACTCATCGGATCTCCTACAACGATTAAGAGATCTGCTTCTCCGGCTTGTTCCGCAACTGCTTCTTGTCGGACTTGTGTTGCAAGACAAATTTCTTTATGAACCTCAATATGTGGATATTTATCTTTTAATCTATCCATTAGATGTACAACATCCCATTGAGACATCGTTGTTTGGTTTGTTACGAGTAATCTATCAGTTTCAAGTGTTAAGTTTTCAACATCTTGTAATGTTTGGACGAGATGTACTTTGTCTGGTGCAACGCCAATTGCACCTTCTGGCTCTGGATGACCTTTTTTCCCAATATAAATAATGTCAAAGCCTTCTGCTGTTTTTTCTCTAATCAAATCATGGGTGACTGTCACATCAGGACAAGTAGCGTCAATCGATACTAATCCTTTTTTACGAGCAAGTTCTTTTACTTCGGGAGATACTCCGTGTGCAGTAAAGATCACAGTACCTTCGTCCACTTTAGAAAGAATATCTAAACGATTTTCACCGTCTAACGTAATAATTCCATCTTGTTCAAATGCATCTGTTACATGTTTGTTATGGACAATCATTCCTAATATATATATAGGCCGTGGAAGAGTAGTATCAAGTGCAGCATTGCGGGCAATAATCATTGCATCGACCACACCATAACAATATCCTCTTGGCGAAATTTTTTGTACAATCATTTCAGAAACTCCCTTCTGGTACGAACATACATCTATTATAACGGAGCTCTAACATGAATACAAAAGATTAACTTTTTTCATAAAGGCCCCACCTTTCTAATGTTAGAAAGGTGGTTGGAAAATACGCGGTAGCGAAGCACCATTAGTAGCTACGGCTGCGGCGGTTCTTGCTACATTGGATGCAGCCGAAGCGACATTCGTAGTTGCAGTGGAAGCAGTGGTAGCCGCATTTGGAATACTTTGAAACCCGCGATATAGTTTAAATAGTGCTGGTATATTTTGAAACATTGGAGCGTATTGCCTTACCATTGGAGTAATTTGTTGAGCGGTATTTAAAAATTTGTCTGCCGTTTGTAAATAGGACATTGCTTTACTAGGACCTTGTGCTGCCTGAGCTCCTTGAGCCATACCTCCGAATGGATTATTTGATTGCATCCCACCAGCCATACCTCCTAATGGACTATTCGATTGCATTCGACCTGCCATACTTCCAATATTACCCAATATATTGCCGGTAGGGCTATTTGGTCCCATATTGGAAGCTAAATTTCCAAGATTACTGAAAAATCCTCCACCTTGGCTAGTAGGAGCTGTAGGTGTGGAAAAGTTTCCTGGACCTCTACCAAAAAAGTTTCCAAAAGGCGAGGAAGGCGGAGTATGGGGAGCACCTGCAAAATTAAAAAAACCACCACCTGTATTTCTAGCTTGAGAAAACGGGTAAAAAGATTCGTAACGCATTTTTTTCATCTCCTTTCGAGCAAATAAAGACTAATCTATTCTATGCAAATTATACGTTTTATGTACAATCGTGGTACAATAAATAAATGTGAGGGAGGGACTCAAATGTCCAAATATACAGATTATAATTTTCAGCCTTTTTTACAACATGCAATTGATAAATTAGGCTTCCAAGAACCAACGCCAATTCAAAAAGAAATGATTCCTTTAGTGTTAAAAGGGAAAAGTGCGATTGGTCAAGCACATACTGGAACAGGAAAAACACATAGTTTTTTGATCCCAATTGTTGAAAAAATAGATGCTAGTAAACAAGAAGTACAAGCAATTATTACATCACCAACAAGAGAGCTTGCAACACAAATTTATAATGAGTTGAACAAGCTAGTAGAAGGTACAGAAATACAAACGAAGTTATTTATCGGCGGAACGGATAAAGCACGATCGATTGAAAAATTAAAGACGCAGCCACAAATTGTTGTAGGTACACCAGGAAGGCTTCGAGATTTAACGGTAGAGCAAGCATTACTTGTGCATACCTCTAACATTTTAGTAGTAGACGAAGCAGATTTAGCTTTCGACTTAGGGTTTATTAATGAAATCGACCAGTTTGCATCCCGTATGCCAGAACAACTAGAAATGTATGTGTTCTCTGCAACGATCCCAGAAAAACTACAACCTTTCTTGAAAAAATATATGGATGCACCCGTTCATATTAAAATTGGAGACAAGCGTCCGGTAGCAGAAGGCATTGATTTTACTGTCGTGCCAGTTCGTAGTAAATCACGTAAAAAACGCTTGCTTGAAGTTATGGAAGGGATTAATCCATATTTAGCAATTATTTTTGCCAATACAAAGCAAAATGCAAATGAAGTAGCGGGTTTCTTGCAGGAAAATGGGATTAAAGTAGGCGTAGTGCATGGAGATATCGCACCTCGCGAACGTACACGTGTCATGAAGCAAATTCATGATTTAGAATTCCAATATATTGTCGCAACGGATTTGGCAGCACGAGGGATCGATATTCCGGGTGTAAGCCATGTGATTAACTATGAAATTCCGGACGATTTGGAATTTTTCATTCACCGAGTAGGAAGAACTGCACGAGCAGGGCTTACAGGTTTAGCGATTACATTATATGAACCATCGGATGAAGATGCATTAAATCGCATCGAGAAGATGGGTATTACCTTTGAACATAAAGATGTGATAAATGGTGAGTGGTCCGAGTTAAAAGATAGACATGCTCGTAAAAACCGTCCGAAAATGGAAAATGAAATAGATGCAAAAGCAAAAGCGTTGGTGCGTAAGCCGAAAAAAGTAAAACCAGGCTATAAACGCAATATGAAATGGGAAATGGAAAAAGTGAAGAAAAGAGAGCGTCGTATTAAAAACAGAAAGAAATAAGGGGGATATACCAATGCTATTAGGATCACATGTTTCGATGAGTGGTAAAGAAATGCTTCTTACATCAGGAAAAGAAGCAGCTTCTTATGGTGCGAATACATTTATGATTTATACAGGCGCACCCCAGAATACTCGTAGAAAACCAATAGAGGAATTGAATATTGAAGCCGGATTGCAATATATGAAAGAAAACGGAATATCAAATATTGTTGTACATGCTCCGTATATTATTAACCTAGGAAATACAACAAAACCAGAGACCTTTGCTTTAGGAGTAGATTTCTTACAAAAAGAAGTAGAGCGAACTGCAGCAATTGGTGCAACGCAAATTGTATTGCACCCAGGTGCGCATGTCGGTGCAGGTGCAGAAGCCGGAATTGCTAAAATTGTGGAAGGACTAAATGAAGTACTATCACAAGATTATTCGGTACAAATTGCATTAGAAACGATGGCTGGAAAAGGTTCTGAATGCGGCCGTACATTTGAAGAGCTAGCACAAATCATAGATGGTGTTACGAATAATCATCGCCTGTCTATTTGCTTAGATACATGTCATATTCACGATGCAGGCTACGATGTAGTAAACGATTTTGACGGTGTATTAAACGAGTTCGATAAAACGATTGGACTAGATCGTTTGAAAGTATTGCATATTAATGATAGTAAAAACGTTCGCGGCGCAGCAAAAGACAGACATGAGAATATTGGTTTCGGAGAGATTGGGTTTGACGCATTATTAAATGTGGTGCATCATCCACAATTAACAGAAATACCAAAAATTTTAGAAACGCCTTTTGTTGGAGTAGATGCGAAAACAAAACAAGCTCCTTACAAAATAGAAATTGAAATGCTTCGTTCCAAATCATTTAACCCAGAAGCAATCGATGCCTTAAGATAAAACGAAAAAGTACCCTCTCTTAGCTAAAAGAAGAGGGTGCTTTTTCAATTATCTCTTTATATAAAGCTGTTGCGCGTTGTTCACCAAGTAACCCAATAAGCTTTTGTTGAATGGAGTGAGGTACCCCTAACACAAGCCATGATAACGATATCTCTTGTAATAAAGGGTGAACTCCATCTAATTCTTTATCGGATAATTTAATATCAAATCCTTTTAAAATTGTTTTAAATTCCTTTTTAGAGCAGTTTTGTAATTGCATAATAAACTTCGCAATATCCACCTAAACATCCTTTCAAGTATTATTTATTTACATAAGACAAATTTTCCTCTATACTTGAATATTGTAAATCGTAACGATTATGAATTAGAATAGAGGAAATAATACATGGTTACACCATTAATACAATTAGACAATATTTCGTATCAATATGAACAAACAAAAGCGTTAACAGATATAAATTTAACGATTGCAGAAGGGGACTTTTTAGCGATTATTGGTCCTAATGGATCTGGAAAGTCCACATTATTAAAAATAATTCTTGGATTGCTAAAGCCAACAAACGGGAAGGTTCTACTACTCGGTCAACCAGTTGACCAATTTAAAGAAAAAGAGCAAATAGGCTATGTTTCCCAAAAATCGAATGCTTTTAACACGGGTTTTCCTGCAACAGTAGCAGAAGTGGTACGAAGCGGGCTAGTAAAAAAAATTGGTTTATTTCGCGGATATCCGAAAAATGTTCAATTAGAAGTTCGACAAGCGCTAAAATCGGTAGGGATGGAAAACTTTGCACACCGGAATATTGGAGAGCTATCGGGTGGTCAGCAGCAACGTGTATTTATTGCTAGAGCTTTAATCAGCAATCCAAAAGTTCTAATACTCGATGAGCCGACAGTAGGTGTGGATAGTAAAAATGTTCGTTCGTTTTATCTTATGTTATCACATTTAAATCGGGAACATAAGATTACGATTGTTTTAGTAACTCATGATGTAGATGCTGTATCGAAAAGTATTAGTCATGTAGCCTGTCTTAATCGGACGATTCATTTCCACGGATTTAAAAATGACATGGATGCAATGAGTGATGAGCAGCTCGAGGCTTGGTACGGGCATGCAGTTCGAAAAGTGGAGCATCGAAGTGAGGTGCAAGTATGATAGACTCGATATTTCGCTATGAGTTTTTACAAAACGCGTTTGCATCCGGTTTAATCATTGGAGTGATTGCACCACTTCTAGGAGTATTTATCGTTGTACGTAGGCTATCACTAATTGCTGATGCACTAAGTCATGTTACACTTGCAGGCATCGCGGGGAGCTTATACTTAAGTCAATCCATTAGTGCATTAGGGTTATTAAATCCATTATATTTAGGAATTACTGCTTCTGTGACAGGATCTTTGTTTATCGAACGTCTTCGAAGATTATATAAGCATTATGAAGAACTAGCAATTCCTATCATTATGTCAGCAGGCCTTGGTTTCGGGGCGATATTCATCTCTCTCGCAGAAGGATTTAGCTCGGATTTATTTAGCTACTTATTTGGATCTGTTTCAGCGGTAAGTAGACAAGATTTATGGATTGTATTAATTATTGCACTAGTCGTTGTGTTATTTTTAAGTTTCTTTTTTAAAGAACTATTTGTGTTGTCTTTCGACGAAGAATATGCAAAAGCATCCGGACTGCCTGCCAAATGGATACATGTGCTGTTTATGATCGTTACGGCATTAGTTATTGCCGGCTCGATGCGCATTGTTGGTATATTGCTCGTTTCTTCTTTAATCACATTGCCAGTTGCAGCGGCGATGCGTATTTCAAAAAGCTTTAAACAAGCTATCATTTTCTCTATTGTTTTTGGTGAATTGGCGGTTATTGTTGGACTAGCTAGCGCATTTTATTTGAATATAGCGCCAGGAGGTACAATCGTTGTCGTCTCCATTATTATCTTACTTCTGACGATATTATCGAAAAAATGGACGAAGAAAGGAGTTCCAGCACAATGAATATTGAAAAAGCATGGGATATTCTTAAAAAAGAAGGTTTTAAAAAAACGGATAAACGGGAACAAATATTAGAGATTTTTTCGCAAACGGAAAAATATATAACAGCCAGGGATATTTTAGATGTGATGATGGCGGAACACCCAGGGATGAGTTACGATACGATTTATCGAAACTTAAGCACATTTGTGGAATTAGGTATTTTAGAAGAAACAGAGCTTACTGGAGAAAAACATTTTAGAATGCAATGTGAGGCGGATCATCATCACCATCATTTTATATGTATGTCTTGTGGAAATATAAAAGAGATTCATTATTGTCCGATGGAAACGCTTCAAAATGCGATTCCAGGGTATGAAATTGAAAATCATAAATTCGAAATATACGGGAACTGCCCGAAATGTCATTAAGCATCGTCAAATCAACGTTTGGCGGTGCTTCTTTTTATATTATTAATATAAATGCTCCCACCCGAAAAAAGTGTGAATAAAGTCGTCTGGAATGATGAAAAAAGACAGGTTCTTATGACCTGTCTCAGAAAGTACTCTAGTTTACGGTTTAAAGCCCTTTTTCATCAACAGTAACCGCCGCCGTAACCTCCACCTAAGAAACTTGCGCCAATAATAATTAAAAGAATAAAAAGAACAATAATTAAAGCGAATCCTGAGCCGAATCCGTATCCACCAACTGCTTCACCCATAAAGTACACCTCCTATATTCGAGATAGTTTATTTAATATCGATAATGCAAGTTGTTCTAATACATTTATTTGGCTTTAAGAAAATATTTTAAAACCACTGGAGGTACTGACAGGGCGGACAATGAACCTTCAGTTACAAATAGCGTATTCAAATTTTAAAAAAGTACTAGGGCATTTAACTATGGAATATTAATTCACTGTGCAAGAGCGAATGGATACAGAGGACGAAATTACCAACAGCAATGGAATAAATTTGAATTTTACTGGAACTCCCCGGACTGACTTTAAAAGCATCGCCAAATCAACGTTTGGCAGTGCTTTTTTTATTTTATTAAGATTACTGAATAGATTGAAATGGATTGGCACACTAATAAAAAGCGGTTTATGAAGAATAGACTTTTAAGAATTACTAAAAAAGACAGGTTCTTGTGACCTGTCTCAAAATGTGCTTTAGATTCTAGTTTTATGCCTATTGTCAGCAACCATCTCCACCGTATCCGTTGAAGAAACTCGCTCCAATAATGATTAAAAGAATAAACAGAACAATAAGTAATGCAAATGCCCAACCGAATCCAGGGCGACCGCAACCAGGACCTACATTGGCCGGACCAACAAAGCCTGGCCCAAATCCAGGACCGCAAAAATCACAACCATAACCCATCTTGTGCACCTCCTAAAACGAGATAATACATATTATGAAAACGATGAATGTTAAACTAATTCATTTGTTTAGTTTTTAGGATATATTTTAAAACGACTGTAAGCAAAAACAGTGCGGTATGAAGTGCTATCCATAACAAAAGTATATGAAATTTTAAATCAATGCGATTAAAGCTTTTTAAGATTGCATAAATCCTCTTATAAAGTAAAAAGTAATCAAAAGTCGGTGATTTTAAAAGATTGGAATGTGATGTAATGAAAAAAATACTTACTGGTTTATTATGCTTAATTTTCGTGGGACTATTGTTAGTACTTGGATTAAATTTAAAAGCTTCTGCAGTTAAAGACAGATACCATTATGAAACAACTGGAGAAATAATGTGGGAAATTAAGACAAACGAAAAAGTCGTGGCACTTACATTTGATGACGGACCTCATCCGAAGCATACAGCAGAGATACTGGATATTTTATCGAATTATAATGCAAAAGCTACCTTCTTCGTAGTAGGTGAAAATGCAGAAAAGAACTCCGATCTTATTTTACGCGAATATAACGAGGGTCATGAAATAGCAAACCATACTTATACTCATCCTCTAAAAACGACACTAGCCAATTTGGAGAAAGAATTAAAACAAACGGATGAATTAATTTATAGTATTACTGGTACTTATCCAGAACTCTTTCGGCCGGTAGAAGGACAATACACTGATCAAATGATTCAAAGTGTTGTAAAAAAAGGATATAAGGTGGTAATGTGGTCTTGGCATCAAGATACAGAGGATTGGAAAAACCCCGGAGTCCATCGAATAGTAAGAACAGTACTAAAAGGTGTCAAGCCAGGAAATATCATTCTTTTTCACGATGGGGGAGGTAATCGAAGACAAACTGTTCAAGCATTGGAAAAAATTATTCCTGAACTTAAAAAACAAGGATATGAGTTTGTAACGGTGTCAGAACTTAGAAAAATGAAAGATGCTGATCCAAAATGACTGTTAGAAATCTTCGAACTTCCTCCAATTCCCCCTATTTCAAAAAAAACCTCGCCAAATATTGAGTTGGCGAGGTTATATAGTTCTAATTATTTTTGCGATAGCGCAAATTCTTTTTCAATCCAGTTATTTGCTTCAATCCAATTATTTACACGAATGACTCCGGTTGGAGCAGCCTGTTGATTATATGGTGTGTTAAATAATAGCACCGGAATATCTAATTCTTCATGTATTTCAACCGCATTATCGTGCTTGTCTTCAAAGAAGACATGGACATCATGCTTTCTAGCTGTTTCTATTTTATTATGTGTACCGATTAATTCGATATGATCGTAAAGCAACTCTTGCTCTTTGAACCAGTTAAGCGTAACATCCATTACATTTTCCCCGCGAGCAGATATGAAGTATAGTTCATATTTTTCTTTCCAAGCAGACAAGACTGCATGAGCATCTGGTTGAATAGGGGAGGTTGCATAAATAGTAGCTTCTGATTTTTTAAACCATTCATAGAATTCTCTTTCACTTACTGGAAAAGCTTTTGTTAGGTCATATTCTTTAATATCACTTAACTGTAAATTACATTTAAATGCTTCATTAATATGTGGAAGTAAAGAAGTAGGGCATGTTACTGTCCCGTCTATATCGATTCCAAATCGAATATTCGTCATTTTCCCGACTCCTTATGCTTTTTGATTTTCTAGTTCTTGTTGAGCAAAATATTCTGCTGCAATTTTATCGATTTCTATTTTCAGTTCGTCGACCATTGTTTCTTCCGGTACTTTACGTACTGTTTTTCCTTTGCGGAATAAAAGTCCTTCCCCACGTGCTCCTGCAATCCCGATATCTGCTTCTCGAGCTTCACCAGGACCGTTGACTGCGCAGCCTAACACAGCAACTTTAATCGGTGCTTTAATATGGGAGATATATTCTTCTACTTCATTTGCAATGGAAATTAAGTCAATTTCAATACGTCCACATGTAGGACAAGAGATTAAAGTAGCTGCATTAGATGACAAACCAAATACTTTTAATAATTCACGTGCCACTTTGATTTCTTCCACAGGATCTGCACTTAGTGATACACGAAGCGTGTTACCAATACCCATAGATAGTAATGTGCCTAGACCTGCCGCACTTTTAATGGAACCAGCGAAAAGTGTACCTGATTCAGTAATTCCTAAATGTAACGGGTAGTCAAACGCTTGGGAAGCTTTTCGGTATGCTTCAATCGCTAAGTTAACGTCCGATGCTTTCATCGACACGATAATATCGTGAAAATCTAAGTCTTCAAGTATTTTAATATGGTGTAATGCACTTTCTACCATACCATCTGCAGTAGGGTAACCATATTTCTCTAAAATTTTCTTTTCTAAAGACCCGGCATTTACACCAATACGAATTGGGATACCTTTAGCTTTTGCAGCATTTACAACTGCTTCTACTTTTTCTTTACGTCCGATGTTACCTGGGTTAATACGAATTTTATCTGCACCTTGCTCAATCGCAATAAGCGCTAGTTTATAGTCAAAATGGATATCCACTACTAGTGGTATATTAATTCGTTTTTTTATCTCTCCGATCGAATATGCAGCGCGTTCATCAGGACAAGCGACACGAACGATTTGACAACCAGCTTCTTCTAATCGCAAAATTTCTGCAACTGTTGCTTCCACATCATGTGTTTTCGTCGTCGTCATACTTTGGATAAATAGTTCGTCACTGCCACCTATTGTTAAGTTTCCAACTCGAACTGGACGAGTTTTGGAACGATGAATTATTTCACTCATGTAATTCTCTCCTTCTCGAGGCTGTTTGCCATCACTATTCATCATTTTATCAGTCTTTAGAAGGTGTTGACAAGGAAGAAACCTCTAGTTGTTAATTTTTACATTGGCCAGATGCAGTATATATTGGCAAAAGTACATGTTCACCTGGGATAAAGCTTTGATTAATCAGATGCGGATTCAATGTATAAAAATCATTTAATCTCTTGGTAAAAGTAATGGACTCTTCTGTTGGATACAAAGAAAATAACGAGTAAATAGTGTCTCCACCAACGATTTCGACTGAAATATAATCGAGTGTTTCTATACATTCTTTTGCCTGATCCGCCGGATAATAGGCAAGCGGGATTGTACCTTCGAATAGATCTACTTTCACTATATAGAACGAGATTAAGAGTAAGATAGTTGCTAAGAATATTTTCATAAAAAAACCCCCTTGTCCTATTCTATGCATGACAAAGGGGGCGTATGACTATCTCTTAATCGGATAATATTTAGTAGCGAGTATTAAATATAGAAGTGTGATTACATAAATTGCTACCTGAATATAACTGCTCGTCCACTGAAGTAATGTTGCTAAAATGGACAGTATCATCGGAACAGTACTAGCAAAAAGAGTAGTTCGCCAAATATGACGATATTCGCCTTTTCTTTTTCTTACATAGAGAATACCACTTCCGATATAAGCTAGTATACTTATTTGGACAAAGATTAATAATGTATTGAACACAAATAAAAATATAAATGCAAAAGGATAGAGTAGCCACTGGATTTTAGAAAAGTATTCGAGCAATCCTTCCATACTCGATTGCTGTTCGGATATTCCGTTCATAAAAAAGATAAATGAAATAATAGTCATTATGAGAATATAACTAAATATGTATTGCATTACTTTTCCTATCGGAATAAGTCGAAATGCCGCTATTTTTTTTGGACTTTGTAAACTACCCTTCAAAATTTGATATAACTTCACAAACTTCACCCTTTCCTATCAATTTTAGCATCTTTCAATAGAAGGAGACAAAAGAAAGGTGTGGGAATTGTAAAGAAATTATTAATATGTATACTTTAGCTTTACATTTCCTTTATACTTTATACGTAAACATGCGAAAATTGTCGAAATGGGAGTTGAATTACGACGTGGAGCTGAATTGGCAAGAAATGCTCTTTGAATTTTTTGGTGGAATAGGAATCTTCTTATTCGCCATTAAATTTATGGGTGACGGCTTACAAAAAACCGCTGGAAATAAATTACGAGATTTATTGGATCGGTATGTCACCAATCCGCTAATGGGGGTTGCTGTAGGTATTCTTTTTACTTTGTTAATCCAATCAAGTAGCGGTACAATTGTTATTACTATCGGACTTGTTAGTGCAGGTTTTATGACGCTAAGGCAATCTATTGGTGTCATAATGGGAGCTAATATAGGAACAACGGTGAAAGCTTTTGTCATTGGTTTTGATATTGGCGAATATGCACTTCCTATCATGGCAATCGGTGCTTTTTTAATTTTCTTATTTAAAAAGAAGTCCATTCAAAATATTGGTGAAATCATCTTCGGTTTTGGTGGCCTATTTTTAGGGTTGGAATTAATGACAAGTGGGATGAGCCCACTTCAGCATTTATCTTCTTTTACAGATTTCACTTTGAAGACGAGTGAACACCCTTTACTTGGTGTTATTGCAGGTACAGTTATGACAATGCTTATTCAAAGTTCGAGTGCATCCGTAGCATTTTTGCAAGGGTTTTATTCGGAGGGGTTAATTTCTCTACATGGTGCATTACCCATTTTATTTGGTGATAATATTGGTACTACTATCACAGCAGTTCTTGCTTCTATTGGAGCATCAGTAAGTGCAAAAAGAACTGCTGCTGCACATGTGCTGTTTAATGTAGTTGGATCGATTGTGTTTCTGATTTTCTTAACACCTTTTACTTTGTATATAGAATGGATAGCGGGCGTGCTTTCATTAGAAAATAAAATGCAAATTGCATTTGCGCATGGAACGTTTAATGTAGTGAATGTTATTCTTCAGTTTCCTTTAATAGGTACTTGGATTTACTTATTAGTAAAAGTCATACCCGGTGAAGATATGAATACAAAATTTAAACCGAAACATTTAGAGGAAGATTTCATTTTAGAATCCCCATCGATTGCTATTGGACAAGCAAAAGAAGAAATTTTACGTATGGGTGAATTTAGTATTCAAGGGTTAGAAAAAACATATGATTATTTAAAGAATGGACATCAACATGATGCAGTAGAAGCGTATCGATTAGAAGATGTAATTAATCATCTAGATACGAAAATAACCAATTACCTAGTGAAAATATCTTCTCAGCCGCTTTCAAGTCAAGATTCATCTAGGCATTTCATGCTACTAGGTACAGTGCGTGATATCGAACGGATAGGCGATCATTTTGAGAATATTATCGAATTGATTGATTATCAAGGGGAACAACGTCTTCAATTAACGACGGATGCCCTAGAAGATATTTCAGAGATGTTTGAGTTAACTATTAATACGGTAAAAAAAGCATTAGAAGCATTAGATTTAAGTAATGATCAAATAGCACGTGAAGTGGTAGAACAAGAACAAATTATTGACAGAATGGAACGTCAATTTAGAAAAAATCATATTATTCGTTTGAATGAAAGATTATGTAGTGGCCATGCAGGCGTAATGTTTGTGGATATTTTAAGTAATTTAGAAAGAATAGGCGACCACTCTGTGAATATTGCGGATGCGGTATTAGGAAAACGTATATGATTGCCATATTTGGTTGGATTTTAATAGTTGCAAGTTTTGTTGTTGCTTTTATCGGAACGTTTTACCCGATTATTCCGTCGGTTGTTTTCATGCTGCTTGGATACGTTATATATGGACTGTTTTTCTCTTTTTCCGAGTTAGGTTGGTTATTTTGGGTAATTCAAGCTTTATTCATTGTTTTACTATTTAGTGCTGATATGGCTGCGAATGCTTTCGGAGTAAAGAAATTTGGAGGAACGAAGGCAGGGGTATGGGGAAGTACGATTGGGTTGATCTTCGGGCCATTTGTGATTCCGGTTGCAGGTATTTTAATCGGACCATTTCTTTTTGCTGTACTTGCAGAGTTGATCGTTACGAGAGAAGGCTTGAAACAAGCACTTAAATCTGGGGTCGGTTCGTTAATTGGATTTCTAACATCTACTGTTGTGAAAATTATAATTCTAGCCGTGATGCTTGTTATTTTTATCATGTTTATCTAGTTCAGTCAAAAGTATGAGAATATAATAGGTTATTTTCGTTGAAGGTTTTCTGTTATTTTGATACGCTAATATACGGAAAGAATTTTCTAAAATATTCTTTAGGAGGAAACAAAAATGGCATACGAATTACCACAATTACCTTACGCGTACGACGCACTAGAACCACATATCGATAAAGAGACGATGAATATTCATCACACGAAACATCATAACACATATGTAACAAACTTAAATAACGCAGTAGCGGGTAAAGCGGATTTAGAAAGCAAGTCAGTAGAAGAGTTAATCGCTAACTTAGACGCTCTTCCAGAAGACATTAAAACAGCAGTTCGCAATAATGGTGGAGGACATGCAAACCACACACTATTCTGGCAAATCCTTTCACCAAACGGTGGTGGAAATCCAACTGGTGAACTAGCATCAGCAATCGATGCTAAATTCGGTAGCTTTGATGCTTTTAAAGAAGAGTTTGCTAAAGCTGCAACAACTCGTTTCGGTTCAGGCTGGGCTTGGTTATCCGTTGCTAATGGAGAATTAGAAGTTTCTTCTACAGCTAACCAAGATTCACCAATCATGGAAGGTAAAACACCATTATTAGGATTAGACGTTTGGGAGCATGCTTACTACTTAAACTACCAAAACCGTCGTCCTGACTACATCGGATCGTTCTGGAATGTAGTAAATTGGGATGAAGTATCAAAACGTTTCGAGGCTTCAAAATAATTTCATACTAAAAAGAAACTTAGCACACACTTTTACGTCTAAAAGTGTGTGCTTTTTATGTTACAATAAAAGCTAATAACAAAGTAGGTGAACTTATGCGTAAAATTACTAATAAACGTGCACAAAGCGTGAAAGCAAAACAACGAGCTAATATTACTTTTCGTATGAATATACTTTTCTTTTCCATCTTCATTCTTTTTACGATGTTAATATTACGTCTAGGCTATTTACAAATAGTAAAAGGTGATGACTATACGAGAGAAATAGAAAGAACAGAAGAAGTCCCGGTCAATACAAGCGTACCTCGAGGTCGTATTTTTGATAGCGAAGGTCGAATTTTAGTAGACAATAAACCGCAAAAAGCGATTACGTATACAAAAATGCAAACGACCACCGCAAAAGATATGTATGAAATAGCAGAAACACTAAGCTTGCTTATCGAAAAGGATATAAATGCTATAACAAAAAGCGACTTACAAGATTTTTGGTTATTTAAACATAGCGAAGAAGCGAATGATTTAGTAACAACGAAAGAACGCAATGAAATTGAAAACGACGAAGACTTGTCGAAAAAAGAAAAAAATGCTGCGATTAATCGGTTGATACGAAGCAAAATTACAGAAGAACAATTGAATTCGTTTACACCCCAAGAATTAGAAATAATAGCTATTTATCGTGAAATGGCTTCTGGTTATGCACTTTCCCCGCAAATTATTAAAGGAGGAGACGTCGCGAAAAAAGAACTTAAACCAGGCCAAATTTCTGAAGAAGTGACGGTAGAAGAATTCGCGCGTGTATCGGAGCGTTTAGGAGATTTAAAAGGTGTTAATACAACAACCGATTGGAGACGCGTTAAAAATTCCACACTGGCCATTTTAGGAACAACGACCTTACCAAAAGAGGGGATTCCGAAAAATCGGTTAGACTATTTCTTATCAAGAGACTACTCGCGAAACGATCGTGTCGGAAAAAGTTATATTGAGCAACAATATGAAGAAGTGCTGCAAGGTCAAAAAAGTGTTGTCAAAAATATCACAGATGGAAAAGGCCGGGTAGTCGACATTAAAACTGTTTATGAAGGAGAACCGGGAAAGGACCTCGTATTAACAATAAATAGTGAACTCCAAACCGAAATGGAAACCATATTAGAAAAAAAATTATTAGAGATGAAAAAAAATAATGCGGGTACCAAATATTTAGACAGAGCATTTTTAATAATGCTAGATCCATATACCGGAGAAGTATTATCATTAGTAGGAAAGCAAATTGTCAAAGATTCAGAAACGGGAAAACCGACAGTTCGAGATTATGCATTTGCAGCTTTTACAACGGCATATGAAGTTGGTTCTACAATAAAACCTGGTACGGTACTTACTGGTTATCGTGAAAATGCGTTGTCCCCTGGTCAGACATTAATAGACCAGCCGATCCGCATAAAAGGTTCTAATCCAAAAAGTTCTGTATTTAACCGGTCTGGTAGAATTCCAATGAATGATTTAGAAGCACTTGAACGTTCTTCCAACTCTTATATGTTCCAAATTGCATATGGTATAGCCGGTCGAACTTATCAGCCAAATCAAGGGATAAATTTCGGACCAGAAGCATTCCAGAAAATGCGCAATGGTTACGCGCAATTAGGGCTTGGCGTTCCAACTGGCATTGATTTACCGGGAGAAGTATCCGGAGTTGAGGGCGGTATAGAAATGGGGAAACTACTTGACTTAGCTATCGGTCAATATGATACGTACACTCCTTTACAACTTGCTCAATTCGCGGCAACGCTTGCGAACGGAGGAAGTCGGATTCAGCCCCATGTTGTAAAAGAAATTAGAGAACCGTCTCCTGATGGAGTACAGCTAGGGAAAATTGTGAAAGAAATGGCACCTAATATATTAAATACAGTAGATAATACAAGAGCAGAAATTGAGCGAGTCCGTCAAGGGATGCAACGAGTATATTTTGGTAGTAAAGGGTCTGCTCGTTCAGCTTTTGCAAGTGCACCTTATACAGCAGCTGGTAAAACAGGAACAGCACAATCTTTTTATACGGATCCCGAATTAAGGAAAAGTTTCAATACTGTCAATTTAACTCATATTGGATTTGCTCCATATGATAATCCAGAAATAGCATATGCAATTGTCGTTCCACAGGCATCATTAGAGTCTAGTTACAAAACTAACTTTCTAACTCCAATCGCTCGAGAATTAGTCGACAAATATTTTGAGATAAAACAAAAAAATAATGCTTTAAAGGAAAATGAGTCTACAGCAACATCACTCATTAAACCGCCGTTTACAAACGATTCGATTGATGAAGAACAAGCAGAATAAACTCGAAAAAACTGGTCATCCTATTAAATGAATAGATTGACCGGTTTTTTCTATTTTTAATCAAAATGTTTTACTGTTTACAAAACCTTTACAATAGATTCATACAGACTCAACATGTAACCTTTAAAGTAGTTTTTGTAACAAAGAAAAGAAAAACATAATTTTAGGGGGATTTACCTGATGAAAAACTGGAAATACTTATTAGCGACAACAATGGTTGGTTCAGCGCTTGCGCTTGGAGCTTGTGGAAATACTGCTAAAGAAACACCAACAGAAACACCAGCTGACACTTCAACTGAAAAACCTGTTGAAGAAGTAGCAGCTATTGAAGGATCTGTATCTGGTGACGGTTCAAGTACTGTAGCTCCAATTACAGAAGCACTTGTTGAAGAATATGGTGGCGTACAAAGTAAAGTTCAAGTAACAGTTGGAGTATCTGGAACAGGCGGCGGTTTTAAAAAATTCATCGCTGGCGAAACGGATTTCTCAAATGCATCTCGCCCTATTAAAGAAGAAGAAGCTAAAGCACTTGCAGATGCAGGTATTGACTTCACTGAATTCAAAATAGCTAATGACGGTCTTACAGTTGTAATAAACAAAGATAATGACTGGGCAAAAGATTTAACAGTAGAAGATCTTAAAAAATTATGGGTTGAAGATGGAACTGCTAAAAAATGGTCTGATATTAACCCAGCATGGCCAGCTGAAGAAGTAGTATTCTATTCCCCTGGTACAGATTCAGGAACATATGATTACTTTGATGAAGTAATTCTTGATGGAGAAGATCTTGTTAAATCTGCAACTCTTTCAGAAGATGACAACGTATTAGTACAAGGTGTACAAGCAGATAAAAATGCAATTGGTTTCTTTGGATTTGCATACTACTTAGCTAACCAAGATACTTTACAAGCAGTTCATGTGAACGGTGTAGAACCGAACAATCAAACAATTGAATCAGGAGAGTACTCTCCACTATCACGTCCATTATTCGTTTATGCCAAAAACAGTGCACTTTCTGAAAACCCAGCATTTTATGATTTCATGAAATATTCACTTGAATATGCAGGCGATATGGCTGAAGCTGTTGGATATGTAAGTCTTCCGGCTGCAGATTATGAAGCAGGTTTAACTACTTTAGAAGGTTTAAAATAAGTTTGAAAAAGGTAAACCGATTGTAAGTGAATGAGTAGCATAATTGCTACTCTTTTCTTACGTTTTGGTAAAAGGGGGATTCACAATGGCTCAAAAACAAGTATCTGATCAACCATCAGTGCAAGAGCTAATTGCAAAATCAAACAGTAAGAAGCAAAAACAAATGGTGGAAAAGTTAATACCAGCCATTTTATTTTTAATTGCTTCTATTTCTGTTTTAACGACAATTGGAATTGTCGCAACTTTGATAGTTGAAACGGTTATTTTCTTCAAGGAAATTCCGGTGTTAAGCTTTTTATTTGGAACCGAGTGGTATCCGTTCTCTAGTAAAGCACCTACATTCGGTATTCTTCCTTTAATTGCTGGAACATTAAAAGTAACAATAATAGCAGCGATTGTAGCAGTACCATTTGGTATAAGCTCAGCCATATTCTTAAGTGAATATGCTTCAGATACTACAAGAAGAATTATCAAACCAATATTAGAAGTATTAGCTGGAATTCCGACAATTGTTTATGGTTTCTTTGCTTTGACATTTGTAACGCCATTATTGCAACAATTTATTCCAGATCTAAAAATATTTAATGCTTTAAGTCCAGGTATTGTTGTTGGAATAATGATTTTACCAATGATTGCATCTTTATCTGAAGATGCAATGTCATCTGTACCTAATTCGATTCGTGAAGGTGCACTCGCAATGGGGTCAACTAAATTGGAAGTAGCGCTAAAAGTAGTATTGCCAGCCGCTCTATCTGGGATCATTGCTTCTATTGTACTTGCCATTTCACGAGCAATTGGAGAGACAATGATTGTTTCACTTGCCGGAGGATCTACGCCAAAATTCGACTTTGATGTGACTGGATCGATTCAAACGATGACTGCGTATATTGTACAAATTTCTTCTGGTGATGCGGGCTACGGAACAACTATTTACTATTCTATTTACTCAGTAGGTTTTACATTGTTCTTATTTACACTGGTAATGAATCTAATTGCTCACGCTATTTCGAAAAAATATCGGGAGGAATATTAATATGAAATATGTAAATCATGAATCTGTTGTAAAAAGAATGGTGAATCGCCTCACCATTAATAAGATTTTTAAAGTAATTTTCTTTTTTGCGACATTATTCGCATTACTTACATTAGCCATATTGTTTTATCGGATTATTACACAAGGTGTTGGCTATTTAACGCCAGAATTTTTCCAAAACTTTGGCTCTCGTTTTCCTGCAAAAGCAGGGATTAAAGCCGCACTTGTTGGTTCTATTTGGTTAATGTGCGTAGTTGCACCAGTATCTATTATATTAGGTGTTGGAACCGCTATTTATTTGGAAGAATATGCAAAGAAAAATAAATTGAGTGATTTTATAAGGTTGAATATCTCGAATCTTGCTGGAGTTCCATCTATTGTATTCGGGTTACTTGGTTTAACCATTTTTGTTCGTGCACTGGCTCTAGGAAATAGTATTTTAGCTGCAGGACTTACAATGAGTTTGTTAATAATTCCTGTCATTATTGTTGCATCACAAGAAGCAATCCGCGCTGTGCCAAACGATATCAGGGAAGCATCTTATGGTATGGGTGCTACAAAATGGCAAACAGTTCTAAAAATTGTATTGCCGTCTGCACTTCCAGGAATATTAACAGGTGCCATTTTGGCGCTTTCACGAGCAGTGGGAGAAACAGCACCACTTATCGTAATTGGGATTCCTGTTATTATTCAGTTTCTTCCAACGGATCTTTTAAGCCAATTTACTGCGTTACCAATGCAAATTTATGATTGGGCAAAACGTCCACAAAAGGACTTCCAATTTGTAGCTGCGGCTGGAATTCTTGTTTTAATGATCTTTTTATTGATCATGAACTCAATCGCTATATTTATTCGTAACAAATTCTCAAAAAGGTATTAATTAACTAGGGGGAAGTATAATGGTACAATCGTTAGTAAAAGGGTCCAACACACAAAATGATAATACATCAAGTCTCGTCTATAATACGCAACAATTAAATTTATGGTATGGTAATCACCATGCGCTAAAAGATATTAATTTGCAAATTAAAGAAAATGAAGTAACAGCGATTATCGGACCTTCTGGATGTGGGAAATCAACGTATATAAAAACATTAAATCGTATGGTAGAATTAGTACCTACGGTGAAAACGTCTGGTAAAATTTTATATCGAGAACGTAATATTTTTGATAATGATTATGGCGTGGAAGAGCTACGTACAAAAGTAGGAATGGTATTCCAAAAACCAAATCCATTTCCAAAATCCATTTATGATAATATTGCTTATGGTCCAAGAATTCACGGAATCAAAAATAAAAAGATTTTAGATCAAATTGTAGAAAAAAGTTTACGCGGAGCAGCTATTTGGGATGAAGTTAAGGACCGCTTGCACACGAATGCTTATAGTCTATCAGGAGGACAACAACAACGTATTTGTATCGCACGTTGTTTAGCAATTGAGCCGGATGTTATTTTAATGGATGAGCCTACATCTGCACTAGACCCAATTTCTACATTAAAAGTAGAAGAACTTATTCAAGAATTAAAAGAAGATTATTCAATTATTATTGTAACGCACAATATGCAACAAGCTGCTCGAATTTCAGACAAAACAGCATTTTTCTTGTCTGGTGAAGTAGTGGAGTTTGATCAAACCGATGTTATTTTCTCTACACCGGAAGATAAACGTACGGAAGATTATATTTCAGGTCGATTCGGATAAGAAAAGGGGTTATGAAAAATGGTGGGTAGAGAGAAGTTCGATGAAGAATTACAAAAGGTACAAAAGTTATTAATAGAACTAAGCAATACAGCAATTGATACGTTAAACACATCAATGGATTACTTATTAGGCAGTAATATTGAAGGTGCATTGTCTGTTATTAATCATGATATCCATATTAATCATATGGAAGAAGAAATTAATGATCGGGTTATTTTGTTAATTGCAAAACAACAACCAGTTGCGAAGGATTTAAGAAGACTAATGGTGCTTGTAAAAATTGCTTCTGATATGGAGCGCATTGGCGATTATGCGGTTAATATTGCAAAAGAAACGATTCGCATTGGAAAAGATGAACATATTGAACCTATTTATCTGCTTGATGAAATGCGTGTGAAAACTATTGCAATGTTAAAGCAAATATTAGATGCATTTATTCATGAAAATATGGATGAGGCAAGGAAAATTGCAAAACAAGATGATGAAGTAGATGAGTTGTATGGCCATGCTATTCGGACGCTACTTAATGTAGGGGTACAGAAACCAGAACAACTTAGTCAAGTAACGCAGTTATCATTTGTTTGTCGTTACTTAGAAAGATCTGCAGACCATGCAACGAATTTAGCGGAGCGATTGTTGTATCTTCTAAAAGGTAAGCATTACGAGTTAAATAACTAAAAGAAAAGCACAAGACCCTGTTTGAGCGAGGGCATCTTGTGCTTTTTTTATTAAGTCCAATATTGGAATAATGCGTCGTTAGCTAGCAAATTTCGTAGATTGGAGCGGAAGGGCGGCGACTCCAGGAGCGACCGAGCATAGGTTGCAACATATAGTGGGTGGGATTCCCACCGAGTAAGAACTAGCCATTCGCTCGTAGCGAGTCTTGGAGGGTGTGAGGTAACTCACATCTTTAAGCGTAGACAGTTAGGTGATGGGCCGAAAGCCGATTGGTTGAAGGGATTGAGCTTCGAAATGCCGCGGATAAGAAGGCTGATGTGCTCTGGGGCACAGAAAGCAACATCTCTACTATCGTAATGGCAAGGGAGTAGAGACTTCTTCGGAGTCGTAGACCTTGGCACGTCATACATTGATATGTTGTAGCAACTCGGGAGGTCCTGCTAGGTCTTTCTAAAATTTTTTTTTAGAGAGTATGGTTAACAAGCGATACAAAGCAAGAAGACCAAATGCCCGGCAGGAAGTCGGATGGTTTCATAGTACCAATGAAGTCGGGTAATGCTGATGGAGGGAAGGCAACCACCTTGAATCGCCCTTAGAAGGGCAACATTTACTACACACGGAGGTAGAATTTTAAATGGAAACGAAACTGATAAGGATAGCAGAATTAGCTAAAGAACGACCGGACATAAAGTTCACATCGCTTGTGCACTTACTTAACGATGAAAATCTCAAACGATGTCATCATGAACTGCCATCTGGAAAAGCCACAGGC